>NZ_DASVOB010000075.1:0-17940 GCF_036383575.1 Mucilaginibacter sp.
TTATAGTATTGCTGCTTGCCAGCATCACTGCCATTTACACCTCATGCCATAAGCTTGATATGGCACCTAACAATCAAAGTACCGTAAGCAAAAAAGAAGCGAGTGTACAAATTGCACAAAGCCTTGTTGGTATTTTTAACCCTGAAAACGGCGGGTTTGATTTTAAAAGCGGTTTAAGTATGCCAACCGATCTTTCCCTGAACAAAAAAGGTAAGATCAAGGTTCAATCTGTTGACCCAAAACCAGAATGCGGCGCTAAAATGGATACCACGATAGCATTTAATTTAGATCAAAGCGATACCTCTAAAATTGATATCTGGGCTAAGGTTAAGTATGAGCTTACCTGCACTAATGGCGTTCCATCTGGAGTTACTGCTAACGACAGCTTAAGTATGACCATGGTAGGCAGCGGTTTTGCAATGGCTTTAAGGATGGGGGAAAGTCTTACGCTGAGAAGCCTTAATCCGGGTGTTGAACACGCACAGTATTCATTTGATGGTCCTGTGAACTATTATGCCAAAGTTACTTATACCAAACCCACAACAGACCAGCCGAATGTTGAAGGTACTTTTAACTACAACTTTAAATCGATAGTAGTTGATCCTACAAAAGATCCTGATTTTATTTTAAGCGGAAGTGCTACATTTTCGAGTAAAGGAAATATGGGAAAAAACAGCTGGAACTATAAAGGAACAATAACATTTTTAGGAGGTCACAAAGCTAAGATCACTATTGATGGCACAGTGTTCACTGCCGATCTAATCACCGGAGCGGTGAACTAACATCAGTTTAATAATATATGAAAGCCCTGCTCCCTCATCGGATGCAGGGCTTTTTATGTTTGGCATTTTTCAATCCCCAATTCTATAAAATCATATTTAAGCGAACATCATATTTAGCGCGGCATGATTTTTATATCAAGCTTACTCAATGTGGATGTGGGGAATATTCTCCACATGCGAATCCTCGAAACGGGGAAAGTTGATTGTGAGCATTGCTGTTTGATATTCTATTTGGGAATATAAACAGGCAGGCATACGTTATTCAAAATAGAAAATGAGTTAAAAATAGGTATCATGATGTTTTTTATCTGATTATTACGCCTGTGGTATGTTTGTTGCAAACGGGGTAGAAGAGATCTAAACTTTAATCTGATATCACGTTTATGAAACTAAATCTACGCAGCATATTACCTCTATTGACAGGTGTAGCTATTCTTTATTCGGCCTGCACAAAAACAGGGATCAATGTAAAATCCGATTCAACAACTACAAAAGCAAGCGACAACGTAGCCAGCTCATCTATTGCAGATAACCTTGCAAAATCATTAGCAGGTTCATTCGGCGGCGCCAGCGTTAAAGACGGTGTTACCCCATCAACCAATGCTTCAACATCAAAACTTAAAGTACAAAGTACTTACAATTGCGGTTTTTATGTTGATACCAGCCTGAACCTTGTATTTAACCAGGGCGATACTTTAAAAGCGACCAAAACAGGCGGTACTAAATACTACTTTGTATGTGATGGTAACAAAACTGTCGGTTATGATTCTGTCGATTCATTAAATACTGTAGGCAGCGGCCCGGGTTATTCTTTCGTTTATAACATTGTGCAGAAGTACAAAGTACGCGGACTTAATACCAATAACTCAAACTTCTCAATTGATGGTCCGATGAAAGCCTATGTTGATAACGAATACACCAAATACAAAACGTTTAGCAGGGTGCATAATACCTATGTATTCAGCAACCTTTATGTACATGGCGATGATAACTTTGATATCACCAGTGGTACAGCTACTTTCCGTTCGGAAGGAAAAACAAACGGCGGCGGCTGGGATTACAGCGGTACCATTGTTTTCCTGGGCAACCACAAGGCTAAACTGACTTTCCTTAATAAAATATTCTTAATTGATTTAATTACCGGCACCGCAACACCGGCATAACCACGATCTTTCAATCAATAAATCACGCCCCGTGCCGGTTTCCGGTACGGGGCTTTTTTGTGTTTGAAATAACAACTTGCTATATTGCCCCAACCTGTTGCTCCCACTTTAGGGGGCTGGGGGGATCAACCATGAAACGCCTCTTATCAAACCTAACTTTCCAGGTACTTATTGCTATTGCCCTTGGGGTAGTAGCGGGCTTATACATTAAAGGGTTTGCCCCCACTGCCGAACTCATCAGCAAAACATTCATCAGCCTGATCACAATGCTGATTGCACCTATCATATTTTTAACTATTGTGCTGGGCATTGCCGGCATGAGCGATATGAAAAAGGTGGGTAGGGTAGGTGGCAAGGCTTTGCTGTATTTTGAGATCGTGACCACATTCGCACTCATTATAGGTGTTACTGTGGCCAATATCATTAAACCCGGTGCCGGCTTTGAAAATCATGCCGCTAAAATGGATACCAGTAAACTGGTCGTATACGAAAAAGCCGCGGCCGAAATGCACTGGGGCGATTTCATTGCCCATATTGTTCCCTCAAATATGTTTAAAGCTTTTGCTGAAGGCGATATTTTGCAGATCTTGTTTTTTGCCATACTGTTTGGTTTTGGACTAAGCCGGATGGGTAAAAGTGGCGAAGCGGTTATTGTGCTATTTGATAAGCTTTCGAAAGTGTTTTTTAACATCATGAAGATAGTGATGAAGGTGGCGCCTATAGGGGCTTTTGCGGGGATGGCTTTCACGGTGAGTAAATACGGCATCCAAACATTAAAGCCGCTGGCCCTGCTGATGGGCTCGGTTTATCTGACCATGTTCCTGTTCATATTTGTGGTATTGAATATCATTTGCAGGCTGTTCAAATTTAGTCTTTGGGAGTACCTGAAGTATATCCGGCAGGAAATATTGATTGTGCTGGGCACCTCCTCGTCCGAATCGGCGTTGCCGGCCATGATGGAGAAGATGGAGAAGTTTGGCTGTTCCAAATCGGTAGTGGGTTTGGTGATCCCTACTGGTTATTCCTTTAATCTGGATGGCACCACGATCTATCTTTCCATGTGTGTGATATTTTTAGCCCAGGTGTTTAATATCCCGCTTTCACTAGGGCAGGAGTTAACGATCATCGGCATATTGATGATCACGTCCAAAGGGGCAGCTGGCGTAACCGGGAGTGGTTTTATTGTGCTTACCAGTACGCTTACGGCCATTAAAATTATCCCTGTGGAAGGTTTGGCAATATTAATAGGTGTGGATAGGTTTATGTCGGAAGCGCGGGCTATAACAAATGTGATAGGGAATGGGGTGGCGACTATTGTGATTGCGAAGAGTGAGGGGGAGTTTAGGCAGGAGGTCTGAACCATGATTGGGGGATTAATGGATTGTCAGGATTTTTTTCTGAACCGTGATTTATGGGATTAAGAGATTGTCTGGATTTTCTAAACAAATCCCATTAATCCTTTAATCCCATAAATCATGGTTCAAACACAGGCAAACAGATCACCCCAATCCACCTAAAGTCACTTTTATGTTAACATATAAATTTAGATTACAATAGGGTTTGACATTCGGGCAAAAACTTTAGCTTTGCCGTACTAAAACGAAAAAACCAATGAGTGTACTCGTAAATAAAGATTCAAAAGTTATTGTACAAGGTTTCACCGGTAAAGAGGGTTCATACCATGCCGAGCAAATGATTGCTTATGGCACTCAGTTAGTTGGTGGTGTTACACCAGGTAAAGGTGGCCAAAGCCATTTAGACAGGCCGGTTTTTAACACGGTTAAAGATGCCGTAGTTGCAACCGGTGCTGATGTATCCATCATTTTTGTACCTCCTGCTTTTGGTGCAGATGCCATTATGGAAGCTGCTGAAGCCGGCATTAAGGTTATTGTTTGTATTACCGAAGGTATCCCTACAAAGGATATGATCGCGGTTAAAGAATATCTTACGGATAAGGATGCACGCCTGATTGGTCCAAACTGCCCTGGTATCATCACTGCTGATGAAAGCAAAATTGGTATTATGCCTGGCTTTATCTTCAAAAAAGGTAATGTTGGTGTGGTTTCAAAATCAGGTACTTTAACTTATGAAGCGGTTGACCAGGTGGTTAAAGCCGGTTTGGGTATCACTACGGCTATCGGTATTGGTGGCGACCCAATCATTGGTACACCAACCAAAGAAGCTGTTGAATTATTAATGAACGATCCGGATACTCATGGTATCATCATGATTGGCGAAATCGGCGGAAGCATGGAAGCCGACGCTGCCCGTTGGATCAAAGCAAACGGTACTAAACCGGTTGTAGGCTTCATCGCAGGTCAAACAGCGCCTCCGGGCCGTCGTATGGGTCACGCAGGTGCCATTGTTGGCGGTGCCGATGATACTGCTGCTGCTAAAATGAAGATCATGGCCGAGTGCGGGATCCGTGTAGTTGAATCTCCTGCCGAAATTGGCGCTGCTATGGCTGAAGAATTGGCTAAGTTAGCTTAAGGCTGAAGGCTGAAAGCCGAAGGCGAAAGGCTTTTACAATATTTAAGAATCCTGGTCAGGTTTGGCCGGGATTTTTTGTTTAGGGATTATATGAACTTGCGCTCGTTTGTAAAATAAAAAAATATGTCATTGCGAGCGTAGCGCGGCAATCTCGTAGCCAATGCATGTCCGCCCTGTATAGCTACGGGATTGCCACGTCGCCCCAAGCGCTTTTGCCCATGCCGCTCCTCGCAATGACATGTTTTTAAAATAGCTTCATCGTAAGTATTCTTAATCGTTCTCGTCTTCCCGACACCAACGATTATAAATGGCTGCAAGTTTTATAGCTTTAAGCTTTCGGCCTTTTGCTTTTAGCTCCTACAACATCACGTTTTCTGTTTTTTCTTCTTCGCAGCTGGAAAAAGCACATTGTTTAATATCAGCCTGTAGCCCGGTGAGTTTGGATGAAGTTTCAAATCAGTCGGCGGATCATTTACGGCATGTTGGTAGTCTTCGGGGTCGTGGCCGCCGTAAAATGTCCATTGACCTTTGCCATATTCACCGTGAATGTAGCGGGCTTCATTGGCGGTTTTCATTTCGCCCATGATGGTAACGCCTGGCTTCAGCATGCTTTTGTTGTAGGCCGTAGTTAAGCCCATAAATCCTTTGATCACCTTGTCATGATCCTGCGTAAGCATGCTGGGCACTACATCCCATTTGGCCGAAAAATCGAACAGCGTGAAAAAATCACGTGTACGGTCTACCTGGCGGGTAGTGGTAACATCAATATTGCTGAAAGAGTGCGAGATGGGGTTCATATCCAGCGTAAAATTCTGGAAGGCAAAAGTCTGGCTATAGTCGAGTTTGGATTGTGCGTCCTGGTCGGCGGCGTCGCCATCGAACATGCGCTCGCAGATGTCGGTGTTTGCGGCTGATAATGCAATATCAAAAGTGTCGGTACCTGAGCACATGGCAAACAGGAAGCCTCCGCCGGCACAAAAATCACGGATGTTTTGCGCTACGGCCAGTTTCATTTTTGATACTTTGCTAAAGCCCAGCTTATGGGCCATAGCCTCCTGGATCTTGATATCGTCGGTATACCATTGCGCATAACGGAAAGCGCCGTAAAACTTGCTGTACTGGCCGGTAAAATCCTCGTGGTGCAGGTGCAGCCAATCGTACTTAGGCAATTCACCGTGGATCACTTCTTCGTCGTATACCAGGTCGTACGGAATTTCGGCATATTTTAAAACCAGGGTAACGGCGTCATCCCATGGGAGTTTGTTTTTGGGCGAGTAAACCGCCATGCGGGGAGCTTTCTCCAGTTTTACCAGATCCATATTTACTGACGGATCGCTTACCTCGGTAATAATCTCATTCGCTTTGGCATCGGCAATAACCTCATAACTTACCCCGCGGATCTTGCACTCTTCCTCAACTTTCTGCCCGTATTTCATCATAAAGCTGCCGCCGCGGTAATTGAGCAGCCAGTCAACCTCCTCACCATTTTTAAGCACCCAAAAAGCTATTCCATATGATTTGAGATGATCTTTTTGTTCATCATCCATAGGGATCAAGATGGATGCGGCTTTTGACAGGGAAGGGATGAAAGCAAAAAGCAAAAGGCTGAAAGCAAAAAGCCGGAAATTGGGTAACAGGCGAAATTGTGAAAAGTATCTGCTGCTTGATTGTTGGTTCACGATCCTTGATGATTTGTTTACTGCCGGGTTATCAAATGTAACGAATAAACGGCTAATGTATTTTAACCATTTTTAACACATCCGGGCTTCGGGTATCGGGCCGGTTGTTTTAGTTTTATGCTGCTGTTAAATCCTGGCCTTAAATGAGCTTATCTGTCATCGTTAGAAATATTTTCCTTGCGTCTGTTTTGTTGATACCCTGTTTGCCTGCGAATGCACAAAGCGGAGGGGCAGGGATGCACCTTAATCGTGATGTGCTGATTAAAAAGCTTACAGAAGCTGATAAAGGCCTTGTTTTTAAACAAGATACGGATATCAGCCTGCTGCCTAATTTTGTGGCTGTTGATGCCAACGGAAGCCAGGCCCAGCTAATTGGTAAGCCTGATGAACTGGTGATTGTAAAGTGGACTTACGTTTTCAAGGCTGATGAAAAAGTAAACCTTATAGAACTGCAAAAATTGGCCTGGTTTGCCAATACACTGGGCGATCAGGAAGGGCTCGACTGGTTTTTTACGCAATTAGCCGAACTGGGTAAAGACTATAGAAAGTCAATTTCGGAGATCAAAATGTTTGATTCAAAAAGAAAAGGGGAGATCAGTTACTCGCCTAAAGAGAAAACGCTTACCATGACATTTACGCCCTGGTAATTAATAAGTATTGCAAACCTTTTGCCTTTTACCTTTCGCCTTTTACCTTTTCTTTAATCCTCAATTTTATTACCTTTGCCAACTGTTTTCTAAAAAAACAAAAAAATGAGCAAAGCAATAATCAAAACCGAAAAAGGTGACATGACCGTAGAATTTTACGATCAGGATGCCCCTAATACCGTTGCTAACTTTAAAAAATTAGCAAAATCAAACTTTTATGATAACGTGATCTTTCACCGTGTTATCCCTAATTTTATGATTCAGGGTGGCGACCCAACCGGTACCGGTGCAGGTGGCCCAGGCTACAAAATTGATTGCGAGCTTACCGGCAACAACCAATATCATGACCGTGGCGTACTTTCAATGGCCCATGCAGGTCGTAATACAGGTGGCTCACAGTTTTTCATTTGCCACAACCGTACAAACACTGCTCACCTTGACCGTAACCATACTGTTTTTGGTAAAGTGATCGAGAATGTTGACGTTGTTGACGCTATCCGTCAGGGAGATAAAATTTTAGGCATCGAAGTTATAGAGGATTAAGTGAATTTTGATGAGGGGAGTGGTTTATCGATTAATGAGATAAATCACTCGCTCAATCAACCTGACCAATAAAAAATATATGAATTTACAGGGAATTGTATCAGTATCGGGAAAACCGGGTTTATGGAGAGCTTTGGCACAAAACAAAACCGGCTATGTGCTGGAAAGTTTAGATGCGCAAAAAACAAAGCTGATAGCTAACCTTTCAACCGCCAAATTAGCCGCTTTAAGCGAGATCACCATTTTTGGTGTAGAGGACGACATCAGGTTAACTGATGTGCTTGAGCGTATAAAAACAGCATCAAACGTACCTGATGTTAAAGCCGACGGAAAAGCATTGCGTACCTTCTTTTATGAAGTAGCACCTGATCATGATGAAGAAAAGGTTTACTCATCAGACATTAAAAAGGTAATAGCCTGGTTCCAGATATTAAAACGGCTTCCAATTTTTGAAGAGGCCGATCCAACCCAGGCACCTGCCCCGGTTGCAGAAGAGCCGGTTGCCGAAACGGTAACAGCAGAGCCGGAAGCCGAACCTGCTGCTCCAAAAGCAAAAGCTAAAAAAGCCACAAAAAAAGCCGAATAATCGGCTTTTTTTGTTTAGTGACGATTCTTTCCTTATTCGATATATCCATCGCCACGAATCAATTAGGTTAAGGACACGTTAATACTTTAATCAAGCGAGCCGGTGATCTTTTTACCGGTTGAATCTATACTGATGGTATATCCCCAGCCCTCTCCGGATAAAGGTATATTTATATTATAATCGATGGATAGTCGTTTTCCCGATATGCTCAGATCAGGAGAGTAGTAAAGCACACCATATTTTTTCAATTTTATGGAAATGGACTTACTAAAATCACTTTTAGTTATAACTCCTTTATAAATCATCCTGGAGTTGATCTTAAACTCTACTTCCGATATAAAGTTGTGCGTTTGAAATTTGGAGATTCCATAAACATTCAGATATTCCTGTGGTAAGCTTATTTTATTATCGTAAGTACAATAATGCCTGAATTTTATCGATACTGTATCCCCATTATCTGCTATTTCTGTGCTATCCACTTTAATGGTATCCCTGTAACTTCTTAATACCGCAGCTTTAATGCTATCAAGCTGGGACTTATCCATGCTTTTTAACCGTTGTAAAGCTGTAGGTTTAGGATTAGAACAGCTTAAAATAAAGTTACATACCACAGTTGCCAACAAAATGTTTATAAAATAATTTAAGCATTTTGTTTTCATGATAAACTTTAAATCCAGGTGGGTAGTCTTATTGTTGTGTTTTAATGAAGTTGATCAAAGCGAATCCTCCTTTTGTACGGATATCAAAACACCATACGTTCTTCAACCCGGTAAGTAAAACGGCTTCATCATCATCAAAGCCATTTTTAATAATTATTGCTTTGTCATCAAGTGTTAAACCTTTAATTTCATCGGTTTCCAGTTTCTCCGCCCAAAGAATCATTGCCTCATTTTCATTATGTGCCCGTACTTGCGAAACGTAGGTGCCTCCAAGGTAATCCATAATAAAAGTATACAAAGAAATCATCCTTTTAGAAGAAGATAGTTATAACGTGGGATAGTTGGGACTTAAGCATCCTGCGCGTCATAAACAATAACCTTTTCCCAAAGGTGGCTGCAGTTTTTAATAAACTCCAGGTGGATGGGGTGGGTTTGATAGGTTGCTTGCCCGGCCAGGTCGCTGAAGAACATGAGCTCGGATACTGCCCATGAATTGTCAACCACATCGCGTTTTTCGGTGCTGGCTACAATACCCACACGTAGTTTACGTACGGTTTCAATTTTGGCAAGGGTTTTAACACCTGCTACCAGTTTATCGCGGTCTTCTGTTGAGCCTGGGTTTTTAAGCCAGAAAAATACGTGGTGAACTATTGGCCATTCTTCTTTTTGTTCTTTCAATGATATTGCTGATGCGGTAACTGTGCCAGCAGCCAGTGCGGCGGTTGTGGCTATGAATTTTCTTCTGGTTGATTTCATAAGAGGTTAAATAATGGCCTTTAAGGTAGCAAGAAATTATTAAAAAAAGATCTATAAATGGTTTCGATTCAGGAAAATCGCTTGTAACCACACACGGACAGAAAAACTATAAATAAAAAATTTTCACACTAATTTTTACGTATTAATCGAATTACACGAATCTTAAATTAATTAAAAATTCGTGTAATTCGATTAATTGTGGATGCTTTAAAAAGCATTCGTGTAAAAATTTTTCAGATGAGATTTATTAAAACAGATCGAATTATTTTTAATGCGATTTTCCTGGGCTTCGATCAAAATACGTCCAACACGTAAAGCAACCCAATAATGGGTACCACATTAGAGAATATTAAGAGGCCTATATTTTGATCATTCTTTTCTCTTTTTACATAACGCGAAAGGAAAATAAAGAAACCGATGTAGTAAATAAAGGGGAGAAGAAAAATTGTAAAGAGGAGCTTTCCCGCCGGGCCTATAAGCTGCCCCCAGCCTAATATAACCGGCCATGCTACCATCCCGATGATCTCAAGAATGGTAATTACAGAAAGTACTTTTAAGGTTTTGGCTTTGCTCATTTTTTGGTAATGTTTACCATAAAAATAAGAAAATCAGGAGTTTTAAGAACAATTGATTGTTATCTTATGCGAAATTGAAAAAATAGGCGATCAGTATAATAGGTAGCAAATTAAAAAATATTACGATCCCGATATTTTGATCTTCTGTCTCTCGTTTTGAATAACGGGCAAGGAAAATAATGAAGATGGTATAATAGATAAAAGCCATAGCAGAAATGGCCCATATAATTAAAGATCCCAGTTCAAGATTTTGCTCTGAAGTTATTTTAATAGGCCAGGCTATTGATATTATGATCTCGATAAAAGTAATGATGGAAAAGAGCTTTATGGCTTTCGCTTTATTTATCGATAAATTGATCATATATCTAATATAGATTAAATCAATCTGATAACCTTACAAACATTCCGGCTGCTTGCATTCCTCTTCCGAAAACTCTGGTTCAAAGGTACTGTGGCTGATATCCAGATGCTCCAGGCGGTGGCGAAGGTCATGTTTAATATTGTCAAAATCGCCCATTGAGTCGGGGTTGATCACAAGGTGTGCAGTGAGGGCATTTTCGGTAGTACTAAGTGCCCAAACGTGCATGTGGTGTACATCAACCACACCTTTGGCTTTTTTAAGTTCGGCCTTGATCTTATCCAGGTCCATTTCGGCAGGTACGCCGTCCATCTCCAAACGCAGACTGGCCGTAAGCAGGCTCCAGGTGCCGCGCAATATCACAAAACCTATTATAAGGCTCACTACGCTATCAATCCAGTATAGTTTGGTAAAATATATGATAAGGCCGGATATCACCACGCCAAGCGATACAATAGCATCAACAGCCATATGCAGATAAGCGCCTTTAACATTAAGGTCGGTATCTTTATCTTTAACAAATAGCCAGGCTGTAAAAGCATTAATGCCAATGCCTATAAAAGCAACCCAGGCCATTGTTCCGCCCGATACAGTTTCGGGGGTCATGAAGCGCATTATCGCCTCATAAATAATGAAGCCAACAGCCACGAATAATATTACCGCATTGAAAAACGATACGATGATAGTCGACCGTTTATAGCCGTAGGTATATTTACTGTTAGCGCTTACTTTGGTGAGCTTAAAAGCAAGCAGCGCCAACGCAAGCGAGGCTACGTCGCTCAGGTTATGGCCGGCATCAGTTAATAAAGATAAAGAGTGAGTGATGAAGCCTGTAATGGCCTCAACCACCACAAACACCGAGTTAAGCACAATCCCCCATATAAAAGCCGAATTTAAATGATCGAGCTTAGGGGCGTGGTCATGGTGATGGTGCCCATGCCCGTGCGAATGTGAGTGTGAATGATCATGACCTGCTGACATTTAGCAAAGGTAGGGAAAGATTTTAGATGTGAGGATTTTAGATGTGCAGATTCATGGATTGTTCATTTTCTGAACCTTGATTAACTTGATTTTAGGATTTTATGAATTTGGTTTTGAGGATAACCTATCAGGGCAATCTTAAAATCCTAAAAATCATGGTTCAGATTACTCATGATGATAAGGCTCCCCCTTCATAATGGTATACGCTCTGTACAGTTGCTCCACAAAAAACAGGCGTACCATTTGGTGTGAAAATGTCATGCGCGAAAGGGAGATCTTGTCGTTAGCCCGCTGGTAAACGGAATTATCAAAGCCATAGGGGCCTCCTATTATGAATATCAAATTGGCCGATGTGGTAACCTCCTTTTTGTTAATGTAAGCGGCAAACTGGGTTGAAGTAAACTCAGCGCCTTTCTCATCCATCAGGATTACAAAATCAAGCGGGGTGATTTTTTTAAGGATCAGCTCAGCTTCTTTGGCTTTTTGCTGCTCGGGACTCAGGGCTTTGGTGTTTTTGAGCTCGGGAATTTCGGCAAGCTCCAGTTTGGTATAGTGTTTTAGCCGTTTTACATATTTATCTATGCCTTCCTTCAGGTAGGCATCCTCAGTTTTTCCAACGGTAAGGAACGTGATCTTCATATCTGAAACAAATAAACGTTTATTTAAAATATATGTGTTTATTTTGGTTGAATTTATCTGCACATGGAACAAACAATTATAACCGATTATACTCAACGTGCCGGCCTTGCCGCTGCCGAAGCTGCCAAATATAAAAAGCTTGCCAATACGTATTCGCTGCTCCGGCTTGGTATTTTCGCCATGGTGGCTATTACTATCGCCTTCGCCATTCATTTCGACAATTTCAGCATCATTGCCGTAGCATTTGTACTGCTGGTTTTTGCCTTCGCCTGGCTGGTATCACGCCAAAGCGCTTTTGAAAAGCAGAAACAGTATTATGACGATCTGCAGCAGGTAAATGAAAACGAAATAGGCAGTATCCAAACCCACAGCAATATCTACAATGATGGCGCACGTTACGCCAACGACAAACACTTTTACACTTCCGACCTGGATATCTACGGTAACGCGTCATTATATCAGCTCATCAACCGCACGGCTACCACACCGGGTAATAACAAATTGGCCGGTTGGCTCAATGCACCAGCGGACAAGCAAACCGTATTGCAGCGGCAGGAAGCGGTTAAAGAAATCGCTACAAGGAACAGTTGGAAGCTCGACCTGCAAACACGGCTCATTTTTGCTATAAAGCAGGATGTGAATCAGCTTAAAAACTTGTTCAAATACCTGCATATCCCGCTTGATATGCCCGGCGAAAAATGGCTCGCTGCTTACACCAAAATTGCTCCTTACTTATTCACAGCTTTGCTGATTGTGGCTTATTTCTATCCCCCGGCCAAATTAGCGGCAATTGTTGTTGGCTTGTTTAATATGGGAGTGGTATTTTCAAAAGCGACCTATATCCGCAAAGCTGATCTCATTGCCGGAAAAATAGGGGACACGTTAGCCAATTATGCCGATGTATTTAAATGCATTGAGGATCAGCAATGGCAGGCTGTTTATAGCAATACACTGGCACAACAGCTAAAGGCGGATAAAACATCGGCCAAAATAAAGGAGCTGGGCCAACTGATCAACAAGCTTAATTATCACCTTAACTTATTAGTTGGCTTTGTGCTCAATCTGTTTTTTTTGTGGGATATCCGCCAGATCATCGCCATTGAAAACTGGAAACGTCAAAACCAGGACAGTCTTGAGGCCGCTTTTGATGTTATCGCCGAATTTGAATCGCTGGTGAGCCTGGCCGGTTTGGCAGTGAACTACCCGGACTGGTGTTTTCCCGTTATTGATGACAGATCTGGTTATACGCTTATTGCCAAAGCCATCGCCCACCCGCTTATTGATGCCTCCAAACGTATCGAAAATGATTACGAGCTGGATAATACTTTTAAAGTTGATATCATCACCGGATCCAACATGGCCGGTAAAAGTACTTTTTTACGCACGGTGGGCATTAACACTGTGTTGGCCTTAAGCGGTGCACCTGTTTGTGCCCAAAACATGCAGGTTTCGGTGATCACCATGATCAGTTATATGCGGATCAAAGATTCGCTTAATGAAAGTACGTCAACCTTTAAGGCCGAACTCGACCGCCTGCAGATGTTGCTGGCCGCGGTCGAAAATGAGCCTAAAGTGTTTTTCCTGATAGATGAGATGCTGCGTGGTACCAACTCGGTTGATAAATACCTGGGCTCAAAGGCCGTTATAGAACAGTTGATCCGCAAAAACGCAGTGGGTATGGTAGCCACTCATGATCTGCAGATTGCCCATCTCGAAAGTAAATACCCGGATTATGTACGCAACTTTTATTTTGATATCCAGGTAGTGAACGGCGAAATGTTGTTTGACTATAAGATCAAGCATGGCGAATGTAAAACTTTTAATGCCTCGTTATTGCTTAAGCAGATAGGGATTGAGGTGGATGCGGAGTAGTCAGAACCGGGATTTGGGGGGATTTACGGGATTATAGGATTTCCTTTTTTCAGTTTAAGACAAAATCCGGGAATCAGAAAAATCCACCCAAATCCCGGTTCAGACAATAAAAAAAGCCGGAAGTATCTTCGCTTCCGGCTCTTTTATTTTTCTTATTTCCTGACTCTAACAGTCTTGACTTCTAAACAAAATTATCTGCCGCCTGGGCCACCTTGACCGCCGGCCTGATCGCCTTGTTTCTGGTCGTCGTTGTTAACGCCTTTTTTCTGCTGGTTAGGGTTGCTGAAGCTTAACTTACCAAAGCTGTAGCTAAACGTGATACCAAACGAACGGAACGGGAACGCTGTTGAACTGGTTTGTGTAAAGCCAGGGCTGTTGATGTTTTGGTCGAAATGTTTGTCCCTTGCAAATGGCTGTACGGTATTGAAACCGATAGCCAGTTTTTTATCCAGGAACTGTTTTTTGACACCGAAAGCATAGATGCCGAACGATGGGTTGGTACCCTGGATAGTACGGCGTGATGAATTGGTAAAGCCAAACAACTCGGCAAGGAAGTTATGCGGGAACTGGTACGATGCACTTCCGAAAGCAGAGTACTGAAAATAAGTACCTGTTGCAGATGAGTTTTGTACAAATACACCCTGCGGACTTGGGCTATAAGTAAAACCGTTAATGCTGGCGCGGATAGTTAATGGCTTAATTGGATTTATTGATCCGAAAAAGCTGGCACCAATTGAATTATTTACACCAACGTTTGAATATGTGGTACGGGTAGCTATAACCGGTTTGTTGTTTATCGTATCAACTATCGGAGATGCTATACCTTCAATCAGATCGCTGGTATGTTTGTAATACACAGAGAAGTTAAGCACTGATGATTTGATAAAGGTGTTATAGTTCAACTCAACAGTTTGCGAAATCTCAGGCGATAAGTTAGGGTTACCTACAGTTTGGTTCTGTACGTTAGCACGGTTAATGAACGGGTTCAAAAACTGAAGGCTCGGGCGTTGGATCCTTTTGCTGTATGATAACTTGATCGTGTTGGCACCAAACTGTTTCTGGACAGTTAAACTTGGTATGTAAGTAGTGTAGCTTGACGTAAATGGCTGCAAGGTTTGGAAACCAGAGCTACCTTCTTCCTGGAAAGGATTTTGCGGGTCACCTTTTATCCTGGTGTTTTCAACGCGGCCACCTACTAATATAGAATAGCTTTTAGGAAGCGTAAACGTTAATACGGTATAGCCTGCATACACATTTTGATTGTAATCATACAGGTTTGAATTTAACACGTCCCTAACCGGGTTGTTACCTTCGGTATCTGTATTAAATATATCGTAATTACTATTGATACGACGCTGTATAGTTTTTGCACCTGCTTCAATTTTCAAAAGCTTGTTTACAGGTAAGGTATAATCGGCCTGGCCGGTATATTCGTTGTTTTTGCCATTGTTATCGCCTACCTGGCTTGGGTTAACAGCGGTAAAGATACTTGTATAATCGGTTGTGATATCGCTATGGCTCCACTGACCTGAGATAACCAATTCGTGGCCCTCTTTTTTGAATTTATGGGTGTAGTCAACATTCCAGTCAAAACCGCCAAAATGATTGTGTGAGGTAGTTCTGCCGGTATAGTCTAATGAGGTGCTATTGAGTGTACGATTGTAATCGCCGCCGCCATTGGTGTTAAAACCACCGTCATTTAACCTGAAAGTACTGTTAATGCTGTTAAAAGCATTGAACTCATAACCTGCAGTAACCGAACCTATAGCTCCATGCCTTTTTATCCTGCTTGACGTGTTATTATGGTTATGGAGATTAACGGCAGGAACAGTATCATGTGCGGCAGTATTGATCACCTGGTCGAAAGTAGTTAAAG
Source organism: Mucilaginibacter sp. (assembly GCF_036383575.1). Taxonomy (GTDB): domain Bacteria; phylum Bacteroidota; class Bacteroidia; order Sphingobacteriales; family Sphingobacteriaceae; genus Mucilaginibacter. The sequence goes on from NZ_DASVOB010000075.1 coordinate 15,607, forward strand.
ACGTTTGTGGCCAGGTTAAGTTGCCACCTGCATTAATACCTAAACTGAAACGGTTTTTGTTGTAGTTGAGGTTAATGTTGCCGTTATTTTGACGGGTACCTACACCACCGCTCACCGAACCACTAAAGCCCGAAACATTTTTTTGTTTGGTGATGATATTGAGGATACCACCCGAACCTTCTGCATCATATTTAGCCGATGGCGAAGTTACAACCTCAATGCTTTTGATCTGATCGGCAGGGATGGTTTTCAATACATCAGATAAACTTGCTGATGTAGCACCCGATGGCTTTCCATTGATCAGCACTTTAATGTTTTGATCGCCGCGGATAGATACGTTACCATTAATGTCAACGTTTACCAAAGGCACTTTTTGTAGTACGTCGGTAGCGTTACCGCCGGCAGCTGTAAGATCTTTCTCTGCGTTGTAAACTATCTTATCAATTTTGTTTTCGATCAATGCCGCCTGGCCAACTACCGAAACTTCTTTCAGCGCGTGCGAGCTTGGGGCCAAGAAGACCTGGCCAAGTTTAGCATCTGGTTTTGATGGGGTAGTGGTTACCTGATCGACGTATTTAGTTGGGTAACCTATAAAAGAAATAGCCAGCTTATATACGCCTGGCTTTATATTGTCCAATTTAAAGTTGCCTTTTTCATCAGTTACAACCCCGGTAATCGGCGATTTGCCGCCGCTCCGGTATAAACCAACCGAGGCATAGTCCATTGGTTTTTTTGTAAGCGAGTCAATGATAGTGCCTGATATTCTGCCTGTTGTAGTTGGGCCCCCCCCGCCCACACCAAACTGGGCCTGAGCCGATAACGCGAAGCAGAATAATGCAATAAGTATGTAAAAACGTTTCATTTAGTGTTATTTTGGTAATTGGAGGCGAAATTACCTTAAATGTTACACGCTGAATTTTTATTTTCTTACAATTAGTGCATTTGTAATGTATAAGTTACACTATCATGATATAAACCGTGGATTTTACAATGAACGTTTAAACGGGTGTTTACAATGGGGTGACAAAGAGGGTAAATAATATATGTCATTGCGAGCGCAGCGCGGCAATCTCGTAGCTATACAGGGTAAATATGCACAGCGGCTGGCATGGCTACGAGATTGCCACGTCGCCCCTTCACGCAGGCCCCTGCTGCTTCTCGCAATGACATGGTTTTTATGGTTGAAATTAAACTTACTCAGTCGTTACCCTCAAATTCAGTGTATCAGCCTGCATGGCCGTAAAGATGCCCAGGCCGTTAACTACATTAGTTGGCGTATTTACCAGGTTTTGTGAGGTCCCCCGGGTATTACTGGTTAATACATTGATATATTCGTCATTTACCCTCAGCAATATCACTTTATAAGTCCCGTAGTATTTGAAAGTGGTTTGCGTTATGCTGTATGTCGAGGCACGCTCGGTATTGATCTCGAAACTTGGATTTCTGTTGTTCCTTACGGCTATGATCTCAAAGGGGTTACTATCAGTATTTTTGAAAAGCAACATATGTTGTAACGAATCCGGATTGGTCCAGGTAATTGTTTCGCGCACTTTGTCGTTATACGCCTGGTCTAAAGTATTGGGCTCGTGAAATACACTGTCGGTTAATTTAAAGCCCACAGGTTTACCCGGCATTACTGTTGATGCACTTACACTGGTGTTATTGTAGGTGAATTGCATGGAGTAAGTTTTATTGGCGGTAACAAAAGTTGCATCGCTGTAAGTGTAAATGCCATTTGCTCCTTCAGTAAGTTTTACCGTTTGTGTGCCGTTGCTTATATTGATACTTAAACCGGTTACAGCTGAGCCATAAGTAGCCGTATCTGTAAGGTCTTTTTGCTGATAAACTTTTACAGACAGCGGTTGCCCCGCAACCAGGTAAGCTTCAACAACCGGTTTGTTAACAGCATTGGTGTAAGACGTATTTTTTTTGCAGGCCGATGCTATCATCAGGGAGCCGGCTATCAATGCAAGGCATATATATTGTAGGTGTGTTTTTATTTCCATCTTAAGCTTAATGTAACGTTAGGGGTAAAGCCGAGGTAGTTAACATCGGTAGTAATAACCTGGTTGTTTTGCATTTGATATTCGCGGTACCAAATATTGGTATGGTTGTAAACGTTGAATAGCGATAAGCCTATGGAGCCTATTTTATGTCCGTCTATCTTCAACAGATCGTAGGATACTGACATGTCCAGCCTGTGATAAGCAGGCAACCGTTCGGCGTTTTTATCGCTGATGTTAAGGTAAGTGATACTGTTGCCATCAACAGTTTTAATGGTATAGCTGGATAGGGGCGCCGTATAAGGGTGCCCGGTACTGAACAGGAAGGTAG
>NZ_DASVOB010000076.1:0-18501 GCF_036383575.1 Mucilaginibacter sp.
GCATTGCACATCAAATCAACCTGACGGAAGGCCCGTGCCACCTCATCAATACTTTTACCCGCCGGATTAAAATCCCGGTGAAAGATCTTGGTACGCTCTATCTTAAAGTACGGATTTGATTTGATCAGCGTAAGCCAAAGATCAAATGAATAATGCTGATACATCGTTTTTAGGTAGAATTATGACTAACCACCATGTCATTGCGAGCGATAGCGTGGCAATCTCGTCGCCAATGCCGCTTCAATATGCATAGCTACGAGATTGCCACGTCGCGCCCGGGCTATGTCTGTTTTGCTCCTCGCAATGACATGGTTTTATATTAATAGTTCCGAAGCAACTCCGAAAGGCTATCAGTTGAATGCGGATCACCGATGGCGCGGAACTTCCAGGTGCCGTCCTTACGGTATACTTCGGCAAAGGTCATGGAACACATGCCATTATAGGTCGAATCGCCGGAGAGACTGAATTTAGCAATCTCTTTTCCATGGCTATCCACTGCGCGGATAAAAGCATTTTCCACCATGCCAAAGTGCTGGTTGTTTTTGCGGCCCTGGTAAATAGCCACGAGGAAAAGGATCCGGTCATATTTCGGGTCGAGCGAATCGAGCTTTACGATGATCTGCTCATCGTCACCATCGCCTGCCCCGGTACGGTTATCGCCGGTAAGCCAGATGTGGCCTGATGGATGACGCATAGAATTAAAGTAGATCACATCGCCCTCAAACATATTGATAGTACGGCCATTGGCAGTTTGCTTGGCATAACCGCGATTGGCTACTTTGCCGTTCTTATCCAATAAAAATGCTATCGCATCCAGGTCATATTCGGCCTCTTCGGCACCACCAAACAGCTTGCCTAAAAAGCCGCCGTTACTTTTACGTACATCCCAGCCTAAGCCAATAGTTACTGATGACAGGTCGAAACTTTCGCCTTTATCATTTTTACGCAGGTCAATTGTTTGACCTTTTACCAAATTTATAGCCATTGCCTTATTTGATTATTTGCCCTTTGAAATATTTACTTAAAAAGAAAGCAAGGTCTTCTTTATAACCTACGCCCGATGCTTCAAATTTCCATGCACCGCCGCGTTTGTACAACCTGCCAAACTCAATAGCCGTTTCAATAGAAAAATCTTCGCCCAATTCATATTTGCAAACTTCGGCACCTGTTTGGTTATCTAAGATACGAATATAGGAATCACGTACCTGGCCGAAATTTTGGCGGCGGGCCTGTGCTTCGTGGATAGTTACCACAAACAGGATCTCCTGAATGCGACCGTCGACTTTAGTGAGGTCAACAGTGATCGATTCATCATCACCGCCATCGCTGTTACCTCCTGTAGGGTCATCGCCGGTATGGTGAACCGACTGTTCGGGCGAATCGACATTATTATAGAACACAAAAAACTCATCCTGCGGTACCAGCCTGCTGGCATCGATCATGATGGCCGATACGTCAAGATCGAAATCATAACCTGTACCTTCGTTTGGGTTCCAGCCCAAACCAACTGTCATTTTTGAAAGGCCGATATCTATTTTCTGCCCTTTTTGTAAGTTAATAGCCATTTTAGTATGTGTTATTTTTTAGGTAAAACCTGTATTGCCTGTTGGGTTTTGCGCGGCATTGCAGGTACTGGCCGGTGACAAACCGGCAATTAAACATTTAATCTAAGGTAGATGTTTTATTGAGGTGATATTGTAAAAATTGTCTACACAAAAATAAGACGGTGGGAGACTGTGGTTGTTACAGGAAAGGAAGTGATATTTATACGGCTTAAACAAAAATCCCCCAGAGGGGGAACAGGTTTGTGGCAATGAACATATACGACATTACCGTGCCAGAGGTACGGAACACCGGCGTTGTGTACCTCTGGCACACGAAAATTATTTGTATTTATTTCTACAAACCTTTTGCACCTCTGGTGCAATTAAGCAATTTCAGTAGCTTGTGGTTACCTACCAAACTTCATCCACCCCTTTTGGCGCAAGTGTTGTGTGAGGGGATGTGGCGATGCTCACTTGTGCCCGTCTCGGCAAGCTCTATGAATTAATGCGCTCCAAGCTTCATCCACACAAAGTACCCTACCCAAAGCAGGATATTGGAATAAACACCAGCCAGTACATCATCCATCATCACACCTAAACCGCCACCAAGGTCTTCCATTTTGCGTACGCCAAGCGGTTTTACAATATCAAAAAAGCGGAACAATATTAACCCGGCTAAAAGGAAATATAAATTAGCGGGGATAAAAAGCATGGCTATCAACATCCCGGCAACTTCATCAATTACCACGCGCGAACTATCTTCGCCCCAATCAGGCTCAACTTTGTTGCCTACAAATACGCCGAGCGCGGTAATAAATATGGTGATAGCCAGCAGGTACCACGGGTTTTGCAACGCCGGACTTTGCCACAGTAGCCAGATAAAACCGCAGGTAACAATGGCCGCATAAGTACCCCCGCCTTTTAAAAACCCGATGCCAAAAATGGAAGCTATAGTTTTATTTAAGAACATTTGTTTTAATCGTTAATCAATTTTTCTGTTCCCTCCCTCGGGAGGGGTGCGGCTGTCTGTGTTGTGGCAGGGAGGAGTTTATACGCCGTACAGAAACAGAAATAGTTCAAGAAACCCCTCCCTACACCCTCCCTGGGGAGGGAATCGCACAAAGCCCCTGCTTTTTATTTTTACTGCCTACCGCCAACTCAAAACTGCCAACTGAACCACTACTGCTTATCCAATACATCCTCTGCCGCTTCAGCAACTTCAGGCTCAATAGTATGCCTTTTAGGGAAGTTGAATAGTAGCGATGTAAGTACAGGGATAATAAATATAGCCACAGTAAATACTGAAGTGAAAATATCAGCGCTTTCGCCTTCCATCAGTTTTGAAAATCCGGCTTCCGGGAAAAAGTGAACATATAATGATGAAGACAGCTTAACCCCCAGCACACCGATCACAATAAAGGCAACAGTTTCCAGGAAAGTAAATTTCTCCATCAGTTTTACAAAAGCCTGTGCTACAAAACGCATGGCCAGGATGCCAATAAACACACCAATATAGATCAACATTTTATGATCGGTAAAAGCCACTGCGGCAAAAACGTTATCGATAGAGAAGGCAAGGTCCATCAGCTCAACTAAGGCGATGGTTGCCCATAAATTACCGATCAAGCCCACTGTTGAGCGGTAAAGCCAGTTTTTGTTTTTATCAACAGATTCTTCTTCGCCATCACCGTCGCCGGCTGAAAGTTTGCCTTTAAAATAGTTGAAGCATAAATAAATGAGGTACAAACCGCCAAGTGGTTTTAACCACCAAACAGATACCAGCCAGGCCGCTAAAAATAAACAAACACCACGCAAAACATATGCGCCGATGATGCCGTAGCGCAAGGCTTTTTTACGCTGGTGCGGAGGCAGGTCGAGCACCATGGTAGCCAGTACGGCAGCATTATCAACAGAGAGCAGGCTCTCAATAACAATCAGGTTTAAAATAATCAGGACGCCGGCCTTCAGGTCGGGGCCAAGCACATAGTGTAAAAACTCCATAAATTATATGATATCGGTATTAAGCATTGCTTTTAAAATGTTGGCCTGCACGTCAACGTCGCTCAGGCTTTGTAAAAAGTTGATGTCGGCTATTTTTTTATAGTTTTCGGCTAACAGGGATTTTATTTCGGGTGGCATATAGGATTTCATTGTTACCACATCGCTTTGCAGTTTGTCAATTTTATCCTGCAGCTCATGCGCCAGTTTTTCTTTTTTAGATAGATTGCTATTATTCTCTACGCCCGAAAGCCTTGTAACATCGCAAAATAGGAATAAATTATTGGCAGGCGAAAATAAAAAGTGCCTGTCCTCATCCATAAATTTATATACTTCCAGTATGAGGTTACCGGCTTTTAAACCGCAGTAAAATTCGGTACGGAACTCGCGTTTTAACAATATCCCCATCAGTTTACGCTGAATAATAGCATTGGTATTATGATAGGTATCGTTATAATTATACTGCACCAGTTCGTTATAAAGTTCCGGCGTTATATTATAAAAAAAGTCGGACCCATAACGCAGACTGAAAGCATTGATGTTTTTAGAGAAAGGATAATCGTTGGAGTTATCAGAAAGCACCTGGTAGAGTTTTCGCAAGGAAAGATTTACCTTCAGCGCCTGCCTTTGCCTGTCAATTTTAAAATCCTGCTCGGTAAGTGCACTGTCATCCATTTGATCAACCATCTCTTTGGTAAGCTGGATCTCATCAAGCACAAGGCTTACATTATTTTCGTTGTTCTTTTTGATCTTCCGGAGCAGGTCGACCAGGCTGGTGGTAAATTGAACGTGGAAAAGCTCCAGTTTATTGATGTCGATCTCGGGATTGGTTTCAAAAAGCTTATGGATAACCTGGGTACGCAGGTAGAGTTTGTAAATGAGCTCATCTTCAAAAAACACCGACAGCAGCTGAAGCTTGCTGAGCATCCTGTTAGACCCATTTAAAATATTTAACCTGTTATCATCCATCAACGTGCTGTACTCCCTTATATTAAATGTAAAAATACAAAATTATAGGATTGAATGTTTGGGCGTATGTTACGAATAAAGGGTGTGTATTTGGGAGTTTGAGTTTGGACAACAAAACTTTAATTGAACCCAAATTTGCGTTAGGGATTGAATCGGATACCGGCCGGGAGCGTAATGCCTGTAGGCGTATGAGCGTAAAGCCCGGGCCGCAGGCAACGCTATGGTAGAGATTAGTGGTTTGTCTGAACTCGAATTTTTTGAATTAAGGAATTAACAGAATGCTAAACAAATTCTATAAATTCTTAAAATTCGTTTAATTCGAGTTCAGACCTCATCTGGCGCAAGTCTTGCGTGGCCGGTATGAGGGTGGATGACTTGTGCCTTTCGGTTCTATAAAAGCGATTCTATCCAACCACGTCACTAACCTCATTCCCATCAAAATAAATTATATTTACATAAAGGTGTAACCCGATCTGCAACGCCGTAGTCACAGAGGTTATATAATGCAAAGCAAGCTTTCAGATATCGAACTTATTGAGCAAACCCTGGCGGGTAACCAATTTGCGTATGCCGATTTGGTTAAGCGGCATCAGCGTTTTGTTTTTACGCTGGCCATGCGTTTTGCCAAAGGCCGTGAGGATGCTGAAGAGATTGCACAGGATTGTTTTGTAAAAGCATACCGCTCGCTGGCATCGTTCCAGGGGCAGTCGAAATTTAGTACATGGCTTTATAGTATAGTTTATACTACGGCCATGACATTTTTAAGAAAGAAAAGGGTGGATACCGATTCGATTGATGATGAGGGTACGTTTGTGCAGGTTGAAAGCCATGCATCGGCGTATGATACCAACAATGTAGAAAATAAATCGCGGTCATATTACCTGAACCAGGCTATTGAGCAGTTATTGCCCGATGATGCTACTATTATTACCCTGTTTTATAAGGGTGAGCAATCGTTAGAAGAGATAGCTCAAACAATGGGTATTGAAACAAATACCGTTAAGGTTAAACTATTTAGGGCACGCCAGCGTTTGAAAGAGAAGCTGGAGCGCAATTTAAAACACGAGGTGAAAGAACTGATATGAACACCATCGAAGAAAAACTTTGGAACTATATTGATGGTACCTGTACTCCGGCAGAGCAGGAAGCCATTGCCCGGCTTATTGAGCAGGACGAGTTATACAAACAAAAGTATACCGAACTGCTTGTGCTAAACCAGGAATTTGCCAGTATGGAACTTGATGAGCCATCCATGGCTTTTAGTTATAATGTAATGGAGGCCATCAGGGCCGAGCAATTGGCGCCATTAAAATCAACAATCAATAAAAAGATAATATTAGGCATTGCCGCCTTTTTCGTGCTGAGCATATTGGCATTGCTAATAGTTATCCTCTCCAATGTTAAAATTTCGGGCAATTTGTTCAGTGGGTTAGATGTTAAGCTACCGGCAAGTTTAAAATTGCCTTCTGCAAGCAGTATCTTCAATAGTACTTTAATGAAAAGTTTTTTCGTGTTTGATGTAATTTTGGCGCTATTTTTAACCGATAGTTACCTGCGTAGAAAAAAAGCTGCAAAAGAGGCATAAAGTGTTCACTTTTCTGTATGCCAAAACAAACTAATGTGTCTTTTTGACACTTAGCCGGTAGTCTGTTTGTAACATAAACATCAGTTTAACTCAATATTAATGTATCAACAAGGATACATTATAAAAAAAATTAAAAAGTAGCCGATTTTGGCACAGTGATTGTAATAACATATGCGAACTGGTAAACTTACCGGTTTAATTGTGATAAGGTTTAGGTTGAAAGTCTCCCGACGCAAGGTTGGGAGGCTTTTATTTTTTATACACAATTTTGTCATAACTAATCCACCCCAACTCCACTACTTGACGCCCCGGTTTGATTTTTGTAACTTTGTTTTATGTCGAAAGCAGAAACCCTTGAAGATTTTTATCAAAGAAAAGTTAACTGGATGCCCGGTAACCTGCAGCAAAGCATTGGGCACTTTAATGTTTTCAGGATCGAGGATTGTATTGGCCCTAATGCGAAACAGGTAACCTATAGCCGCCGTACTTTTTATAAGATCAGTTTGATGCGCGGCGACAACATCATTCACTACGCCGATAAAAGTATTACGCTTTCGGGTTCAACACTGATGTTCTTCAGCCCAATGGTGCCTTATACGTTTGAGCATATGTCTGACGACCGTACCGGTTTCTTCTGTATTTTTACGGAAGAGTTTTTCCTGGAGAAATTCCGTACCGGCCTAAGCGAATTTCCGATGTTTGGCCTCAATGCCAAACCCGTTTATGCTTTAAATGAAGAGCAGGATGCTTATGTGACCGCTCTTTTTCAGAAAATGCTCACCGAGATCAATACCGAATATGCTTTTAAATATGACCTGCTCCGCAATTATGTTACCGAGCTGGCTTATTACGCATTAAAGACCGAACCATCTGAAAATGTGTATAAACATGTTGATGCCAAATCACGCATCACATCGGTATTTACGGAGTTATTGGAGCGGCAGTTTCCTATCGAAACGCCATCGCAACGCTTTGCGCTGCGCTCGGCCAATGACTTTGCGCAGCGGCTTTCGGTGCACGTAAACCACCTGAACAGGGCTATCCGTGAAACTACCGGCAAAACAACTACTGATCATATTGCAGATCGTTTGCTGAGCGAAGCCAAATCATTATTAAGGCATACCGACTGGAATATTTCTGAAATTGGTTACTGCCTTGGCTTTGAAGAACCTACCCATTTCAATAACTTTTTCAAAAAGCAAACTCAACAAACCCCGGGTTCGTTTCGAAATGTTTGAATTTCGTAACCTTTGGTTTGATTAATGTAATGTCCTCCCTTTGTTGCTGCTGTAACTTTGTTCTATCTTAATAACAAAGCAAACAATTTTTATGGACAACAACAAAGTATGGTTTATTACCGGGGCTTCGAAAGGCTTTGGCCTTAGCCTGGTAAAACAACTACTGGAAGCAGGACAGCTTGTTGCCGCCACTTCCAGAAATTTACAGGAGTTAACAGCAGCAGTTAATACAACAAGCAATAATTTTTTACCCCTACAGGTTGATCTGGCAAATGAAAGCAGCGTGTCGCTGGCTTTACAGCATACCCATGAGTTTTTTGGCCGTATCGACGTAGTGATCAACAATGCGGGCTACGGCATAGGTGGAGCTATTGAAGAACTTAACGATGCCGAAACCCGCCTTGCGTTTGATGTAAACGTATTCGGCACCCTCAACGTGATCCGTGCGGTAATGCCTTACCTGCGTAAACAACGCTCTGGTCATATCATCAATATTTCATCTATTGCGGGTATTACTGCCAACACAGGCTGGGCTATTTATGCCGGATCCAAGTACGCGGTGATCGGAATTTCGGAAGTACTTGCGGCCGATGTTAAAGAATTTGGCATTAAAGTAACTGTGGTTGCACCGGGTGCCTTCCGTACCAGCTTCCTTACCGCAGGATCTCTTTCAATTACCGAGAACAAAATTGATGATTATAAAGAGGTGCGGGCCATCCACAATAAATACCTTAAAATGGATGGCAAGCAAGCAGGGGACCCGGAAAAGGCTGCAACGGCCATTATCAATGCAGTTTACGAGGAAAACCCGCCATTATACCTGTTATTAGGTGGTGATGCATACAATCGTGCACTTGCTAAGCTTGATACTTTGCACCAGGAAATCAGGCAATGGCAGGATGTAACCTGCTCAACCGATTTCTAAATTTTATTCCGTTACCCTATATCTACCTATATAAAAACAATAAAATGGAAAGTATCAAAGATAAAGTGATCGTGATAACCGGCGCCAGCAGCGGCATCGGTGCATCTGCCGCCCGTAAATTGGCACAACTTGGCGCCAAAGTAGTATTGGCGGCCCGCCGGGAAGATCAGCTGAAATCCCTGGTACAGGAAATTGGGGACAATGCCATGTATGTGGTAACCGATGTTGCCAAACGGGCTGATCTGGTAACCTCATTCAGCAGGCGGTAGCCAAATTTGGCCATGTTGATGTAATGTGGAACAATGCCGGCATCATGCCTATCTCCTTTTTTGAAGAGGGCCATGTTGATGAGTGGGACAAGATGATCGACATTAATATTAAAGGTGTGCTATATGGCATTAATGCTGTACTGCCACATATGCTTGAGCGCGGCGAAGGGCATATCCTTTCCACTTCATCGGTTGGTGGCTTAAAAACATCGCCGGGCATTAGGGTGTACAGCGGTACTAAATTCGCGGTGAAAGCGATTATGGAAACCCTGCGCGAGGAGGTAGCCCAAACAATTAAGGTAACCACCATCTATCCCGGCGCTACAAAATCTGAATTAGGGCATGATATTACCAGCCCTAAGATCAAAGGCTTATATGGCAACCTCACCAATATGCCCAAGCTTGATGAAGAGGCCATTGCCAATGCGGTGATCTATGCCATAAGTCAGCCCGGAAATATTTCGGTAAACGAAGTGGTGGTACGTCCCCTTGGGCAAACACGATAAATTAAAAAAGAAATAACCCCAATATTAACTGCCTGAAAAGGAATCATCCAATCAAAAAATCGGTGGAATCACATAGCAATCGGTGAAATCCCCAAAACAAAATAAGCGAAAATCAAAAATCACCGGCAAAACAGTAACAAATCAGTAAAATTAAAATCTATCTAAAACTATGGAAAACAACAAAGTATGGTTAGTCACCGGTGCCTCAAAAGGACTGGGACTTGCCTTAGTAAAAAAATTATTAGGCGAAGGCTATAAAGTAGCCGCCACATCGCGCAATTTAAGCGATCTGAATAAAGCAGTTGACGTTCACAGTGAGCAGTTTTTGCCGCTGGCCGTTAACTTAACCAACGAAGACAGCGTACAGGAAGCCGTTGAGCTCACTGTAAAAACTTTCGGAAAGATTGACGTTGTTGTTAATAATGCCGGTTATGGCTTATTAGGCGGCATTGAAGAGCTGACCGACCGCGAGGCACGCGATAATTTTGAGGTTAACGTATTCGGATCATTGAATGTGATCCGCAAAGCGCTGCCTTATTTACGTGCTCAAAAATCAGGACATATTTTAAATGTATCATCGATAGGTGGCTTTACCGGCGCATTTGCAGGCGGCGGTATCTATTGCGCCACCAAGTTTGCCGTTAACGGTTTCTCCGAAACTTTATCGGCCGAAGTAGCGCCGTTTGGCATAAAGGTTACCATTGTACAGCCGGGTTATTTCAGGACCAATTTCCTGTCGGCCGGCTCATTGGCAGTACCGCAAAACCAGATAGCCGACTATCAAAACGTACGGGATACAGTAAATTTTCACCAAAACGATATGGACCAGCAACAGGCCGGCGACCCTGAAAAAGCAGCCGCAGCCATGATCAGCATAACCAACGAAGCTAACCCGCCGCTCAATTTATTCCTGGGCGAGGATGCTTACGGTCTGGCTGAGAAAAAGCTGGCATTCGTTCAAAACGAATTACAAACATGGAAAGAACTAACGCTTTCAACAGCAATACAACAATAAATGCTCATTATTATATAGGTGTATGGGTTACCCGCGATGGGTTGATTCGCCACGAATTTTTGCCCAACGGCCGTTACACCGAGGCCCGGGGCGATAAACAAAATGCCTATACAGGCTATTATAGCGTATTAGGCAATCACGTTGAATACCTTGACGATACCGGTTTTACCGCCGAAGGGGATTTCAGGGATGGTGCATATTATCATGCCGGGATGGTTTTGTTTAAGGAAACGGTATAAGCATTTATAGCGGTAAAATCTAAGCGTCAACAAAAAGGAGGTGCCTACGCGGGTGTTCGGAAGAATCAAAAAGAGCGGGGATTGTACGATTCCCTCCCTTGGGAGGGTGTAGGGAGGGGTTTATCCGGGGCTACCCGCATTAATGACGCATAAACCCCTCCCAGCCAACGCACATTTCAGCCGCACCCCTCCCGAGGGAGGGAATAAAAAAAAACTTCCGAACACCTGCGTAGGTGTCTCCTGTTGCTAATTTAAAAGCGTTTGCTATTAATTTTCAAACCAATCCAATTAATCCTAAATCCGGTATCACTTTCCGCTTGCGCGCTTCACCATAAAATCCAAAGCTGCCTTATCAGGCAAAGTCTTTGCTCCTGGCTTTTCGCCCAGGATCATTATTTTACTGTCGCTTGTTGTATAAGCAGGCCAGGCTGGCACTCCTTTTCCATTTGGGTTACCGGTTTTAGCAAAATTGGCCCAATAGGTACTCATGGTATTGGCCAGTTGCTGATCAACAGGCTCCCATGGGCGGTTCAGGAATTTGAGGTTATCATAGGCATAAGCGACCTCGCCGGTATGGAAAGCGCCATATTTAACAAAATCGGCAGTGGCAGGCAGACGGCGGGTAAAGCGATAAACATAAATTTTTGCCTTCCCTTTTTCGCTTTGCACATTGGCCCAGGTATAGTTCTGGATGCCGAAAGTTTGATCCCTGCTGATGCGAATCTGCGATGTAGCTGCCTCCTGATCCGATCCCGCCGGATAAAGTTTCAAAAACTCATCAGCGTCGGATCCATATTGAGTGCCAATCGACTTTTTATAATCTTCGGCGGTTTTGAGTTTCCCAATAAATGCATCGTCCTCGTTCCAGCCGGTAAGTACGGGCACGTCGTTTTGTTTATGCTCATTAAAAATATCGGCTATGGCTTCGGGCAAAACATAACCATCAATAACCGGGCGGCTCTGGCCTTTACCAACAAGTTCGGCGGCCGGTTTATTTCTAAGTTCGGCAATGGAATTTGCTCCTAAAGCAGTAGCCGTTTTAACCCCGTTCTCTTCTGCTTCCTTCAACCCACCATTTTTCCAGGTACCGGAAAAGCTGGCCCCGCTTTCGGCAATTGCGCCGCTAAATAATCCCTTACCTAATGGTGATGCCACCAAACAATTTACACTCATTGACCCGGCCGACTGCCCCGCGATGGTAACTTCATCCGGATCGCCACCAAAAGCGGCGATATTCTGTTTTACCCATTTCAGCGCGGCAAGCTGGTCCATCAAGCCATAATTTCCTGAAGCATTATGCGGCGATTCTTTGGTTAATTCGGGATGGGCAAAGAAACCGAAGATCCCTACGCGATAGTTAATAACCACAAATATGATCCCCTTTTTAGCCATGGCCTCGCCGTCATAAATAGGTACGCCCGCGCCTCCGCTTACAAACCCACCACCATAAATGTATACCAGTACAGGCCGTTTTTCTGCCGGTGCTTTTGCGGCGGTCCATACGTTCAGGTACAGGCAATCTTCGCTGATAGGCTCATACGGGATCAGGAACTCCCGTGTATAAACACCAAAGGCATCCGGTTTGCCCTGCATGGGGCTGGCGGCAAATTCAGTGCATTTTTTTACACCATCCCAGGGCTTAACCGGCTGTGGCTCTTTCCAGCGCAAATCCCCAATCGGTGGGGCAGCAAAGGGAATGCCTTTATAAATATGTACATCGCCGCGCTGGTTAGCAAAGCCAGAAACTTTACCGGCATCGGTAACAACAACATCAAGGTTTTTATTTTGGGCGAAAACAGAACTTACCAGCAGCAAAAGCGGCAATAAACAGATTCGTTTCATTAGTTACAGGTTTATGTATTGGTTTGTTAAACTTACGAAGTTTTGGACAATTTGCAGGGGCTTTATCGGGGAAGAAAGCATGATGAGATTACGACTCAACCCCTTCCCTCCGTAAGTGCATAGCAAGCGATTTAAGTAAGTTGTTGAAAACGGATCTTTTAAATTCCCCTCTCGAGAGGGGGCGCGAAGGTAAAGCGCGTTGGCAGGGGTGTGTTTCTACGATTAGCTTATAAAAGCAGAAACACACCCCCTTCACCCCTCTCAAGAGGGGAATCGCACAAATCCCAGCTTTTTACTCTCTAAGCCCCAACTGATGGAATAATTTGGGAGGCCTGCCCCCCCTTTGTAACAATCCCCATATTTAACAAAAACATCACATTGCATCTTAAATGCTTTGCTGATATTTGGCGCAATTAAATTTATTTTTTCGCGATGAAGTTTAAACATCTGCTGCTTATTTTCCTCTCTTTCGCTACCGTTTCGGTATCGGCACAAAAAAAGAAAACTACAACGGCCTCCATGGCATCAGCATCAATTCCCCGCCCAAAGCTGGTTGTGGGTTTGGTGGTTGACCAAATGCGCTGGGACTACCTGTACCGCTATTATGACCGTTATCAGGCTGGTGGCTTTAAAAGGATGCTTAATGAAGGCTTCACCTGCGAAAACACCAATATTGACTACATTCCTACAGTAACCGCCGCTGGTCATACTTGTATCTATACCGGTTCCATCCCTGCCATTCATGGCATAGTGGGTAATGATTTCATTATCCAGGCTACAGGCAAATCCATGTATTGTACTGATGACAGCACCGTTGTTGCAGTTGGCAGCACTTCAAAAGCAGGGCAAATGTCGCCACGTAACTTGCTGGTTAGTACAGTTACCGACGAATTAAGGCTGGCTACCAACTTCCGCTCAAAGGTTATCGGTATAGCATTGAAAGATCGTGGCGGCATCCTTCCTGCCGGTCACTCGGCCAATGCTGCTTATTGGTTTGATGATGCGAGCGGTAACTGGATCACCAGCACTTATTATATGAATGACCTGCCGGCCTGGGTTAAAAATTTCAACGATCAAAAAATTGCCGAAAAATACCTGAAACAGGATTGGAACCCACTATACCCTGTTGATACTTACGTACAAAGCGCACCCGACAATAGCGATCGTTATGAAGGTAAGTTTGCCGGTGCCGCTACACCAACCTTGCCGGTTAAAACTTCTGAACTTTACAAAGGCCGTATTGGCATGATCCGCTCAACGCCCTTCGGTAACACCATGACGCTTGATTTGGCCAAAGCAGCTATTGAAGGCGAAAAACTGGGTAAAAACACGGTAACCGACTTTTTAGCGGTGAGCCTTTCGTCAACAGATTATGTTGGTCACCAGTTTGGTCCTAACTCGGTTGAGGTTGAGGATACTTATTTAAGGCTTGACCAGGACCTGGCTGCGTTTTTCAATTATTTAGATGCAACTGTAGGCAAAGGCAACTATTCGGTTTTCCTGAGTGCCGACCATGGTGCCGCCCATAACCCTAACTTTTTGAAAGACCATAACATCCCTGCCGGTGTTTGGGACGATAGCAAAGCTGCAAAAGAAATGAACACGATGATCAGCGATAAATACAAGGTGAACAACCTGATCATCAGCATGGATAATTACCAGGTTAACTTTAATAACGCAGCACTTGCAAAAGCCGGCGTTAGCGAAGATGCTGTAAAATTAGATTGCATCGCATACCTAAAAAAACAGCCGGGCATTGCGTATGCTATCGACCTGCAAAAAGTACAGGAAGCTAATATTCCTGACGATTTGCGCAGCATGATCATCAATGGTTATAATGCCGAGCATAGCGGCGCTATCCAGATCATCCTGAAACCGGCATGGTATACCGGTCATGGCACAAATGATCGTGGCCCAACAGGTACTACACATGGTACCTGGAACCCTTATGATTCGCATATTCCGTTGGTGTTTATGGGCTGGGGCATTAAACATGGCAGCCTTACCCGCCAAACACACATGACAGATATTTCGGCTACCATATCATCGTTATTGCATATCCAGGCACCTAACGGTAACGTGGGGAAAACTATCAGCGAAGCGTTGAAGAACTAAGTTGTAAGTTTTTTGTACAAAGTCCTGAGTTAAAGCAAGCCATACGGCCATGTTTTGCTCAGGATTTTTTAATTTGGACAAAAGGCAATGAAAAAATATATCTCCAGATTTCATTACGTAACACAGGATATGCCGGGCCGGAGCCATGTGCAGCAGGTACAAATTGCCTGCAGCGCGGGTGCAAACTGGGTGCAATACCATTGCATGAGTAAACCCGAAGACGAACTGATTGATGAGATAAACGAGATAGCCGAAATTTGCGACGATTGGGGCGCAACCCTCATTATTGCCAATCACTATGACCTGATTGACCGGGTCGACGCACAGGGTGTACATATAGACGACGTTGATGCCGATCTGCCCAGCATCCGCAAGGTTATCGGTCCGGATAAAACCCTTGGTGCATCAGTAAGGCATGCTGACGAGTTATTAAAATTACAAAGTACCGGGGTGGTTGATTATTATACCTACGGACCTTTTGCTTCTACATCAACCGATGGCCCGAACGGTGTTGACCCGCTTGGTTTTAACGGCTATCGCCAATTGGAGAAACTAAGCATCAGTATCCCGGTGATAGCCGCCGGGGGCATCCAATTAGATGATGTGGAGCCATTGCTGCAATCAGGAATCGATGGTATTGCAATATCATCGGCCATAAACCTTGTTGCCGACCCGGCCGCGAGTGTTAAGGAGTTTTATAGAAAGATGTATTAATATCGAGAGCCTATTGGTATTTTATCTCCCAATTGCTCTTGGTTAATTCATCAAGCGAATAATCCAACCGCTTCAGGTATTTTTTGTTCCCGAGCAGATAATTCATGTCAGCGCCGCCTTTTTGATATTTGTTTAAAGTATCCACATCAAAAAAATAGATATACAAAGTTTTAGCATTCCCTTTATTAACATACTCAAGCCATGCGTTTTCACCCGGTTTTTTTATAAAGGCGCTATCATAAGGTGCTATTTCATTTGACTGGTAGGATGTGATGTTGCTTTCTGTCCATTTGACTGTATCGTTAACTATCTCCACAGCAACACGAACCGGCGATTTATTAACAACAGACAACGGCCGTTCATAATAATAATCCATGATGCAACCGGAAAACAGGACAGGCACGAGCAATAAAATTTTCCGTTTCATGATCAGGTTCATTTACTGTTAATACCTAATAAATAAAAAGGTGACCGTTAATACTATTCTACCGTCATAAAAGCCCGTCACCGCCTCATATACTCCATAAAAACCTCATCTTTATATTTTCATTTATTATTCATCTAATCCATCTACATTAGCAATGTCATCACACCATATTGTACGCGAAAAACAGGAGCCAGCTTTGCTGATTTTAAGTATGGATACTTTTGATGAGGAAATGCTGGGGCAACTGCTGGAGTGGAGCCCGACGGTGATCTGCACCACTGATACCGCCGAAAAACTGGATGCATCGGGCATAAAGGTTGACTGGATAATAGGTGATGGTGACGCGGGTGATTTGCAATCGGACGTAAAACACATGCCTTTGGGAGAGGATAATGCGGCAGGTGCGGCTTTAAAATACCTGGTAACGCATAACTACCCTGCGGTTAATGTAATTACAGATGTGCTGGAGCTGAAAGATTTTTTATTTTATGCTGATAAAATAAACCTGGTGATTTTCAGGGAGCAGCAAAAGATCTACCCCGTTAACCCGGGGTTCAGCAAGTGGAAACCGGCAGGCGAGTTCATTGAATTACTTTCGCACCCCTCAGGCTTGCAATTGAGCGGGCTTGAAGCGGCGGGCAATAACAGGTATAAAACCACCCACGATGGCTTTTTTACGCTGCAGTTTGAACAATCTTTTTTGTTCATTGCCGAGGATATTGAGTAGCGAAACCGATAGTTGGTACGTATAGATAGTATTGGTTCGCTTTTTGAGTAAAAAATAATTAAAAACGCGTTAAACCGTTTAAACATTTAATAGTCTATATATTTATATCAGCAAAAAATACCATGCTGATCAGTTAAAAAAATCTTTCATCATGAAAAGGACATATAAAAATCTATTAACAATTGCATTGGGGGGCTTGTTGAGCTTATCCCTGGCATTCAATGCTGATGCACAACGTGGCGGCGGTTCTCGTGGCGGCGGTGGTGGTGGCGGCGGAGGCGGTTCAAGATCGTCAGGCGGCGGTGGTGGCGGAGGCGGTAGCTTTTCCCGTTCTTCTGGTGGCAGTTTTTCACGCCCTTCAACCTCATACAGCGGTGGTTCACGTACTGCTATAGCTGCTCCTCAAAGGAGTTATGGTACCGATTCACGTACCAGTGTGGGTTCTGCTCAACAACGTAGTTATGGTGGTATAAGGCCAAATGGTTCATCAATTGCACCGCAACGCAGCTATGGTAGCACTGCACGTGTTTATAATGGCAGCCGTGGTTATGCAACTGTCGACAGGCGCGCATATAATGGTGGTCGTGGTACTTATTACAGGGGCGGTTCATACGCTTATGGTGGCCGCAGGGTTTATCCAGGCACATATGCTTACGGTGGCCGTGGCGGTTACTTTGGTAACCACTACTATTATCCATACCGTAACTATTACAATTCGTTCTACTACCCACGTTTAGGTTTTAGCATTGGTTTCTTACCATATGGTTACTATCCTTTCTATTGGGGCGATTACCAATATTACTACAGTGATGGTTTATACTACCGTCAATACAATGACCAGTATACCGTTGTTGAGCCACCAATTGGTGCTGAGATCAAAAGTTTACCATCAGGTGCTGAGTCAATCATGATCAATGGCGAGCAGTACTACGAGTTAAACGGCGTTTACTATCAGCCATATACCAAAGATGACGGTTCAACTGTTTATGTAATTGCCGGTAAAGACGGTCAGTTAAATACTGATCAGGGTAACGGCGATGGCAGCAGTGTTGATCAGGGCCCGCAAATTGGTGATATTGTAACTCAATTACCAGCCGATTGCAGGAAGATCAAGATCAATGGCGAAAAGCTGTTTGTATCTCCTGATGGCTACTACTATCAGGAAACTCAAAACGGCGACAACAGAGCTTACAAAATTGTAGGTACTCCGTCAGATGATCCTGAAGATAACAACAGCGATCAAAACCCGAACCAACAGTAATTAATAAAAATTCAATATATATTATAAAGGCTGCTTCCGTAATGGAGGCAGCCTTTTTTGTTAACACATCTTGAGGCATTGCTTCGTCCTGCCCGATGATAAATTAAAATTACAACGGTTTCCGTCAGCAGGTAAGCTTCGGGCGAAAGCGGGCAGAACAATGGTGGCCTTGTGCTGTGGCTGGGGCATAGCAAGTTTTTGCAGAAGCCTGGGTGCGAGCGAGCGCAGCCGGGCAAAATAATTGCAGCCCGTGGTTCTGACCGTTTTGCAGGGCAATGGCCCGTGCGGCAAAGAAGCCTTCCTGCTGACTTGACTTTTTGGTTACTTTTGTGTCAAGACAAAAGTAACAGCCAACCCGCGGCGATTGAGCGGGACGATGTTTGTCAGATAGAAAGGAGCATGTTACCTGCCTATTGGGGATTGCTTCGTACCTCGCAATGACGGGTGGAGATGGTATATTTTACTAATTTTTTTAGGATTTAGCGTTTTCTTTTCTGAATTTTACTTTTATGAATAACCTCCCGCCATTAGCCGAACGTATGCGCCCCAAATCGCTTGACGAGTATGTTGGGCAATAACACCTTGTTGGGCCGGGGGCGGTGCTACGCACAGCTATTGAATCAGGCTCCTTACCGTCAATGATATTTTGGGGACCTCCGGGGGTGGGTAAAACAACGCTGGCCTATATTATTTCACAATCGTTATTCCGCCCTTTTTTTGCTTTGAGCGCTATCAATTCGGGTGTGAAAGATGTACGTGAAGTGATAGAAAAAGCGTCGCTGTTAAAACAACAGGGCGAAGTACTGCCGATACTGTTTATCGATGAGATCCATCGATTTTCCAAATCCCAGCAGGATTCATTGTTAGGGGCTGTTGAGCGGGGGATAGTTACACTAATCGGCGCCACTACCGAAAATCCATCTTTCGAGGTGATCTCGGCTTTGCTTTCACGTTGCCAGGTTTATATCTTACAATCCCTTTCCGAAGCCGATCTGATCGACCTGCTGAACAAGGCCATGAAAGAAGATGTGGTTTTGAAGGATAAAAACATCACCATAAAAGATCATGAGGCTTTACTACGTCTTTCTGGGGGAGATGCCCGCAAATTGCTCAACATTTTCGAGCTG
>NZ_DASVOB010000077.1:0-7063 GCF_036383575.1 Mucilaginibacter sp.
AAAAAAGCGTTGCTCATACAGGGCTTCCTGCTTTGCAGGCGGTGGTGTTACCGGTGCAGGCGCAGGCGGGGTTACCGTCTTTGGCTGCTCAATTACAGGTTCGGTTTTTTCTGCATGTGGTGCAGGAGTTACCGCACGCTCGTTGATACGGCGCAAAATTTCGGCATGGTCTTTTAAAAAATGGGCGTTGGCTACAAAAAGCTCTAATTCGAGCTCGTTTAGTTCGCTGGGATCAGCTGCAAGGTAGTCGTATTGATCATTAAGCTCTTTTAAAATCCCACCTATCTTTTTAAATACATCCATTTGCTTCATGGCCTCAATGTTAGGAAAATGCTTATCAAAAGTAGGATTAAATTCTGATATTTGCCGACTATAAAAGTCATAAATGGTATATCACGAAGAGGTTTTCAGGCGTAAAAGTGAGTTAGGCGGCAGTATAGAGGTTATCTGCGGATCAATGTTTTCGGGCAAAACCGAAGAGCTGATCAGAAGGCTTAACCGCGCCCGTATAGCCAAACTTAAGGTGGAGATTTTTAGCCCAAAAGCTGATACCCGTTATGGTGAAGAAGCCATTATTTCGCATAATGCCAACAAAATAACTTCAACCCCGGTTGATAGCGCTTCGGCTATTTTATTGTTAGCCAGTGACGCGCATGTAATAGGTGTTGATGAAGCCCAGTTTTTTGACGATGAGCTCCCGGAAGTATGTACCGTGCTGGCCAACCGCGGTGTACGTGTAATTGTAGCCGGCCTGGATATGGATTTTAAGGGTCGCCCCTTCGGCTCCATGCCAAACATTATGGCCATTGCCGAATCGGTAACCAAGCTGCAGGCCGTTTGCGTGAGGTGCGGTAACCCTGCCCAATACTCGTACCGTTTAGTGCATGATAATTCAAAAATATTGTTGGGCGAAAAGGAAAGCTATGAGCCCCGCTGCCGTGCCTGCTACAACACAGTTGCAGGTTAACATTTCATTAAATAATATATTTTTTATTTAATACTATAAGTAAAACAAATACCGGGTATTTGATTGTTATATATTTAAACAAAGTAGCTCTAAAACACAGGGGCTTGAATAAAATATATAGCAATTAAACTTATGGCCAAAAAGGTTTTAGTTATAGAGGACGATAAAGATATCCGCGATACAGTGGTGTATGTATTGGAGGAAGAAGGTTACGAAGTAATACAATCCGACAATGCCCGCATCCTGAGCAACCTTACCACTATTAACCCTGACCTGATTTTGCTTGACAACTGGCTTACCGACTGGACCAGCGACGCCAACGGGCAACAACTAAGTAAAAGAATAAAGGACGATCCGGCTACCAGCCACATCCCTGTGGTCATTATTTCGGCAGTAAGCAATATTAAGGAAATAGCCAAAGCCGGGAATGCCGATGGCTATCTTGCCAAACCCTTTGACCTGACATCACTTTCAGAGATCGTAAAAAAGCACATCAAGTAAGCAACTCTTATCAGTATAAATAAAACGGCCCTCCATTAATTTGAAGGGCCGTTTTTGCCTCACCCCAACCCCTCTCCAAAGGAGAGGAGCTTAAAGCATTTTCAAAGTCCTCTCCTTTGGAGAGGATTTAGGTGAGGCCTAAATCTTCACCCCAAAACCAATGTTAAATGCACGCCCGTCGGCCGGTAAAATGCCCGGGCCTGGGTACATGTTAATGCGGCGGGTAAAATATTTAGCATTAAAAATATTGTTTACGTTGGCTGTCAGGTGGTAATTTTTCAGGAAACTATAATTGAAAGCCCAGTCGAACAAATGATAAGATGGCACAATACCGGTAGCGCCGGTGGCATTAAAAGTTGTGTTATTGGCATCGCTGAAGCTTTTGCCCACATAGCTGTATTGCAGGGTACTGCTTACATGCCCGCTTAAAAATGTTAAACCGGCACGATCTATCCAGTCAGGAGTACCTTCAAGGTGATTATCCTTCAGACTTACATTTTTACCGTTTTGGTTTATAGAACCACTGGTATAACAGCCATGTGTGTACGACAATGAGTTGAATAAACGGAGATCACTCCCCGCCGACCTATCAAACGAACGGATCAGTGAAACCTCGGTAAAAGCTTCAATACCTTTGGCTACGCCGTTGCCAATATTGGTCATGTAAAGATGGGTTACATTATTGGCATCGGTTTGGGTTAAGGTACCTGCCCTGTTGCCGTAGTAAACATAGAAGGCGTTAACATCAAAACTAAACGCAGTGCTGATATGACCACGGTAACCCAGGTCGGCATCATAGCCTTTGCTGTCTTTAATGTTAGGATCGATAATGGTTAACTGATCGGCCGGGGTAACAGCTGCATAAATATAAGGACGGTAAGCCTGCGAAATGTTGCCATAGAATTGGCTTCCGTTAGCCAGCTGATATTGCAAGCCTGTGCCAAACAGCGGGAAGTTGCGCTTGTCCTTATAGCTTACCGGCACGGTACGGTTTACGATAACCCCTGTGTTTGTGGTATTGATCTGTTCAAACCTAACGCCCGGTGTAACTGTAAATGCCTGCGTTACCTGGAACATGTTTTCGGCAAAGGCGGCGTAGTTTAAAGTATGAAGTTTTAAGTCGATACCATAATTTTTAACCAGGCTCAGGTCAAAATCAGAACCAACGGTACCCGTACCTTTTTGCTTACGTTTAGTAGTTTCTTCAAAAAACCTTACACCTGCCGTGAAGGAACTCTTAAGATCGCCCAACTTATAATTATGCAGCAAACGGGCCTCGGTAGTAAAACCGGCGTAATAATCGCGGTCAACCTGGCGTGGGTTAAATGTTTTCAGGCTCGTATTAACCGTATCCGGGATGTTGCCCGTGTTAATGAATTGTACACTGTTACGCTGGCCAAATAATACATGTGAAGTAACTTCCAGCCGGGTATCCTTATCAAACTGATAATTGAACAATAATGCCGGGATGTTAATTTCCGGGTTAAAAAAATTACGTGTACGGGTTGACTGACGGTTATTGGCGTCAAACTGTGCATCGGTTAAACCGCCTGCTATCTGCTGCCTGTAATCAGACCGTGAAAACTGGAAAGCCAAACTTCCCTTTTCATTAAACTGGTATTTGATATTGGCGTAGTAAGCGCGTGAATTAAAAGCAGCATCGGGCCGCCAGCCATCGCCGGTTCGGGCGCTGTAAAAAGCATAATAACTAACCTTACCCACTTTACCGCCAATAGCGTTGTACGAATTGAAAAACCTGTTTGAACCCGCCGATTGCTCACTTTCAAAACCAAACACTTTGGTGCTGTCACCCTCCTTAAGCTTAAAGTTAACCATACCGCCAAATTGACTGCCAAACTGCAATGCCGCCGAACCACGTACTATCTGGATTTCACTTATAGCCTGGAATGGCACATTGTAGTGATTTTCAGGATAGCCAAACATATCTGAATTGGTATTATAGCCATTTTGCCTGATATTGGTTTCGATAGAGCGATGGGTATCTGTGCCGCGGGTACCAATGTTGATCTGCAAACCGACACCATCCATCTCCCAAATGTTAACGCCGGGTACTTTGGCAAATGTCATACGGGCATTGTTATTGGCCAAATTTGCTTTACCCGCATCAAGGAAAATAACAAAGGTTTTTTTACCGGCAAAAATGTTGGTACCGGATACATTGGGCAGATACTTAAGCCTGCTTTCTTTAATTATAACGCTATCAAGCTGAAGGGTATCTTTAACGCTTTTATGCTGCGCATGGGCAAGGCCACCGCAACACATAAACAGTGCGGATAATGAAATCTTATAAAGAGTATTCATTTATTCAAATTAAAATAGATTAGGGGTATACTGTCCAGGTACAACCATGACCAATGCATACGCACAGCACATTGCAATGCAAATAATGCATGTCATTAAAGTTGAGGGAACAGATTAATTATCAGGTATAAATTCAGGCAAGCGCCATTTCCGGAGGCTGGCCGCCAACGGATACAAAAGCATCAGGCATGCTGATATAGATAAATGTACCGGGAGGCTGAACAGGCTCCGCAGGTTTTATAAAAGAGTATGAAATTTCGGGGCAGTTATATTTTGCGTCGCTGCCCAGTTTCTTTTCCGATGATTCATGTGTGCGTTTGCTGATGGGTGCATTGTTCAGCTTTTTAGCGCAGATCACATTTTCGTTCAGCAGCTTTGTAGTTTCATAATTGGGGATACATTGAACATAAACCGTATCACGGGTAACCCTAAGCTTTACATAATTGTACGCAACACCATCCAGCTGCAACTGCCCGGAAATATTTACATAGCTATCCCAATCATGTATAAAGGGCAGGTTTTGCTTGATCTTAATTTCAATCAGATCGCGGGAATTGTATTTGCCTTTGGCTATTTCCCGGGCTATTATTCCGTTAGATTTGTTAGTAAAATATTGATTAAGCGCCATATACCCAAGTAAATTGAGCATATGAGTAATTAGCATTACTATGGCGAAGGTCTTTTTCAATCAATAATCATTCTAAACATAACAATGCTACATAAAATTTCAACGATATAATAATTTATGCGTTAAAAAAAATAAACCCGGGGTAATTAATTCTGGATATATTCTGAATAAATGCATAATTATATCGAAACAAAGCCTATTTAAGATACTTAATCTTCATTTATGGTGTTTATACACTTTGTAAATGTATAGTTAACGTGTATAGATATGCAAACAGCACATAGGCTATAATTACATTTTTATAATTGCAACGAAATAAGAATGTCGTTACCAGTAAAAAGCACAGAGAAATGGTAACTTATATGTTACGATTGTAAATTTTACATCACCGTAACAAAATCGGTACGCATTTTGAACTGCGTCACGTAGATTTATTTTTTTTAAAATGTCCTGATAACTAATAGAGATAAACAAATTGTTTATTTTTTATTGACCGCATTTAAAAGAATGAATATTGTATAAAACTTTGTCGTTTTAGGCAAAAAGAAATAACTTTAGCACAATGAGCAAATTGCTCAAATTACTTTAAAAACCGGTTCATCTGGTCAGTTGTTTTCGATCAATAATTCATTCCTCTGTTTACAAGCCTAAAGCTTTTAAACAAAGATTTAATGCACAGCGGCATTAGTTAACCATGACTGATCACGATTTAATGAAAAAGAAAACACCCGGTACGGTTCCCCCCTATCCAACACAATGGGCGTCAGATAAGTTGACAAGTTTTTTAACAGAACACCTTAACAGGATCTATTGTGCCAATGCGCACCTGGCCGAACGCCTTTTGGAAATTTTAGGCACCAGCAGTTTTAAAGACCTTAACGGCCCGATAAGAGAAACCATTGACGAAACCGAAAAGCGCATTGCCATTATGGATGATATCTATGTGCAGCTTCAGAAGCGGTATTCATTTGACAACTGCAGTAGCCTGATCTCCCTGCTTGAAGATGAATTTACAGCCATACATCAGCAAGGCGATGACGAATTACTGCGTGATATGTGTGTCCTTTCGTACCTGCAAAACATTGAAAATGTAGAGAGAAATTCAATACAGCTGTTACAATTAACGGCTATTGAAACAAGCAGCGAGCCAATAACCCTCTTTTTAGATAAGTATTTAAATCACTCAGAAATTAAGCGCACACTTTACAATTTTATTATAGATAAATATAATAACGACCAAAAGGCCGCCATTAACTTATAAAGCTGTTCTGTTTTAAAAATATATCGGCACGTAAACCGCTTTCGCTCATTGTTTTTAAAAACATATAATTAATATGCTTATACACCCGCTCAGACGGGTGTTTAACTGCATGCTGATTTCTTAACAAAAAGGCCAGCATATATACCCTTAATAGCTTGTAATCCATTTCGTTAATAATAAGGTTTGCCCACTCTTCAAAAGTATCATCTGTTAAGGAAAGCTGCCTGTTATTAAAACTTACTATTATCTTAATGCAATTGTATGATGTGATCATCAACGGGGTAAAAGCTTCTTCCGTTTGCCTGTAAGCTTCATCCAGCTCAAAATATAATAACATCGCCTTTTTAATTTGGCCCAATGCCAGGTATTCCTCTGTTTTTATCCGGTTTAAAAAAAAGTTGTATACACAAGCAGCATTAGTAACAGGGCGATAATATTTTTCGAGCACCGCAATAAAACGCAGCGTTTTTAAAGGCTCATTACAGATTCTTAAAGTATGCGCCGCTAACAAAAACACCAGGTCATTGGTGGCAGAACCTTCAAGCTGCAATGGTGGGCGAAAGTAAAACCGTGTAAGCTCTTTAAAAAACTCCTTATTAATAATGCCGTATTTAAGGTATTGGTAAATTGTATTGATGCATTTTAAAGGATTAACTGAAAACTCGTAATAACTTACCGCACCGAAACCGCTCATTACTTTAAGATACTCTTCAAGTTTGTTCATTTCAAGCCCCAGCACGCTTATCGTAGCCAGGCCAGTATAAACCAGGATCTTCTTTTTCTCCGAAAGTTCAAACTTAAGCAGGGTGTGCAGGGTTTTGGCATAATCGTGGTTAATAAACTCTAAACCAAACAAATAATCAAACAGCTCATCGCCGCAATCCTGCTTAAAATACTGCACCAGCGTTTCGGTATCCTTTAAGGTGCTAAATTCTTTTTCAAGTAAATCACCCAGAAAAATGATCAGGTCGGATTTTTCGTTGGTTGTAAGGCGTGTTTGTGATAAAAGCTGGAAACTTTCCTGCTGCCCGCTTTTGATGGCATAAATAATACTCCATTTCAATATGGATAACTTCCGCTCGCCGGTAAAATACTTGTTAATGGTATTGATGAGGTCGGTATCAAAAAGATTACCATTTCTATGCAGGAGATATTTGGTTATTGAAAACTCAAAAAAATGATCATTACTAAACTCAATTGATGTTTTATATTCAAAATCGCGACTGGTATTATGCTCGCGGATAAAACCGATACTCAACAGTTCAAGGTAGGCGTGATTATAATGTTTTATAATATTGATAAGCTCAAGTTTGCTTGCCTCAAATATCCCTTTCTCAAAATCCATTTGCTCAACAATGGCCTGGATCAAATATATTTTATCGGC
>NZ_DASVOB010000078.1:0-5549 GCF_036383575.1 Mucilaginibacter sp.
ATGAATGCCATGTCGTTGGCAGAAATTACAAAGGCGTTTGCAGCTAAAAGAGACCAGTGATTGGAGATTAGGGCAGAACAATCTGCTGCTGCCACCAATGAACAAATGAACTATTGAACTGATGAACCAATTAAAAGATAAAGTACAATCCATACAGGCATCGGCACATAAACCGGCAATACTGGTTATTGGTGATCTGATGGTTGACCATTATATATGGGGTAGCGCTACCCGTCTTTCGCCAGAGGCACCTGTGCCTATCGTAAATGTAAAGAACGAAACTACTACGCTGGGTGGTGCAGGTAACGTGGTTCAAAACCTGGTATCGTTAGGGGCAAAAGTTATTGTTGCCGGTGTAATTGGTAACGACCAGGCGGCAGGTGAACTAATTAAGATCCTGGCCGACGAAGGCGTTGAAACAGATACCATTATAAAAGACAGCAACCGCCCTACTACGGTAAAAACCCGTGTTGTTGTGGGCAGCCATCAACTGGTTCGGGTTGACCGCGAAGTTACCGACGAAGTATCAGAAGCTATTGCTAATGAACTTATCGGCAAGTTAAGCAGCCATATCGATGGTGCTGACATGGTACTTTTGTCTGATTATAACAAAGGTCTGTTTTCGCCGTTTTTATCGCAAGGCATTATCAGGGCGGCAAATGCTAAAGGTAAAAAAGTAATCATCGACCCCAAAGGGCTTAATTACGAGAAATACAAGGGTGCTTTTATCATCAAGCCCAATCGTAAGGAGTTGTCGGAAGCAGCTAAAACGGAGAAGATAAACTCGATAGAAAGCTTGCAACAGGCTGGCAAGGTAATTTTTGAACAAACGGGTACGCAATATATAGTAGTTACCCTTTCTGAAGAAGGCATGGTAATACTAAGCGAACAGGAACATAAAAGCCTGCCTGTAAAAGCGACAGAAGTGTTTGATGTAACCGGTGCCGGCGATACCGTGCTGGCTACCATGGCCTACTTTATGGCAGGCGGCCTAAGCATTGAGGATTCATGCGAACTTGCCAACCATGCCGCTGCCATAGTGATCCGCCGCGTGGGTAGTGCAACAACTACTTTGGATGAGATCGTTGAAGACATATTAAGAGACGAAAAATAAGGCGGAAGGTTGAAGGATGCTTGCCTTAAGACTGGACTAATGAACCAGTGAACAAATGAACCAGTGAACGAACGAATGAATAAGATTCAAATATTAAACGAACTTAAAGATCATCTGGATACTCTTCAAAGGGTAATTGATACGCTTAGCGGCGATATTGAGGGAGCTTGTGAAATGATCACATCAACCATAAAAAGCGGCAATAAAGTATTACTGGCCGGCAATGGCGGCAGTGCCGCTGATGCACAGCATATTGCTGCAGAGCTTAGCGGCCGTTTTGTAAAAGACCGTAAGCCTTTGCCTGGTATTGCTTTAACGGTGGATACTTCGGCACTTACGTCCATCGCCAACGATTATGGTTATGAGCATGTATTTTCGCGCCAGCTGGAGGCATTTGCCAGACCGGGCGATCTGTTCATCGGTATTTCGACAAGCGGCAACAGTCCGGGGATCTTGGCGGCTTTTGAGTCGGCTAAAAAACTGGAGGTTAAAACTTTGGGGCTTTCGGGCAGAGATGGTGGCAAAATGAATGGTCTTTGCCAACTGAATATCATTGTGCCATCAAACATCACCGCGCGCATCCAGGAAATGCATATCCTTATCGGGCATATCCTGTGTACTGCTGTCGATGATCTTTTTGATTAATTAATTACCGTAGAGACGCATTACATGCGTCTTTTCTAATGATATGGAGACGCATGTAATACGTCTCTACAGAAAAAAATAAATGAGAACAGGCTTCGAAAAAACGCTTCTTGACAAAATAGCTGACCTGCCATCGCTGCAGGCACAGATCAAAAACTGGCAGGCCGAAGGTAAAAAGGTGGTGTTTACCAATGGCGTTTTTGACCTCTTGCATATCGGGCACCTCACCTACCTGGCCAAAGCAGCCGAACTTGGCGACAAGCTGGTGATCGGTCTTAATGCTGATAGTTCAGTAACCCGCATTAAAGGGCCTACCCGCCCGGTAAACGATCAAAATAGCCGTGCCGCTTTATTAGCAGCACTGTTTTTTGTGGATGCCATTGTTGTTTTTGAAGAAGATACGCCGCTCAACCTGATTAGTTCCCTCCTTCCGGATATCCTGGTAAAAGGCGCTGATTATGCGGTTGAAAACATTGTGGGCGCTAAAGAAGTGATAGCAAACGGCGGCGAAGTTAAAACCATTAATTTTGTTGAAGGATACTCATCTACCTCAATAATTGAAAAAATCAGGAACCAGATTTCCTGAGTACTGATAACAGCATGAAAATACTGGTGATCCGCTTTAGCTCGATGGGTGATATAATTTATACCACGCCTGTTGTACGCTGCCTAAAAAAGCAGGTGCCCGATGCCGAAGTTCACTTTTTAACCAAACCGGCCTTCAAATACATTTACGATAACAACCCATATGTTGACAAGCTGCTGTTACTAAAACCCTCGTTAACAGATACTATTAACGAGATCAAGGCCGAAAAATACGATCAGATCATTGATCTGCATAATAATCTTCGTACAAGTATCATCAAGCTACGCACGGGTATCAAGACATCAACCTACAAAAAACAGCCGATCCTGAAATGGCTGAGTTTAAAACTGAAACGTAACCTGGTTAGTAAGGAGCATTTGGTTGACAGGTATTTAAAAGCAGTTACGTTTTTGGGCGCTGTTAATGACGATAACCCGATTGATTATTATGTCAAGGCCGAGCATGATATAACCAAATTGCTGCCCGCCGGTCACCAAAATGGCTATGTCGCTTTTGTAATAGGCGCTACCCATTTTACCAAGCGGATGCCTAATTATAAGATCATCAGTATTTGCAAACAGCTTAATTTGCCTGTTTTGCTATTGGGCGGCAATGATGTAAAGGCCAATGGTGATGAAATAGCGGCAGCGGTTGGCACTTCGGTTTATAATGCCTGCGGAGTAACATCGCTTGATGAGTCGGTTTTCCTGGTATCGAAAGCGCAAAGTCTCATCGGTTTTGATACCGGTCTTACCCATATCGCCGAAGCATTTAATGTTCCGATAGCCTCGGTTTGGGGCGGCACAACGCCCGACTTGCTGGGTGTTTGGCCTTATAAAGTAAAAGAAACGCTGATTGCCGGTATTGAATTATCCTGCCGCCCCTGCTCCAAATTCGGGCTTGAAAAATGCCCGCTCGGGCACTTTAAGTGTATGAATGATATGCCAGAAGCCGATATCGTAAATTTCTCCAACCGCTAATCGAGATCATAAAACATTGCGTAAGTTATACTTACGAGCGCACTACTGTTAGTATTTCACAAAAAAACATCAGATGCCTTTTAATGTTAGTGTATTTGTATAATTTTGTGCATTAACTTAAATCCCTTACACGATGAAAAAAACCTTACTCAGCCTGTGCCTTTTAGTGGCATCTTTCGCAGCATTTGCTCAATTACCAACTATTGGTTTTAAAGGAGGTGTGAACTTCGCAACATTACACGCTACAGTTGATGGTGTTAGCGGTTCCGGCAATTCCGGCAGCTTAACCACATTCAACGTAGGCGCTTTTGTCGACTTTAAATTCGGCAACGTATCATTACAACCGGCCTTAAACTTTACCGGTAAAGGTGGTTCGTCAAGCGTTTCTATTGATGATCAGGCCAGTTCATCTGGTAAAGTAAAACTTTATTATTTACAGGTGCCTGTAAATGTTGTTTACCACGTACCTGCGGTAGTTGGCGACTTTTACTTTGGTGCAGGCCCTTACCTTGGTATGGGTGTTTCCGGTAAATCAAAAGACGACAGCGGAAATTCTGAAAGCATTAAATTTGGCAGTGGCCAGGACGAGATCAAAAGGACCGACGCTGGCTTAGATGCTATTGTTGGCTTCAAATTCAAAACCGGCTTCCTGATCAATGCTAACTACGATTGGGGCTTAACCAACATCACCAATGTTAATGGTATTAAACTCACAAACCGTGTTTTCGGTATTTCAGTAGGTTACGCCTTTTAATTAACCGATGGAAGAAATAAGAGGCATTTCAACCCTCTTAAAAAAAGGAGAAGCTGTTGCTTCTCCTTTTTTATTTAGTATTATTGGAAACTTATTGAAAATGTTTCACGTTATATTAATTAAGCCATAATATCATAAACCGATCGCTAACCCGTTTCAAATCATGAAAAAACTATTATTAATACGTCATGCAAAAGCTACCCATGAAAGCGGTTACGTTGATTTTGACAGGCCGTTAAAACAATCGGGCATGCAGGATTCGGTTTTAATGGCTACCCTTTTAAAAGGACAATTACAAATTCCTCAAATTATAATAACCAGCCCTGCGCTACGTACCAAAACCACTGCCGAGATCTTTGCCAACCACTTTAAATTACCCGTTCCTGGTGAGGATAAAAGAATTTACGAAGCCAGCGAAAACACCTGGGTAAAAGTGATTAATAGCCTGCCCGATGAATATGATTTTATTGGCATAGTTGGCCATAATCCAGGCATAAGTCAAATATTATACTACCTCACCAGCCAGCTAAAAGAAATGCCTACCTGCGCCGTGGCCGTCATTACTTTTGAAAATGATACCTGGCAATCTATCAGTGAAGAAGATGGCAAACTGGTGCATTTTGATTCACCGAAGGGGTAGTTTGAAGTCCGAAGTCTTTAGCCAAAAGTATTAAGTCCATAGTCTTGGATTCTAAGTCGAAAGATTTTAAAACAGGTAGCCAGCTTTTGACTTAAAACTTCCGACTTAGAACTTCCGACCAAAAATCAATTCACCCGATACGTTTTCCCCGGCAGTGAGCTGATATATCCCTGCATTTCCATATTGAGCAGGTTCATAGCCAGTTGGCTCATAGGCATATTGGCCCTTAACGTCAGATCATCGATAGCAACCGGTGTGCTGTTTTGCCGCAGGATCTCCATGATCAGCCGTTCATCGTCCGACAGATCAAACGGCAACGTAAATTGTTCAACAGGTTTACTTACATCACTCTTTTCCCAACCCAGGCTAAAAGCCAGATCGGCGACGCAAGTTAACAAACTTGCTTTATTATTGCGGATCAGGAAGTTACATCCTTCAGAAAATTCATCGCCCAACCTACCTGGAAAAGCGAATACATCCCGGTTATAGGAATTGGCTATTTCGGCTGTTATAAGTGCACCTCCTTTAATGCTGGCTTCAATCACAACGGTTGCATCAGCAATACCGGCAACTATCCGGTTTCGCTGCGGAAAGTTTTCCCTGTCGGGATTAGTGCCCGAAGGATATTCGGATAGTAAACCGCCGTTTTCGAGCATTTTATCGGCAGTAGCCCGGTTTTGAGCAGGATAAAGCCTGTCGAGCCCATGGCCAAGTACACCGATGGTTGGCACGTTTAGCTTTAAACATTCTTTATGTGCCGCTACATCAATGCCATGCGCCAAACCACTTACTATTAATACATTATATTGCTGTAATTCCTCAACTAACTG
>NZ_DASVOB010000079.1:0-24663 GCF_036383575.1 Mucilaginibacter sp.
CAGCTTTTTACATGAGCGGATAGCAAAAGCCAAAGAGTTAGAAGTTGAGCTGATCCATTCAAAAGAACTTGCCGAAAAAGCGGCCATGGCCAAAGCGCAGTTCCTGAGTGTCATGAGCCATGAGATCCGTACGCCAATGAACGCGGTTATCGGTTTTACTCACCTGCTTATCCATCAGGACCCCAAGCCAGAGCAAAAGGAGTTTCTGAACTTTCTGAAGTTTTCGGCCGAAAACTTGTTGGTACTTATCAACGACATATTGGATTTCAGCAAGATAGAGGCAGGTGGCCTTGAGTTTGAAAGTGTTGACTTCAGCTTAACCGATCTGATCAAAAATATACGCCTTGCCCTCCTGCAAAAGGCAAATGAAAAAAACATCCAGATAAAATTGATGATGGATCAGGACTTACCCAATGCCATCATTGGCGATCCGGTACGTCTGGGCCAGATCCTCACCAACTTGATGAGCAATGCTGTTAAATTTACCCATAAAGGAAAAGTAACAGTAACCGCATCGTTAGCCAGCAGTACAGATGACTCATCAACCATTGATTTTGAAATAGCTGATACCGGTATAGGCATAACACCAGATAAAACTGATCATATTTTTGAAAGTTTTAGCCAGGCCAGTTCGGATACCACCCGCAAATACGGCGGCACAGGTTTGGGGCTAACTATTACCAAACGCCTGCTGCAATTACTTGGCAGCGACATTACCGTTGAAAGTGAATATGGCAAAGGCTCGGTATTCAATTTCAGTCTTACTTTTAAAAACAGTAAAAGACAATTGAACAGTACAGCCGATAGTGATGAGTTTTATCGCTTAAAAAGTCTTAAAGGTACGCGACTATTGATTGCCGAAGATAACCAGATCAACGTGATACTGGCAAAACAATTCATGAAACAGTGGGATGTTGAATGTGATGTGGCCGAAAACGGCGAAATTGCTTTAATGCTGGTGCAAACCCACGACTATGATATGGTTTTAATGGACCTGCAAATGCCCGAAATGGATGGCTACCAGGCTACCCGCGCCATACGCGAGCTACCGGGCAATAAATACAAAAATCTGCCCATTATAGCCCTTACCGCATCAGCTATGCTTGATATCCAGGATATGGCATTTACCGTTGGCATGAACGATTACGTAAGCAAGCCTTTTAACCCCAACGAATTGCACCGCAAAATTGAGTTGTACAGCAGGCAAAAAGAAAGTGTTTAAGATCGTTTCCCTTTTGGCATACCGCCTGCAAACAAATACATAACTTACTCTTTAAAAGAAACTTACAAACAAAACACATTAACAGTTCCCTTTTTTGAAAAACAGATACGCCGAAGCGTGAAAATTTTCTTACTTTTGTATCCCGTACAGAAACAATTGGTCGCGGTATAAAAGCCCGGCCATTTTCAAAAAAAATCATGACTAAATATATTTTTGTTACGGGCGGTGTTACCTCATCGTTAGGAAAAGGTATCATCTCTGCTTCTTTAGCCAAACTCCTTCAATCTCGCGGTTACCGTGTAACCATCCAAAAATTTGATCCCTATATCAATATCGATCCGGGAACACTTAACCCTTATGAACACGGTGAATGTTACGTTACCGAAGATGGTGCCGAAACCGATCTTGACCTTGGTCACTACGAGCGTTTCCTGAACACTCCTACTTCAAAAGCCAACAACATCACTACCGGCCGCATTTACCAAAATGTAATTAATAAAGAGCGCGAAGGAGCTTTTTTAGGAAAAACTGTACAGGTAGTACCCCACATTACCGACGAAATAAAAAGAAACTTCCGCATACTTGGTGAAAACGGCGAATATGACATCGTGATCACCGAATTGGGCGGCACTGTAGGCGATATTGAATCGTTACCATATATTGAGGCTGTTAGGCAGTTCCGCTGGGAAATTGGCTCGGCCAACTCACTGGTTATTCATCTTACACTGGTACCTTTCCTTGCAGCAGCAGGCGAATTGAAAACCAAACCAACGCAGCACTCGGTAAAAATGTTATTGGAGTACGGTATTCAGCCAGATATCCTGGTTTGCCGTACCGAACACCACCTTACCAATGATATCCGCAAAAAGATCGCACTATTCTGTAACGTAAACATCAACGCGGTTATTGAATCAATAGATGCTCCAAGTATTTATGACGTGCCTTTATTGATGCTTAAAGAACAGCTTGACAAAACTGTACTTACTAAATTAAAGCTTCCGCACAAAAACGAACCAAGCCTCGAAAACTGGAAAGAGTTTCTTGGTCGCCTCAAAAACCCAACTGCCGATGTACGCATTGCTCTGGTTGGTAAATATGTTGAGCTACCGGATGCCTATAAATCAATTACCGAAGCCTTTATCCATGCCGGCGCTAAACAGGAATGCAAAGTAAGGATCGAATATATCCCTTCAGAGCAGTTAACACCCGAAAATGCTGTTGAAAAGCTAAAGGGTATGCACGGTGTATTGGTTGCTCCTGGCTTTGGCGAGCGCGGTTTTGAAGGCAAGATTCAGGCTATCCGCCATGTGCGCGAAAATAATATCCCGTTCTTTGGTATTTGCTTAGGCATGCAATGTGCCGTAGTTGAGTTTGGTCGTAACGTTTTAGGGCTTGAAGGTGCCAACAGTACTGAAATGAACCCTGAAACTGAATACCCTGTTATCGGTATGATGGAAGATCAGAAAAACATCACCAATAAAGGCGGTACCATGCGTTTAGGCGCTTATCCTTGTGATATCAGAAAAGGCTCAAAAGCTGCTTTAATATATGGAAAAACCCATATTTCTGAAAGGCACCGCCACCGTTATGAGTTTAATAATGACTACCTTAAGCAATACGAGGCTGCTGGCCTTACCCCATCTGGCATAAATCCTGACAATGGCCTGGTGGAAATAGTTGAGCTGAAAAACCACCCATTTTTTGTGGGTTCACAATTTCACCCCGAATTAAAATCAACAGTTGCTAATCCGCACCCACTTTTTATTAACTTTGTCGCCGCTTCGCTGGCATATGCCCGCAAAAAATAAGTAATTGTACGATAATTAGATAATGGATAAAAATACGTTTACAGGATTATTCCTGATCATGGCGATCATTGCCGGCTCGATATACTTTTTAAAGCCATCAGAAGCCGACCTTAAAAAAGAGCGCGAAGTGCAGCACCAGGATTCGCTGAAAAAAGCTGGTGTAGCTGCAAGTGCCGCTGCTGCCAAAGCCACGGCAAAGTTTGATACCGCCAAAACAGTCAAAGTTGATTCGGCTTTATTAAAAATGCCTTTCGGTGCCGCATCTGTTGGTAAAGAAGAGTTTGTTACCATCGAAAATAAAGAGTTACTTATTAAATTAAGCACCCAGGGCGGTAAAGTAGCCTCGGTTGAATTAAAGAACTACAAAACTTTTGATAAAAAGCCTTTAATACTTTTCAGCGGTGACAATAGCCAATTTGGTTTGAAGTTCGCTGCCGGAGTTGCCAATATCAATACTAACAACTATTATTTTACACCAAGTGCAAAAGCTCTTACCGTAGCCGAAAAGGATTCAGGTTCAGTTACCCTGCGTTTAAGCTATAGCCCTACACAGTATATCGATTACGTTTATACATTAAAAGGCGAAGGTTTCAAACTTGGATTAACTATCAAGCCTACCGGCCTTGATGGCGTTATTGCCAACAGCAGTGCCTTTAACCTTAACTGGGCCACCACCCTGCACAAACAGGAAAAAGACATTAAGATGGAGCGTCAGTATTCAACGGTATATTATTACAATACCGATGGCGACGTTGATTATCTGAGCGAAACCAAAGATGATCAAAAGACCATTAGCGATAAAAAAATGGCATGGGTTGCTTTCAAACAGCATTTCTTTTCAAATGTGCTGATTGCTAAAGGTGGTATTGCCAAAACAGATATTGCTGTTGCTACAGATTTTAACGATACTACCAATGTAAAACAAATGAAGGCCGACCTGTCGCTTACCCGCGGCACAGATGGTTCATTGCCTTTGGAGTTTTACTTTGGCCCTAACCGTTTTAATACCCTTAAAGATCAGGGCCACGACCTTGACAAAATGGTAAACCTTGGCTGGGGACCGTTAAAATACATCAACCGTTTTGCCGTATTACCGGTATTTAACTTCCTTAACAAGTTTAACTGGAACTATGGTTTGATCATTCTTGTATTAACTGTATTGCTTAAACTGGTATTATCACCACTTACTTACAAATCATACCTTTCAATGGCTAAAATGCGTGTGCTGAAGCCCGAAATGGATGAGATCAAAGCTAAAGTTGGTGAAGATAACCCTACCCTGTTACAACAAGAATATCTTAAACTGTACAAAAAGGCAGGTGTTAACCCATTAGGCGGATGTTTGCCGTTGCTGATCCAGATGCCGATAGTTATTGCGTTCTTCCGCTTTTTCCCGAGCTTATTTGAGCTAAGGGGCGAAAGCTTCCTGTGGATGCATGACCTTTCAACCTATGATTCCGTTATCAAATTTGCTCCTATAGCGTTCCTTGGTGGCGTTAATCACATTAGCTTAATGTGTTTACTGATGACAATTTCAACGTTGATCTATACTTATTTCAACAACCAGATCTCGGGTGCTACAGGTCAAATGAAATATATTGGTTACATCACTCCTCTGGTGTTCCTTTTCACACTGAACAGCTACCCTGCCGGTTTGAACTATTATTACTTTTTGGCCAACATGTTCACCTTTTTACAACAATACCTGATCAAGTTCATGGTTGATGATAAAAAGATCCATGCCCAGATCCAGGAAAACAAAAAGAAACCTGAAGATACGAAGAAGAAAAAATCAGGCTTTGGCGCTAAAATGGAAGAGATGATGCGCCAGCAACAGCAAATCCAGTCTAAAAAGAAGTCGTAATTTTTTAGTCAGAAGTCCGCAGTCGGAAAGTCCGGAAGATATTGAAACCCCTGGGAATTGCATTCCCGGGGGCTTTTGCATTAACGCTTATCTTCCATCCTCAAATTAACACCAATTTTTCTCAAACCAAAAACTTTCGGACCGCGGACTTTCGGACTTGCTGACTTTTTTAAATCAAACTAATATAATTAGCAAAATTGTATTACATTTGAGATATCATGTATGCAATTGTCGATATAGAAACCACCGGGGGCCATGCCAGCGCCAATGGCATCACCGAGATAGCCATATGCATACATGATGGCAAAAAAGTAGTTAAACGGTTCGAAACGCTTATTAATCCACAGCGTGACATCCCCATTTATATCAGCGCCTTAACCGGTATCACCAACGAGATGGTAAGGGATGCCCCTCCTTTTGAGGATGTGGCTGCAGATATTTATCACCTCATTCACGGGAAGATCTTCGTTGCCCACAATGTAAATTTTGATTTTTCTTTTGTTCGATATCACCTCGCAGCTACCGGGTATGATCTGCAAACCAATAAACTATGTACTGTAAGACTTGGCCGTAAAATATTGCCGGGACTGCCGTCATACAGCCTGGGCCGGTTATGCAAACATTTAGGTATCGATAACCAAAGCCGTCACCGTGCTATGGGCGATGCCGAAGCTACCGCCGAACTGTTCACCTTACTGCTGAACAGCGATACTGACAACCATATTAAGCAATCACTTAAGCAAGGTTCAAAAGACCAGGTACTGCCGCCCAATCTATCAAAAAAAGATATAGACCAGTTGCCTTATACACCGGGTGTATATTACTTTCATGATCAAAAAGGCAAAGTAATATACGTAGGCAAGGCTAAAAACCTTAAAAAACGGGTAAGCAGCCATTTTACAGGCAATAACCCAGGGTTTCAGCGGCAAGAATTTCTGCGTAATATACACCAGATCAGCCACCAGGTTTGCGGCACGGAACTCATTGCTTTTGTGCTGGAAGCCATTGAGATCAAACGCCTATGGCCTAAATACAATCGCTCATTAAAACGTTTTGAAAACGCTTTCTGCCTTTATGCTTTTGAAGATCAGCGTGGCTATATCAGGCTGGCGGTTGATAAATATCGTAAATACAGCGACCCAATATATACCTGTAACTCCCTGCTTGATGGATATAACCTGCTCAACAAACTGATAGAGACGTTTGACCTGTGCCCTAAGCTTTGTTTTATTCAAAAAAACAATGATCTATGCACCAGTGCAGCCGGAAGCAGCTGCGCCTGCGAAGGTGTTGAACCTCCGGAAAGTTATAATGAGAAGGTAAACAATGCCATCGATCAGCTCAAGCAAGCTTTACCAACCTATGCTATCAGGGATGAAGGCCGTACCGGCGATGAACACAGCTGTATTTTGGTTGAGAAAGGTCAATTTTATGGTATGGGCTATATTTCCCATTATTTTGATGCCGATAACGTGCAACAACTCAAAAGCTATCTTACCCCCTACCCCGGGAATGATTATATCAAAAATATTGTAGCTACTTATGCCTCCAAATATCCTGATAGGATGGTGGTGTTTGGGTAGGTTAACTTTAAAGCTTTATCTTTCAATGGCGCAAGTCTTGTGTGGTGGGCAGCAGAGGGGGTGACTTGTGACCAGGCCCGAATTTATTGAATTAAAAGAATTTTAAAAGGGTTGAGTTTTATTAACCCAAGCCTTTTACTTTGTTAATCAAAACCCTCCCCCTTTAGGAGACTGCAGGCTCAAATATTTATCAAACCATTCAATATAGCGTTGTAACCTGTCAACCTGGTAACTGGGTATAGTAATGCCATGATACTGACCGGGGTAAAGTACCATTTGTGTTGGCACGCCTTGTGACCTAAGCGCCTCATACATTTGTTCGCCCCCACCCGTAGGTACGTTAAAATCTTTTAAACCAGACATGAACTGGGTAGGCGTTTTTATTTTATCGGCATGAAAAAACGGATACGACAATTTGATGTATTTATCGGCATTTTTCCAGGGAGCACCAAGTTCGTTATCATACTGCATTACCCATTGATCTGATCCGTAAATGGCTAACTGCAATGCGCTGCCTGCCCCGCTCGATGCTGCTTTAAACCGGGGATCTGTGGCTATGGTATAATCGGTAAGGATTCCGCCGTAACTCCAACCACCAATACCCAAACGGTCTTTATCGGCAATACCAAGTTTAACCAGTTCGTCTACTGCACCCAGTAAGTCTTTTACTTCTTTGTTTCCCCAATCGGCATATATAGCTTTAGTATATTCGATACCACGGCCGGTGCTGCCCCGGTAATTTACTGCTGCTACGGCATAACCGGCGCATGCCAGCGTTTGCCTGATGTCATCAAATTCAAACTCGTCCTGATCTGTAGGGCCACCATGAATGTAAAGGATAAATGGCATTTTCTTAGTTACAACGCTATCAGGGGTGTACAAAATGCCCGAAACCAGCGTCCCATCGCTGCTGAACGACTGGAAACCTTTTACATAAGCCAACTTAACTTCACTAAGCCATTTGTCCTGGTGAAAAGTTAAGCGGCGGACTTTCCCGTTTTCAATAGCTACCAGTTCATGCGGCATATAAGGTGTGCTCATCTTCCCTACCCATACGCCCAACGAATGGCCAATCATATCAGAAAAACTACATTCGTTGCCTTTATAAACAAGAACAGATTTGCGGGTAAGCAGGTTATACCTATTGATATAACGAATCCTGTCACTGCTTACCACGTATTCCAGGTCTTTGCCGTCCTTGCTCCAGGCAATATTGCTAACAGGCCTATCCAACTGATCAGTTAATGGCCGATTGTTTTTTCCGTCGGCATCCATCAGGAATAAGACATCATGCTGATAAATGAAATAATCAGCATCACTTGTTGAGCGGAGATAAGCTATCTTTTTACCATCCGGGCTCCATATCGGGTTAATATCGTGGCCGGTAAAGATAGTAAGCTGCTTAGGCTCGGCACCTGGTTTGGCCTCTATTGTAAAAATATCTGTATTTTCATTCCGGTCGGGGTCGGCAGTGTGATTACTTACATAGGCAATAGTTTTTCCGTCGGGGCTCCACTGCGGCGAACTATCGTCCATTCCACCATTGGTTAATGTATCCAGTTTTTTAGAAGCTACATCATAAAGATATAAGTGTGAGTGCAGGTGTTGCAGATACCCTTCAATGTCTTGTTTAAAATGATAGCGGTCTATTTTGATTGGCGGGGTAGTTTTGGGCGCTTCCTTTCCTTTATTTTCAGGATCTTTAATGATCAGCGCCAACCTTTTACTATCCGGCGACCACTCATATTCTTCAAGCTCTCCCTTTATATCGGTGAGTTTATGCCCCTCTCCTCCACGTCTGTCCATCATCCAAACCTGCCCCCCGCTTTTTGAATCTTTTTCAGACAAATACGAAATAAACTTACCATCCGGCGTCCACTTTGGAGTAGATGCGGGTTCATCACCATAAGTAAGCTGAATGGATTGCTTGCCGTCAAAACTCTGCATCCATAAATGCGACACGCGTTTATCCTTAGCCGTATCTACTTCAGATAATTCATAAACTACCCATTTACCATC
Organism: Mucilaginibacter sp.; assembly: GCF_036383575.1. Classification (GTDB taxonomy): domain Bacteria; phylum Bacteroidota; class Bacteroidia; order Sphingobacteriales; family Sphingobacteriaceae; genus Mucilaginibacter. Next base: position 8,497 of record NZ_DASVOB010000079.1, read on the forward strand.
GGGCGATAACTGCGGAGCCATCAGCGTTGGCTGTTTATACAGATCAGCGGGCTTGAGCGGCTTTTTTGTTGTTTGAGCCATCAAAGGCAAAGAAATCACCCCTCCTAAAATCAACAGAAAATATTTCATAAAACACGATAAAAAAGCCCCCTTTTAGGGCATAAAATATTATTTTTTCAAATACTTATCATACCATTCCACATAGCGCTGCAACCTGTCTACCTGGTAGCTTGGTTTAGTAAGGCCATGAAATTGGTTAGGATATAATATCAATTCGGTTGGGATGCCCTGTGTACGCAATGCTTCATACATTTGCTCGCTGCCGATGGTAGGCACATTAAAATCCTTCAGACCAGACATAAATAATACCGGTGTTTTGATTTTATCGGCATGAAAAAACGGATACGAGATCTGGATCCATTTATCGGCATTTTTCCACGGCACGCCTATTTCATTTTCATACTGTAACACATACTGATCGCTGCCGTAAACCGAAAGCTGTAATGCGCTGCCTGCCCCACTGGCCGCCGCTTTAAAGCGGGTATCAGATGCTATGGTATAATCGGTAAGGATGCCACCGTAACTCCAGCCCCCTATACCCAGTTTATCAGGATTGGCAATGCCTAATTTTTCTAACTCATCAACCGCGCCAAGCAAATCTTTAACTTCTTTATTTCCCCAATCAGCATAAATGGCTTTACAATAATCAATGCCACGGCCATTACTGCCCCTGTAATTTACCGCTGCTACAGCATAACCGGCTGCCGCCAGCGTTTGTCTTGTAGCGTCGAAACTAAACTCGTCCTGCCCTACCGGGCCTCCGTGAATGAACAGGATCAATGGATATTTTTTATTAGGAACGCTATCAGGCGTTAAAACAATACCCGATACTTTTGTACCGTCGGCACTTGTTGATTCAAACCCTTTGGCATAAGCCAGTTCTACCGTATTTAACCATTCATCGTGATGAAAGGTAAGCCTGCGCAACTTTTTGTCTTCCAGGGCAAATAATTCGGCTGGTGTGTATGGATCTGTCTTTTGCACTATCCAGTTTCCCGAAAGGTTGGTGGCTATGTCATTAAAAACATAATCACCTTTATTTATTGTAGTGATCTTTCCACTGTTGATGTTGATATTGGCCAGGTAGCGGGTGCGGTCGTCAGTTACTATAAATACGATGTTCTTACTGTCTTTAGCCCAGGTTTGCGCACCGGCGGGACGGTCAAGCTGCAGGGTAAGCGGTTTATTATTTTGCCCTACAACATCCATAATGCACACTACATTTTGATCATACATCATATAGTCAGCATCGCTGGTTGAGCGCAGGTAAGAGATGTACCTGCCATCAGGGCTCCATTGCGGGTTGCCGTCTCTACCCTTCCAGGTGGTAAGCTGCAGCATACTGGCACCAGGCCGGGCATCGATAGTGAAAATATCTGTGTTTTGATTTTTGTCGGGATCGGCACTCCGGTTGCTTACAAAGGCGATGGTCTTGCTATCCGGCGACCATACCGGCGAACTCTCATCTTTATCACCCCTGGTTAATGTATCCAGTTTTTTTGTTGCTACGTCAATTAAATACAGGTGGCTATGCAAGTGCTGAAGGTAACCTACAATATCCTGTTTAAAATGATAACGATCAACAACTATAGGTTTGGGCGTTTTAGGCTCTTCCTTGCCTTTATTTTCGGGGTCACCTATCACCATTACCAACCGCTTGCCGTCAGGGCTCCAGGCGTAATCGTCCAGATCGCCTTTAATATTGGTTAGCTTTACGCCTTCTCCACCCCGGCGGTCGATCAACCAAACCTGCGAACCTGTTTTTGAATCGCGCGAAGAAAGGAACGACAGGTATTTACCGTCCGGGCTCCAGCGTGGCGATGAAGCGGCTTCATCACCATGGGTAAGTTCAATAGATTCCTTACCATCATAACTCTGCATCCATAAATGAGACACACGGCGATCTTTTGCGGTATCAACTTCCGATACACTATAGGCTACCCACTTACCATCAGGCGACAACTGCGGGTCGCTTACCGTGGGAATCCGATAAACATCAGCTGGTTTTAGAGGCTTTTTTTGTTGGGCAGATACGGTACAAACAGCAGAAAGCGTGAGTATAATGAGTAAGGCTCGCTTCATAAATGATGTATTTTGATAGAGCCCGTAATTTAGTAAAAGAACCTTGATTTTCGGGGTAAAAGGATTGCCACGGTTTTGTTATAAAATTGGGGCATATTAATGCAAGGAGATTTACAAACTTATGCTGCACGTTAATTCCGCAACGCTAAATATACACAGCGGAGGTTTTAATCTGCCAAATCTCAACTCCATTTTCACTAACCGGATAATTTGTGTTAATTAGGATCATGTCTGCAAAATTCAAACTTCTGTTCATTATCTGTCTTTGTTTATCCGCTCTCGATAGTTACGCCCAGACTCCATCCATCAGCAATAACTACCAAACCGAAGCCGGTGTGCCCAAACTAAACATCGAACGGGCGATGATCTACTCGCCGGATAAAGAATGGCTATATAACCATCATGCGTCCATCATTCATTTTAAAGACCGCTTTGTTGCGATATGGAGCAATGGGATGATTGATGAGGATTCGCCGGGGCAAAGGGTTGTTTATGCAACGTCTAAGGATTTCAAACATTGGTCGGCACCTACTGTGCTGGCGTCACCCGGCAAGATCAACGACACCCTTACGGTACTCACTGCAGCCGGGCTGTACCAATATAAAGGAACTTTAGTTGCCTATTACGGCGATTACGACAAACACCGTCAAAACACCCACTTACGGGCTAAAACCAGTACCGATGGCGAACATTGGAGTGAACCGCTTGATATGCATTTACCTGTTGTGCCTAACCATGGTCCAGAGCTTACAAACAGCGGCAGACTGATCATTAGTGGTAATTTTACTTTCCCTTATACAGACGATCCCCGCGGGCTCTCGGGCTGGAAGCTGAGCAGCTTTTACCCGGATTCACTTTATAAGCAGGATAACCCTGCTATGTTTTATACTCCGGCAGCAAAATCAGGTTTACCGCCACTGTGCGAGGGGGCATTTTTTCAAACCGACGATAGCATTTTACATATGCTGCTCAGGGTAACGGGTAAAGGCTGGAAAGGTCATTTATGGCTTACCGAAAGCAAAGATAAGGGCGGCAGTTGGTCGCGGCCGGCGGAGGCTCCTTTTTCGGATAATGACAGTAAATTTCATTTCGGCAGGTTGCCGGATAAACGTTTTTATTATGTAGGCATCCCGGATACCCTGCACCATTACGACCGTAATCCGTTGGTGCTCTCCCTATCAAAAGATGGTAAAAGCTTTGATAAAAATTATATCATAGCTAACGAGCTGTATCATCTCAAAAAAGAGGGCTTGTGGAAAGGCGGACAATATGGATATCCGCATACTATCATTTATAACGGTTATTTATATGTGATCATTTCGAGGCAAAAAGAGGCTATTGAAACGTTAAGATTTAGTTTAAAGCAACTAAAATAAATTCACTGACTGCTTAAAAAAACGGCGTATTTTGTACTAAAACAATTACGCCGTTTTTTCATTTCAATAAACAGCCATGCCGTATTATCCTTAGGCTAATTGTTATATCATATCACTTTAAATTTAAGCCTACCTGCTCATGAAACCAACACGCGATACTGCTTATCTTACCATTGCCACATCGATAGTAAGCGCATTGGCGCTCTTATTGACCTATTCAACACAAAACCTAACGCTCAACTTTCCGCCTGTTTTCAGGTATTTATCTTCATTTATTCATGTGATCTGTTTTACCTGGCTAATGATATTCGTGGTAAGTATCTTAAAGTACTCCAATGAGAAACCATTTATCATCAACACTTTTATTATCTATTTAATTTACAGCTTGCTATTGGGACTTACCAATATCACGATCGGTTTATTTAACATACCTGTAGAAAAGATATTGATATTTTATACGGCAAACGGATTTGTTAATCTGTTGGCTGTAATATCCCTTGTAGTTATGGTCTTTTCGCTGCGTCCGACAGAGTTCAGGCTGCCTCTGCGCGTTTTTGCCTTCAGTGAGTTATTTATCCTGTTGTTTTATACCGCCATGCCACCACTACTGGTTTTATCAGGAAATTCTGATTATCGCATTTACATCAGGTATCTCGGCCTTGTTTATTTGGTTATCCCCGCTGTGGGGTTATACATAGCGGTAACTGCATTAAATGTTATTAATAAACAACTATGGCAAAAACCGCTTTCCCAAACGGAAAACCCTGATTGGCCTCCGTACAACAAACCCAACCTGTAACTTTTTTTGCTTAACTTCATCTAACAAGCAAAAACAGCTACATAAACCTTAATAAATGCTAAGCATCCGCAATATTGTTAAACAATACGCCGGTCACCGTGCGCTGAGTGATGTAAGTTTGGAAGTCGAAAGCGGGCAGATCTTCGGTCTGCTTGGCCCTAATGGCGCCGGCAAAACTTCGCTTATCCGTATTGTTAACCAAATCACTGCGCCTGATTCGGGCGAGATCTATTTCAACGGCGAAAAACTCAACCAATCGCATATTGAACGCATAGGTTACCTACCCGAAGAACGCGGCCTGTACAAAAAAATGGAGATAGGCGAACAAATGATCTACCTGGCCCGCCTCAAAGGGTTAAGCCGTGCAGAAGCACAAAAACGCCTCAAGTTTTGGTTCGAAAAGCTGGGTATGGAAACCTGGTGGAAGAAGAAAATAGAAGAACTATCAAAAGGTATGCAGCAAAAAGCCCAGTTTGTGGCAACTGTACTGCATGAACCAGACCTGATCATATTAGATGAGCCCTTCAGCGGGTTTGACCCTGTAAATGCCGAACTGATCAAAGATGAGATCCTCGAGCTCAACGAAAAAGGCGCTACCATTCTGTTCTCTACCCACCGCATGGAATCAGTCGAAGAACTTTGCGATGCTATTGCCCTCATTCATCAATCGTACAAGATATTGGATGGCAAGGTTAAGCATATCCGTAACTCCTACCGAAACGAAACTTATTTTGTAGAATATGCAGGTGAACATATAAACTTTGATGGTAGCCAGCCTTTTGAAGTTGTTAACGAAACCAATAATGACGATGCCAGCTATACCATCAAAATAAAATTAACCAGTGGGTATAACTCAAACGATGTTTTACAATACCTGATACCAAAAGCCCGGGTAAATATGCTACAGGAAGTGATACCCAGCATGCATGAGATCTTCATTGAAAAAGTTAACCTAAACTCAACCAGCCATGAATAAAGTGTTGCTTATTATACAGCGCGAGTACCTTACCCGTGTGCGTAAAAAATCATTCATCATCATGATATTCGTGGTGCCGCTGCTGATATTTATCATGGGCGTGGTTATAAAAATGGTTGCCGAGAACAGCGATAAATTATCCTCCTTACAAACTGTTAATGTGATTGATAAAAGCGGCGATTTCGCGAATAAATTCCATGATGTTACGAATGTAAAGTTCACTTATGCCCTTACCGACCTTAAATCATCTAAACAGTTACTAAAGGACAGCGAGGGGATCTCTATTTTGTATATCCCCGTAAATTATATGCAGAAAGATTCGGTACAGATTTTTTCCAAAAAGAAAGCGTCTATCCCCCTTTCCGAAGAAATTGAGAAACAGATCAGTGATATCGCTTTTTCAAACAACCTTGTGAAGCATCATATCGACACTGCACTTCTGCGTAATATCAAAAGAGCCAACATATCGGTAAATGCTATTGAAATTTCAGATAAGGGCGATAAGAACGCCAATATCGGTGCCAATATCCTGATCGGGATTGCCTGTGCCATACTCATTTACATATCCTTGTTTATATATGGCGGGCAGGTAATGCGAGGAGTCATCGAAGAAAAAACTAACCGTATTATTGAAGTGGTCATATCATCGGTAAAACCCTTTCAGCTTATGCTGGGCAAGATCATTGGCGTTGGCTTAGTTGGCTTAACGCAATTCGGAGCATGGATTATTTTGTCTATAATATCTACTAAAATCGCGGGGCACACACTTAATTCGCCGGCCAGCCCAATGACAAGTGCACTTGCAGTATTGCAAACCATCCCGTTTGGCTATATCATGGGCTGCTTTATATTTTATTTTTTAAGCGGTTACCTTTTATACGCTGCCCTTTTTGCAGCTGTAGGCTCGGCGGTTGACAGCGAAACAGAAACCCAGCAGTTCATGTTCCCGATAACCATGCCTTTGTTATTTACCTATATTCTGGCAGTATCGGTGCTGTTCCGTGCACCCGACAGTCCGCTGGCAGTATGGCTTTCTATCATTCCGTTTACAGCCCCTGTAGCTATGATGGTACGGATCCCGTTTGGTCCACCACCCTGGCAGGTGGCTTTATCTATGAGTTTGATGGTGATCGGCTTTTTATTTACTACCTATGTCGCTGCGCGGATCTATCGTGTGGGCATATTGATGTATGGCAAAAAAGCAAGCTATAAAGAATTGATTAAGTGGTTCTTTTATAAAGAATAGTTTTTTGATTGCGAATATCGAATGTCCGATTTCGGATTTACTGAATAAAATCCCCGGGAATAGTTAAACAATTTCGGGGATTATTTATTTTAGCTGCATGAGTAAACGCGTTGCAGTAATGGACCTGGGTACAAATACCTTCCATTTATTGATTGCCGAGGGTGAGATCCATAGCTACCGGGAAATTGTTCACGTTACTGAAGCTGTAAAATTAGGCGAAGGCGGCATCAATAAGGGTTACATTTTACCCGAAGCCTTTCAGCGCGGCGTAAATACCATGCAACGCTTTCATCAACTCATTGAAGCCAACAATGTTACCAGTGTAAGGGCAATAGCTACTTCGGCACTGCGAAGTGCCTCAAACGGAAAGGATTTCATTAAAGAGGTCGAGGCCAAAACAGGCATCGCCATCGAGATCATTGACGGCGAACAGGAAGCGGCGTTTATTTACAATGGAGTAAAATTAAGCGGTTGCCTATCGGCTAAAAACTCGCTCATTATGGATATTGGTGGCGGGAGTGTAGAGTTCATTTTAGGCAATATCGATAAGATCCTGTGGAAACAGAGCTTTGAAGTTGGCGCTGCCCGTCTCATGAATCAGTTTCATCATACCGATCCTATTCCTCCGGCTTCTATCGAGGCCATGAATTTATATTTGGAGGATACCCTGAACGATATGTTCATTGCCACTGCTGATATGGAGATCGATACCCTTGTCGGCTCCTCAGGGGCATTTGAAACATTTGCCGGGCTCATAGAAACGGGAAAAGCCAAAGCATTTGATCTGAAAAGCATCCAGCATTATGATTTTGATGAGGAAGAGTTGTTAATTATCACCAATAAGCTCATTCTTTCGAGTCATAAAGAGAGGGCTGCCAATAAAGGTATCATACCTGTCCGGGTGGATATGATCGTATCGGCATCCTTAGTTACTCGTTTTATTACGCATGCGTTAGATATTCATAAAGTGAGCATGTGTACCAATTCATTAAAAGAAGGGGTTTTGGCGGGGATATTGGGATAAATTAAAGCCCGTTGATGCTTAACATACCCACACAGGTTGAAAACCCTATAATTAAAACAAGCAAGCCACCTAAAAACCAACTCCATTTACGGTAGTATAATGCAAGTATGCTACAAACTACTACCTGGCAAATCATTAACAATCCGGCAAATATCAAACCTCCGTTGATTAGCATAGTAAGCGAGGTATAAACGACAAATATCGCCAGATTAAGCCCTACTATCTTGAAATCGCCCGGCGGCTTCTTATCAGGAAGCTGATTCGGACGAGGTAATTGTTCTCCCTCCATCATACTAAAATTTCTCCTCTCAATTGTTCCAGGTATTCCCGCTTATCATCCCTGTAAAAAATGTTCATGGTTTCAAAAGGGATGATCTGCATATCTTTATTTACGATGTGTACACATGATTTTTTAATAGCCCGCACATCAAAGTTTTGCGCATCAATAAATTGCATAATGATCACCCTGAACAGGTTATCATAGCTTAAACTTGGTGCGTCAATTTCGGGCAGGCAACATAGCAATGAGTGCAGATGTTCTTTAGCCTTATCAACCGAGTTACCGGTGCTGAACATATTGAGCAGGTGGCCTTTCAAACGTTCATCGTTTTCATAAACAATAGTATTTTTCGAATTATCCAGCAGGTCATCCGGATTGATCATACGGGTTAGCGGGATCACCTCTCCGCCCAGTTTAAGAGCATACCCCATCACCAGCGCATCCGGATTACAAGGCACCGGGATCAGGTCGTTTTTATTAAAAATATTGGTTTGCTCCAATATGGCACTGCGTACTTCGGTGAGGGTATAGCGGTCAGTTTGCTCATTAAAATTCTCTAATCTGCCAGCCTGTTGTGTTGGTTGAAAAGTTACCCCACGAACACAGGGCTGCTTCAGCGCATATTCAATAATGGCCCCTAACTCATCGGTATTTAAACCTTTTTGTAAAGTAACCACCAGCGTTGTTGACAGATTGTACTTGTTAAGATTTTCAATAGCCTTTTGCCTTATCTCACGCAAATCTTCACCTCTCAACTGCTCCAATGCTTCTTTCTTAAATGAATCAAATTGCAGGTAGATCTCAAAATCGGGCATGTAAGTAGCCAGTCGCTTTACAAAACTCTCATCCTTGGCTATTCGGATACCATTGGTATTTACCATCAAATGCTTGATGGGTTTTGTTTTGGCGATATCCAGGATCTCAAAAAACTGGGGGTGCACAGTAGGTTCTCCACCGCTGATCTGTACTACATCAGGCTGGCCTTCATTCGCCACTACAACATTCAGCATTTGTTCAATTTCGGCTAAAGTGCGGTGCCTGCCATACGTGGGCGATGACATGGCATAGCAAGTTGGGCAGCTTAAATTGCACCTGTCTGTAACCTCTACAACAGTAAGACAAGAATGCTGCTCATGATCCTGGCAAAGACCACAATCATAAGGGCAGCCATAATGCGTTTTGGCATTGAACTTAAGCGGCATTTCACTGCGCTTGGCATAGTTGCGACAGTTTTTATAATATTCTACATCGGTGGCGATCAGTACCTTTTCAAAACCATGCTGACGGCAGTTTTTAAGCATGTAAACCTTATCATCCTCAAAAACAATTTTAGCGTCAACCCGGCGTAAACACGTAGAGCAAATGCTTAGCGTAAAATCATAATAAATATAGGGGCGTTCAGGCATGGTTTATAAACAGCTTTTTAGGATGTAGAAATACTTTATAATAATACAAAATACCGGCGATAGAAACTAACTGAATAACCGACAAACCGAAACCGAAAAAATAATCGGGCTTGATAAATTCAACCAGCAGCCTGAAAACAAGATAACTTGCCATAAATACTTTAAATTTTGCACCATCGGCGAAGCGGTGGCTTTGTTCAACAAGTTTTAGCAAGATCCAAAGCATCAGCCAGAATACAATTTCGTACAAATTAGTAGGGTGTCTGCGAATACCATCGCCAAAGTCAATGGCCCATGGCAGGTTGGAGGCTATGCCGTAAGTACCATCTTCCAGCCCTGCCAAAAAACATCCGGTACGCCCTATAACCATGGCCAGGATCAGTGGATAAACCATCAGATCGCCGGATGAAACGGTTACACTCAATCGCTTTTTGGTAAGCTCAACTCCAATCAACCCGCCGAGCATGCCACCTACTATAGTTTTATTGCCCATAAAGTAGATGATATTGAAATGCGAGGATAGCAAAGGCGGATTTTCAAAGATCCCTACAAGGTGCGAACCGATGAATGCACCTGCCGCGGCCCCGATAAAAATAATAAGCCTGTGATCGGTACTGATCTTATCAGCAAAATGTTTTCGCAACCAGGCATAATACCGGTAACCTAAAAAGTACGAGAGTGTCTCGCAAATAAAGTGTACGGGAATAGAGGAATTGCCTAAAGGTATATTTACAGGAAAGTGCAAGTTTAGCTTTTATAATAAAGCCCTAAAATATGTTTTTTATTTTATGCCATAGGCGATGAACAAAAGAATGGTGCACAAAGGCACCTCCTACTACAAATTGTTCAGTTAGCAGTTCCGGTTCCAATTCTATTTTTATCTGCGATCTGTCGGCTATATCGGCAAGCCTTATTTCCTGCGTTTTAAAACCGATAAAACTAACAACAAGGGTATCTGTCTCCGAAAGTTGCAAAAACTTAAATTCGCCATCAACACCAGTGCTTGTACTTTCACCGTTTTTACAACGGACTGTAGCACCGGGAATTGGAATATTACTTCCTTTTTCGGTTACCAGGCCTTTTACTAATATTTGACCACCGGTAGAAACAGGTATGCGCAAATTGCTTTTATGTTGAAACCCTCCCTGCTCAAGGTTGTGCCTGGTTTTGGCTTCGGCTTTTTCAAGTTGGGTTAAGCTTATTATTGCTACTGTCAGGATACCTATCAATGATACAGATCGCTTTTTACTTGCGCCAATGGCTGCGTTAATTTCAGTCATCTGCATTTGGCCAAATCTGCCGCAAACATTATCCTTTGCCGAAAGAAGTTTAATGATCTGATCATTGCTCATTACTGTAAAATCTGTAACCGTTTTGCAGCAGTGATCACAATAACGCCCCCCGTTAGCGGGCATCATCTGTTGCCATTGCTCGTGGCAAGGTTTAGGTATGCTGATTTGTTGAATAGACATTATACCAACATTTTAATTGATTAAATATATTAATTCATCCGGATGATTAAGCAGTTTATTACATGATGCTACCCAACATAAAATTCCATAATTATTTTTAACTTTTTTAACAAACCGTTTTCCGGGCATCCTTTGTATATTGGGTGCTTAAATACACACCATGAAATTAATATCTATCGGCATAGGTTTATTGTCGGTTTTAGCACTCGGCGCATCGGCGCAAAAAACGAAACTTAATCCCAACGACACTTCATCAAACTACAACCCGGCGGAGGCATTTTCGCCTATGTTTTATACCGAAAAAGGCAACGATTTCCATTCGGCCAATGGCGCTCCCGGAGCAAGGTACTGGCAAAACCGGGCAGACTATAACCTGAAAGTCACCCTCGATACCGTAAAGAAAACCATAAGCGGTACCGTAGTAATCAACTACACCAATAACAGCCCTGATGCCCTGCCATACCTTTGGCTGCAGCTTGATCAAAATACCTATAAGCAAGATGCCCGCTCCAACTTTTTTACCGACCGTACACCTGGCGCAGATCAGCACACCAGCGGCTACCAGATCGAGTCGGTATCGATTGATAATGGTGATGTGGTTAAAGCCGTGCCCTTTGTAATTACCGATGCCCGGATGCAGGTACGCCTTGCGCATCCGCTGCAAAAAGGAGCTATAAAGCTGCGCATTAATTATCACTATACCATCCCGGGGGCATTTGGAGGCCGCACCGACTATTGCGATACCAAAAATGGCAAGATCTATGAAATAGCCCAGTGGTTTCCGCGGATGTGTGTTTATGACGATAGCCACGGTTGGGATACCCTGCCATTTTTGGGCAGTGGCGAGTTTTATTTGGATTATGGCGATATCGATTATCAGGTTACCGTTCCATGGGATATGATCGTGGCCGGATCCGGCGAACTTCTTAACCCTAAGGAAGTGCTTACAGCTAAACAAGTAGCCCGTTTAGACCAGGCACGAAACAGCGACAAAACCGTAATGATCCGAGATTTGGCCGAGGTTAATGATCCGGCCAGTCGCCCGGTTAATAAAGGCACCTTAACCTGGCATTTTAAAATGCTCAATACCCGCGATGTGGCCTTTGGTGCATCAAAAGCTTATATCTGGGATGCAGCAAAAGTTAACCTGCCCGACGGCAAAAAATCATTGGCAATGAGCGTTTACCCAGCCGAAAGCTATGGCAACGACGCCTGGGGCAGGGCTACCGAATATCTCAAAAAGTCGATTGAATACTTTTCAGAAAAATGGTTTGTATATCCTTACCCGGTTGCTATTAACGAAGCCGGTATTGCCGGTGGTATGGAATACCCGGGTATTGTGTTTGACGGCATTACCGATAAAGGCAGCGTGCTCTACTGGGTAACCGCACATGAAATAGGCCATAACTGGTTCCCGATGATAGTAGGATCAAACGAACGTCGCTATGCCTGGATGGATGAGGGACTGAACACCTTTATCGATATTTATGCATCCGACGCGTTTAACAAAGGCGAATACGCCCCTAAACGGGATAGCGAATACGCCCCGGGCGGCGGTAACCCTGCCGATGAGATCATCCCGGCATTGCTTGACCCGCAATCGCCAAGCATTATGACGGCTCCTGATGCCATCCTCGAAAAATATCGTCACCCGCTTACCTATTATAAACCGGCATTTGGCTTGGTTTTATTGCGTGAGCAGATTTTAGGGAAAGACCGTTTTGACTACGCCTTTAAAAACTATATTAATCAGTGGGCATATAAACACCCGCAGCCTGATGACTTTTTCAGGTCAATGGAAAATGGTGCAGGCGAAGACCTTTGCTGGTTTTGGAAAGGCTGGTTTTACAATAACTGGCTGGTTGATATAGCTCTTATTGACGCTAAGTATGCCGGAAAGGATGCATCAAAAGGCATCACCATCAACGTAGTAAACAAAGAGCAGTTGCCGATGCCATTTACTGTTGAAGTAAAATTTAAAGACGGCAGCAAAAAACGCTTTTACCTGCCGGTTGAAACCTGGCTGCAATACAAGCAAATTACTTATACCCTGCCTACCACGCAGGAAGCCGAATCGGTAACCATTGATCCCGAAGCCGCCCTGCCTGATGTTAACCGCGGCAACAACAACCAAAAGGTTAAATAAAGCAAATACACCAGGTGTTCAATTTTTTTAGGACTGAACACCTGGTGTATTTTTCAAAAATAACAGATATTGATTATCAGACATTTGCATTTTCGGCAAAATAACGAATGAACACATATACCCTGATAATCAAAAACTTAAAAATTAGCAGTTTTAAAAGCTGAACACACATCTTTTAAAAGTTGAACACCCAGACCTTTCTCTCTTAAAGCATTCCGTACAACACTTCGCAACACCATCTTCAATTGAGTTATTTGGCCCAATTCTCCTAACAACGGCACAAAAATCCCACTCCAAACAGGAATATTTAAAAAAAATTGCCGTTTTGCGTTAATTAATTGCCCATCACTATAGGTTAACAACATGCTTATTGATTAAACCAACGGGGGAAAACATTCCCCAAACCGAGTAAATAATAATCAATAATTAAATTTCATCAATTTTCCATTTTCCCAATAAATAACCAAGTAGGGTACGCTATTCACAATACAAAAGCCATTTTGGCTTAAAATTCGTACTTTAACTGCATTTTTATTGATTCAGCACCATTATTGCAATTACTCCCCAAAACCTAATTAACTTGAAAACACAATTACTCTGCGTTTTATTTGCCGGATACCTGCTGTGCCTGGTTAACAGAGTTACGGCCCAGGAATACTACGACGGGACCAATACACCCAGACAATATTATTACAATAACCTGGAATCAGCTACAGCGGGTTCACCCTCAACATTTTTATCATCTGCAGGATCAACCCGTAATTCTTCATCAACAACAATTGACCTTGTTTCGGGCTCATCATTAAACTCATCCAAAAGCCTTTCGTCGGTAGGCCTTAGTGCCATAGGTTATCTTCGTTGGAATTTTATGAGCAGTTCAGCTTCGCCGGCCGGCCTTAGCCTCGCTAATAATACATGGGAGTGGGAATTCGATTATAAAAATGTAACCGGAGCCACAACCGCCGATCCGGCGGTTACCATGACTGCAAGTACGAGTTCAAGTACCGATTCATGGCGGTACTGGCTTATTGCCAATGCTTACACAACAAATACCAGTACCGATTATACCAAAGGCTTATACCTTACCCAAGCCGGTGGTAATTTAATATTAAGAGCAAAATATGGTACCGCTAATAATCAATATACCACTTACGCTACCATTTCATTGCCCAATAGCAGCACTACAACCTACCAAATCAGGGTTGTAAAGTCGGTTATTGGCTATTATTACATTTATATTTTAAACAGATCAACCAACACAACAACAACTACCGGCCCTGTTAACGTGGGTACCAGTGTGAGCGGTGTTGATTTAAACACGTACAATTACTCATACCTCGAATCATCTACTTCTGCCAGTAATCGTTTTCAATGGGACAATTTTAATTTTTATCAGCAAAAGGTTGACTATGTACCTATCACCAGCGCGGCAAATGGTATTACTACCGGCCCTATTTACGCTGGCCAAAGCGGTATTATACCGTATGGCGTAAATGTAAATGTTAGGGGAGATATTAATTTTGGCAGGTTAAGGTTCAATTCCTCAACCAATGGCCAGGCATTGTTTAGCAGCGGTACGCTTTACTATACGTACAATAGTGTTTTATCTGTGTCCACAGCTGCCGGATCAATAACCACAACATCCTTCAACAGCTCAAACACACAGCAAATGGATGTTAATCAATATTACTATTCGCCTGGTAATACCGACGGAAGCACCGCCAACGTAGTTAACTTTTTTATTGTAGCCACCACGCAAAACCCCTTTTTTACCGGTTATCCAAGCACCATATCCTTTTCGGTAAGTAGTGCCGCGGCCGATGACTTTCAAAGTTTTTATACTTCGGGGTATTTTCCATTTTCGGGGGCATCAAGTACAACAGGCGCAACAATAACTGCCGGTGCCGTATACGATTGGACGGGCGCTTCAGACTCAAATTGGAACAACACGGCCAACTGGAGTCCGGCAACGGTACCTACGGGCAATAATTCGGCGCGTATTGGCGTAAACGCGTTAACCGGTAATAAAAGTTATCCTATTATCAGCCCGGGCGGGGCTACTTCGGTAGGTAATATATTGTTTGGAACCGAAAATTCAACGACCACCACATTGGCCGTTAATACACCTTTTGCGGTTAGCGGGAATATTTCTGTAACGTCGGCCATACCTTCCAATGTCGCGTACACCCTCGGCTTATCCGGCACGTCCACTTTAACAGTTTCTGGTTCGCTCAATATTGGCGACGGTGTAACCCTCCCTTCAGGCAATAATGCAACATTTGCAATGAACTCTACCATCAACCAGTTAAACATAGCCGGCAATATCAACTTAAACTCTGTCATATCAAACGGCCAAAGAAACTTTAACGCAACTCTTAATATAACAAGCGGTATTGTAAGCACTTCAGCTGTAACTACAAGTAACCAAGCGGGCAATGGAAGCAACAGCAACACCTCTACAATTAGCGTTAGCGGAACCGGAACATTAAAACTAACCGCTGCATCTGCACTTGGTTCTCTTTCAACTGTAGGCACAAATGTTGTTTCCTTTAATAACAGTGGAGCAACTGTTGAATATTCAGGCGATTCGCAAACAGTATATACATCTTCACCAATAACTGGGCTTTCGGGTGGCGTTTCCTATAATAACCTCAAACTTTCGGGTACCGGGACAAAAACCGCTGGTACTGCATCGGGCGGTGCGTTAACAATTGGTAATGATTTTACAACCTCGGCTACAACCAGCCTTGACACCTACAACCCCACAGTTACTGTAGGCGGCAACTGGAGCAACTCGGCTAATGTAACACAAGGCAGCGGTAACATAGCGGTAACCGGAAATTACACCAATACCGCAAATACGCTCAAACTTGGCTCAGGCAGTATGTTTGTTACCGGAAATTTCACCAACACTGCAGGTACTATCACAGGCAGCACGTCAACTGCGAGCCTGGCTATAAGCGGCGCGTTAAGTAATAGTGGTACCATTACCGGTAATGCACAAGCCATAGCAGTATCAGGCAGTGCTACCAACAATTCGATATTTACAGCAGGTTCAGGCACAGTTACCATAGCAGGTGCTTACAGCAATACTTCAACAGGGACATTTACGGTAACAACCGGTATTGTAAATTACAACGGCGATTACAGCAATACAGGTATTTTTACGGCCGGTACAGGCATGGTTAATTTTACCAAAGCGGGCACCCAGGCTCTTTTTGATAACAGTACAAGTGGCAGTACTTTTAACAACGTTACTGTTGGCAACAGCGGAACCAAAACTATGTCGGCTTCGGGCAC
>NZ_DASVOB010000080.1:0-5578 GCF_036383575.1 Mucilaginibacter sp.
TATGGTATTGTACCGGGCGAGGTTGGTAAAAAAATAGGCCTTCAAATTGGCGATAAGGTTATCGCTATAAACGGGAAATCTTTCGAACGTTTTGATGACCTTACAAGCCCGCAGGTGCTTTTGGACAATACCGTATTTACTATACAACGCGGTACCCAAACCTTGCAGATCAAGATCCCGCGCACTATTTTGAATGATCTTAGCGATCATGATATAGAAGGTTTTATCAGTCGCCTGCCCCGTGCAAAGTTCATCGTTGATTCGCTGGAACCGGGCAGCAATGCTGTAAAGGCAGGTTTAAAAAAGGGCGACAGCATTGTAATGGCCAACAACCACCCTGTTATTTTTTACGATGAGCTGCAAACCCAATTGCTTGCCAATAAAGGCAAAAAAGTTATACTTGGTGTAAAACGCGATCATCAGTTGGTAAGCTTAAACGCACAGGTTACTGCTGAAGGCAAATTGGGTTTCTATCGCGCAAAAACCGATTTCCCGGATATCAAAACTGTTAAATATGGTTTCTTTGAAGCATTCCCTATAGGTGCTGAAAGAGCATGGGGAACTTTCAGGGATAACGCGAAAGGTATCGGCAAAATATTTAAAGGCGACGTTGCCCCAGGAAAAGCAGTAAGCGGCCCGGTAGCGATAGCCAACCTGTTTGGCGGCACTGTTGATTGGGTTCACTTCTGGACACTGGTGGGCTTCCTTTCGATGGTATTGGCGTTAATGAACCTGTTACCTATCCCGGCACTTGACGGCGGTCACGCCGTGTTCCTGATCATTGAAATGATCAAGGGCAAACCATTGAGCGATAAGTTCCTTGAGCGCGCGCAAATTGTAGGCTTTGTAATATTAGTTACCCTGATGGTATTTGTTTTTGGTAACGATATCGTGAAGCTGGTGATGAAAAAGTAGTGATTAGTAGTTGGAGGTCAGCGATTAGTTGGCCTTCTGAAGCACATACAAACAAAACAGGCCTTTCACTCGAAAGGCCTGTTTTGTTTTATATAGAATTTCATCGACTAATTTGAAATAAGTCAATTGAATGCTGTAATAGTCAAACGGTATTAGCTTTAAGCTTTGTGCATTCTGCTTTCAGCTTTTTTTATACCGCCGGATCGGTTGGCTTTGGACTTTCATAATTATCAGTGGTATCAAACGGTGAGCGCTCGTTTTTAAACACTGCTGCCGAGATCAGACTTACAATTGTGCCGAAAATGGCGTATATAAAAACAACTCCCACTACAGCAAATACCGCAAAATATTTACGGGTCATGCTTAAAGCTGCATCAATTTGATCCTGGCTTAATTTGCCGTCTTCGGTCATCTTCTTTTGTGATGCATCGATGATCTTATTTACCATTTCGGGGCTTAATATGGCATAGTAAACGTATGTAAATATGGCTATGAATACCCCGGTGAAAATGGTATACAAAAATCCTGATAAAAAGCCTTCGCCATAAGTTAGGTAGCCTCCAAGCTGATCCTTGTACTCTTTTTGGGCAAGAAACAAAAATGCCAGGAAAGGCAGAAAACTCAGGTATTTAAGGGATGAATTCGGATCAAGATCCATGAACTGGAACGCATAAGTGATAACTATTGAAGTTACCAGATTAATTAACGCCCACTTCAGGGCCGGTTGCGAGGGACTCGCCTTTTTTACTTCCATGATACAAGTGTTTAGTGTTTGGTTAAAATTAACCAATAATTCATTAAACAATTATATCATGTACATCTTTATTTTTAAGTCAGCAGGGAGCTTATATAACAAAACAAGCCTTTCAGATTTTGAAAGGCTTGTTTTGTTTTGTTACGGTTCTGCTTTTGAATCAGGAGGCGGGTCCTGCCGGTTCTCTCTTAAAGAACGCGGCAAAAATTATTGATAATACAAACAAGAATATAATGCTGATCCCTAACGATTGGATCTGTTGCCCAATGGTAACCGTTTTTTCGGCATCAAATGCTTTTTTCATTTCTATAATTTTAGCATCAGCTTCCTTCTTCTCCTCCGGTTTTGTAGTTTCGTCCTTTAGTTTGTTCAGGGCACTAACCATGGCTACCTCTGTTTTTTGAACCATATTGGGTTCAATTACTTTTGCAAAAAGCTGGTCTTTAATAATAAAAACCATCAGGTACGAAACAAAAAACATGATAAAAATTCCGGTACCGGCCTGGCGCATTGTCCATAGTCCGCCTATTTTGGCCCGAAGGTTTAACGAAAATAAAGCAGCTGCCGCTAAAGGCAGAAAGTATGAAAACACCATTGAACCAAAAGTGATGATCACAGCCGATTTGGCCAGCGTAACCATAAAATAAAAGTAAATAATGCTTATGGCTGATATTACCAACCCTAAGAATACCCCTTTGATCAATCCTTGCTTCTTTATCTTTTTATCTGTTTCTTCACTCATTTGGTGATATATACTTAAACGCTGTGTGTACTATTGAAAACTAACCAGGATCTCGAATACTGCCATATCAAATTCTTTATTGATGGCGTTATCGGCGATCTCTTTTTTCTCCTCATCAGATGGATCGATATTCTGGAAGAAGCAGAGCATTGGGTAAAACAGTTCCTTTAGTTCTGAATCTTCAGGAAGTGTTGCCGCTACTTTACTGATCTCAGATACCGGGCTTTCTATCAGGATCTGATTGGCGATAACGGGCTCATAAATCCTGTATTCGTCCTGAAACTCATCTTCATCAACTAATAAAAATTCCTTCAGGTAATCTTCCAGTTCCGGCTCAATATCTTCGTCTTCGCACTCATTAAGGTATAGCAAAAGATTAAGCAATTCGGTACCGCGGTCAAGTGTTTCTTCTTCAATGCTCTCCCACTCCGGGGTATCAAGATAATCTTCTTCCAGCTTTTTAACATCGGCACTGAAGAAATTGATCATAAGCAAGTCGAAGAATATTTCGCGAAGTTCTTCCACTTCAGGATTTTCATCAAAAACAGCATCAAGCTCATCTACTTTTGATAAAAAATCTTCATCGGATGCAAAAACGTCGGCAAACTCATCGGTTAACTGCGTTGCATCAAAGCTGTTGTATTTTGAGAAAGCCTCAAGCGCTGCTATAAAGGCGGTTTCTATTTTTGGATCGATCATAGGTATATTATTTAAAGATTTGTTGATTGTTGTAAGTTAACAATACTTTACCTTTTAAACTGTGCCCGATATACGGCGAGTTTGCAGATTTAGATTTGTTGTTAGCAGCACTATATTCCCATTCGTCATCAGTATCAAAAATTACCAAGTTGGCATTTTCCCCCTCGGCGATAACCGGCGTTTCAACACCGAGTATCTCACGTGGATTGATAGCCAGTTTTTCAACTATGAGTTCAACCGGCAGGCCGGCTTTTAAAGCCAGAGAAAAAGCAGTTTGCAAACCTGTTATACCATATTCGGCAACCTCAAACTCCACATCTTTAAATTCAATTTCGTGTGGGGTATGCTGCGATACTATGGCATCAATAGTTCCGTCTTTCAAACCTTTTATCAGCGCGGCTACATCATCGGCGGTACGAAGCGGCGGTTTAACTTTATATAAGCTGTCGAAGCCTAAAAGAGCTTCGTCAGTCAGCACCAGGTGGTGTGCGGCAACATCGCAGGTAACTTCAATACCCTTGCGTTTGGCCTCGCGGATCAAGTCGACCGAACGGGCAGTTGATATAGTAGAAAAATGGATGCGTGATACGGTATATTCGGCCAGATAAAGATCGCGTGCAACCATCAGCTCTTCCGCCAGTGAAGGAATCCCCTTCATGCCCAGCAATGTGCTGATCTCGCCTTCATTGACCTTAGCTTTACCGGCTATCGCAGTATCTTCAGGATAAGAGAAAACCAGCGCATCAAAACCTTGCGCATACAGTAAAGCTCTTTCCATTAAACCGGCATCCTGCACCGGACGACTGCCATCTGTAAAAGCTTTGGCGCCGCTTTGATACATATCGTACATTTCGGCAAGGTCTTTTCCTTCACGTTTTTGCGATATGGTTCCCAGCGGATAAACATCAACCAAATTACCTTTTGCACGGTTAAGCAGGTACTCTACTTCTGATTTAGAGTGCACAGGCGGTTGGCTGTTTGGCATCAGCGCTATACCTGTAAAGCCACCAGCTGCAGCTGCGTTGGTACCGGAACGAAGGTCTTCTTTAGTTTCCAGGCCTAATTCGCCTATGTTACAGTTAAGGTCGAAAAAACCGGGGGATACATATTTGCCTTCGGCGTCAAACAGTTCAACATCGGCGTCAATATCATCGGCTATACGGGTGATAACACCATTTTCAATTAAAATATCGGCAACTTGTTGATGAAAGGATGATCCGGGATCAAGAATAGTGGCTGATTTGATAAGCAAATTCATTAGCACTGCTTTATGTGTAGATTTTTATCGAACTATCCCGCTTGAATAAGACCCTGTTGATCAGGCTTATAGAGCCTAATTAACAATATTTCGGCAAGCAGGAAGATCAACGCCAAAATTATACAAAGTTTCCATAATTGTGTGCCAAAATTTGATTCGGCTACAACGCTTTTTATTGAGCCGTTACTCACTGTTAATAAGGGCTTTGCATTTGGCAATATTTTTTCCAGATCGGCTGCTGTAAAATAACTCATATCCGATTCGGCCCGGTTATCATTAAAAGCAAGGGTGGCCAATGTACTATCCTGTTTCCTGAGCGAATATATTCCCGGTTCGCGTAACTGATCCGAAACATACAATAACGTGCTTCCCTCCTGCTGTTTTACATCGGGGATAATGCTTTGATCGCCTTTGGTAAGTTTAAGCAATTGCTTTTCGGTAGTTTGCACCGGTGGCACCTCAAAGTTTTCATCGGCACCGAGTGTGTAAAATAGAGGTTGATCATGCCCGCTTAACAGCGCCATCCTGAATAGCACCGGCACAAACAAGGCATGCCTTGGTAAATTGCTGAAATCTTCATTAAGCGGCACGGCAGATACATATACATTCCCTTTTCCGCTGTCATAGCTTTCCCAAAAAGGTTCGCCGGTAGCCAAACTCATCAGGTTTTCCTGTTTAGCACCGCTTTTACTTAGCTGGTAATATTTTTTAACCAATGGCAGGTCGGGGTTTTGAGGAAAACTTTCAAACACATTTTTAAATACCGGGCTCTGCCTGTTGATAGCAGCTACTTTTATATCCTGGGTTACCAGTTTTTCAGGATATCCGGTGTTTAAGCCTAACAAAAAAGATTTATAATTAACCAGATCAGCCTCTATCGATGGAAACACCACCAGCGTCCCTCCTTTTGTAACGTATGTTTTTAATTGTTGGGCCAGTCCGGTAGCAATGGTTTTAATATCACTGATGATAATTATCGGATAAGTATTCAATGCCGCGTAATCAACATTGCCATCGGCAACCCTTGTTGCGGCAAAGAAAGCATCCGATGCAAAAACAGCTTTTAAATAAGGGTCTGGCGCGCCACCGTCAATTAGTAAGACAGGCATTTGCTGCTTTACATTAAAGCTGAAATAAAACTGGTTATCAAATGTAACAGGGTTATCCTGCAACTGGATCTCACCGCGTTGCCAGCCGGCTTTTAAACCCG
>NZ_DASVOB010000081.1:0-17195 GCF_036383575.1 Mucilaginibacter sp.
AGGGTTATACGGGGTGTGTAATTTGCCCTGTTTATTCCGCTAATATCTTACTTCTCATCGCAGAGCACGTCATCTCATTTTTTTTCAGGAGAATCCTGATGGTTACTCGCAATGACGTGATGGCAGGCATTGGAGCCCCTATGAAAAAACAGGCATACTACCTCCTCATCGCAATATTTTCATGCACCCATCTAACCTCATCCTGCGGCGTAACTTTATCTACGGTGCTGCTCACCCTACTAAATGTAGCCGCCGGGAAATCATAAGGTTTGCTATCGTCAAAAAACGAGCCTACAACGCCTAAGATCCATACGTATTCGGTAGCCCAGTGGGGCGGATTAACCCGGTACTTAAATACTTCGTAATGTATAAAGTTGCCTCGCCCGTTAAGATCAATGGTAACACGTTTAATGTATTCTATTTCATCGGGACAAGCATCCAGCTCGGTAGGAAACTCCAGCCATTGGGCCAGTGAACTTTCGGCTCCTTTAATAAGTGTATGGTATTCTTCGGGAAACAAGTGCAGTTCGCCAAGCTCTTTTAAATACAAAAAGGTATCATAACGGGTAAGCAGGTTTTGCGCAAATGGCAATACATCTTCGGCGGTTAAGCCGGCGGTGCTTTCCGCCTTTTTATAAAGTGGTAAGATCCTGGCCGATCGTTCCAGCTCCAGTTTCTTGCTTTTCTTTTTAACATCAAACAGCCTGAACGCTGCAAATGCTGTAATGAAAACGATAATGGTAATTACAATAAGGGTAGTTATATCCATAATGGTATGAATATAAGATTTTATGTGAATGAGATATCAAATTTATCGTGTTACCAAAGGAAAATCCACACTTAACGTTTTACCCGCCGCCGGAGCAGTTACAGCTAAAACCCTGTCATCCTTATTGATGGCGCCATCCATGTTAACATCCTGGTAATGATCACCGCCTACGGTTGCCGGGGGAGTCTGCACCGGCCAGTTATTGATCTCTTGCTGTGAAGTAAATACACCAACTTTAATAAACGAAGCAATTGTTGGATCGATCACCTGGTTGTCGCTCGTGTAGTGGTACAGGTAATAAATTTTGCCGGGTATAACAGAGAAGCTAAGCTGCCCGTTGGCATCGCTTATTGCTGATAAGGTATCTTTTCCGGGATAGATCCGGGTCTGATCAGACAAGATAGAAATGTAAACATTTGATTTTGCCGAACTTGATTTTACATTTACAATGATCCGGGCTTTTCCGCCATCCTTTTTACAGGCAGAAAACAATAACACAACTGATAAAATAGTAAAGAGTTTATTACGCATGATACTTTGTAAATAAGGCGGGGCTAAATTAGTAAAATAGGGGAAAAGACAAGCACTGCGTTATAAAAGGGTTTAGACGCGTATCATCTTCATCTACATGAAAATGGAAGGCTAATACAGCGATTTATTTCATTTTTACCCCCGTTTTGTTGTAAAAATCACTTGATTATATAAAAAATGAATTTACTTATATAATTTCTATAGAATTAGTAGTATTTATCAAATCTTTTTTTACATTTGCCTCAGAAAATTAATCACAATAATCAAATCACTTAAAAGCACCCACCATGCAACCCGAACTTTTACCTAAATACGGCCTTGCTAATTATCAGTTAACTGCTGCTGCTTTTACTTCTTGTTGTTATTCTTGTTGCTGCTGTTAAGGCTGCATAACAAGGGTTGATCCCTTCTCTATGATTGTGCACTGATTGTACTGTATCCAAATTTTTCAATTCATTACATTATTTACCGGGCGTTGCAGCTTTGTGCGGATTGCTGTGCTTGCCTGTATTGTTAATCACTTAATAAGTTCATTATGACCATTAACGACGTTTCCCTCATCGGGAAAAAGGTATTGGTAGGCGTTATTGTAACCCTGATACCTTTTATCATCATTTTCGGCGGGCTGTGGCTGGGCCGTAAGCTTTTAGAAAAAGGCCCTGCAACCAAAACGGCACAAATTGTTCAACCTCAAAAAAACAGCCCATCATGAAATTAGAACAAGCAACTAAAGTACAGATAGCAAAAAACGCTTTGCTGAGTTTGCTGCTATACATACTGCCCATTGTGCTCATGTTCGGCACTTTTGCCATTACCGGCCAACGTCCATGGGAAAAGAAACAGCAACATAAACAGCAAATCACTCCAAAAAGTAAAAGTGTAAACCCTCAATCACAAGACAATGATTAACCAGATAAAACAAATAATAGAAAACCTTAACGGCTACGGATTTTCCGTTTTGGTGCTCGTACTTGGTGTATTGGAATTTTCGTTCGGCCTGTACAAAAAACGCTGGAACAAGAACGAAAAATGGGTGGATATCGCCTGCTTTACCATCCCTAAACTGGTGGTAAAACCACTGGTAGCTTATTATGGATTAAAAGTGTTGCCAGCTATATTGCCAGGATTAAAAAATACTTTTGACTGGGTCCCGTTTTTCTGGGGATTCATTATCATAGCTGTAGCTGATGACCTTACTCAATACTGGTATCACCGTTTGCACCACCAGGTGCCGTGGTTATGGCGTTTTCACCGTACGCATCACTCAGCATCATACATGGGTATGGCTATGGCCAGCAGGCAAAATATCATTTACACTATTTTCTTTTCACAAACCTATTTAACAACGGCTTTGGTTTACCTTGGTTTGGGCATCCCTGCTGTAGTGGTAAAAGGCATTAAAGGAACTATTACCACGCTGGCGCATTCAAGCATCCCCTGGGACAAACCTTTTTACCAATACAAAATATTACACCCGCTGGCCTGGGCATTGGAGCGTACCATATCAACACCTGCAACGCACCACGCACACCACGCAGCTACTACCGATGATGGAGTAGGCTATTACAAAGGCAACTTTGGTAACATGTTTTTTTGGTGGGACGTAATTTTCGGAACGGCGCATATTTCACGCCAATACCCTAAAGCTTATGGCATATCACATTATGAAGGTGACCAATGGTACGCGCAATTAGCCTGGCCAATATTTAAATCAAAAGTACCCGGAAGTGAGCTTGCTGCCGATGGCCCGATGATTAAAGATGATGTTCCATTGCAACCTCATCAACTGTACCGTCCGGATAAAGTAGAAGAGCCTGTTGTTGAACAAGTTGATGCAGCATTTCAATTACAACCTGTTAAAGCATAATGAACAAAATTGTACTTATACTTTTTAGTGTAGCGTGGCTTGCTTCATGCAGGCAGCCGGAGAAACCAAAGGCGATTATTGCGGTAGCCAGGGTTCCCGATACTAAAAAGAAGGTTTGCTGCGAATCAAATATTCCCGGCAGGTTTAAAACAGCAGGGCTAAGCGGTGCGGCGCTTTCCCTGCCCGATACCGGCAATAATACCCAGGCCAGCCATGCGGGGATGGCTTGGGTGCCGGCCGGATCTTTTAGGATGGGGGCCGATAATCAGCAGGCCGAACCGGATGAATATCCTAAACATGATGTAACTGTTGATGGTTTCTGGATTGATAAAACAGAAGTGACCAACGCTCAGTTTGAAAAGTTTGTTAAAGCAACAGGTTATATCACTACTGCCGAACGCAAGCCCGATTGGAACGAGCTCAAAAAACAAATGCCGCCAGGCACCGAAAAACCTGCCGATAGTTTACTGGTAGCTGCATCGCTGGTATTTGTACCGGCTAATAAACCGGTTAATCTCAACGATTACAGCCAATGGTGGGAGTGGAAAACAGGTGCTAACTGGAAACACCCACACGGGCCGGGCAGCGATATTAAAGGTAAAGGCAATTACCCGGTGGTGCAGGTTTCATGGTTCGATGCTGTGGCTTACAGTAAATGGGCCGGTAAACGTTTACCAACCGAAGCCGAATGGGAGCGTGCGGCCAGGGGCGGACTTGAAGACAAAATTTACCCATGGGGTAACGAAAAAGTGAACGAAGGACAGCCCAAGGCCAATACCTGGGAGGGGAGTTTCCCCTATAAAAACACGCAGCGTGATCATTATTATTACTTAGCACCGGTTAGCTCATTTGCACCAAACGGTTATGGCCTGTATGATATGGCTGGCAATGTATGGGAATGGTGTGCCGATCTGTACAATAACAACTATTACAAAACGCTGAACAATCCGGCGGGAGTTAAAAATCCAAAAGGTGCTTCAAAATCATATGATCCGGACGAACCTTATGCCATAAAGAGGGTTGTACGGGGCGGTTCATTTCTATGTAACGACAGCTATTGTTCCGGCTACCGCGTATCGCGGCGGATGAAAACTACCGAAGATAGCGGCATGGAACACCTCGGTTTTCGTTGTGTTAGCAATTAATATTATACCCCTAAAAAATAAACAATTGATCTGCCTGTTTTGACAGGTATAACCGGAAAGGAACATGAAAAAGTAAACAATTACACAATTCAAATAAGGGAAAAGCAAAGCTTTTCCCCAAATCATTAAAACAACGAAACAGGGATCGATTGGCGTTGAGCCTGTTTCAATTGAGTCATTTTAATTATCCAAATTTATGCAAAATATTGCAAATGCAGGGATTGGCTATGCGTTGCCTTTTCCGCTGCACGCAACTGTTTTTACGTTGCAAATTATTGGGGATGCTTTTCATCCGCAGCAATTACACAGTCCGTTCAATGCGGTAGCTGATCAATTGTCAGGTTTTTCATCTTTTAAAAACCTGTCGACATGAAAAAACTGCTGTTAATCCCATTCCTGCTGCTTATCGGGTTTCCGTTGTTAACCAACGCGCAGCAAACCCAACCCCTCATCAATTCGCATTTGGTTGGTCGTGTAATAGATAGCGCAACCCGCGAGCCATTGCCCGGCGCTGTTGTTAAGATCCAGGGAACCACGCACGTGGTCTCAACAGATATTGAAGGTAAATTCAGCTTTATAACCGGTCAAAAATTTCCTTATAAGCTTATCATAACCTTTACAGGTTACGAAAAAAAGGAGTTTATTGCCGATGGCAGCCCCGTTGAAATTAAACTTAAAGATGCCCAAACCCAGTTAAACCAAGTGGTTGTAGTGGGTTATGGTACGCAAAAACGTAAGGATATCACCGGTTCGGTAGCTTCAGTCCCAGCACTGGCTTTAAAACAACCTGTTCCCTCTCTCGATAGGGCTTTGCAGGGCTCAGTTTCGGGTATCCAGGTAACGCAGGCCACCGGGCAACCGGGCGCAGGTGTAACCGTACAGGTACGCGGCGTAAACTCTATCAATGCCGTTGCCGAACCATTGTATGTAATAGATGGTTTTCCCACTTCAAACAGCAACTCATTGACTGATGCAGGCGTAGCTAACGGTCCTAAGATCAATCCGCTGGCCTCTATCAATACCTCTGACATTGAAAGCATCGAGGTTTTAAAAGATGCTTCGGCCACAGCTATTTACGGTACACGCGGTGCAAATGGTGTTATCATCATCACCACTAAAAAGGGTAAAGCCGGTGTATCTTCTATTAATTACGATGGTAGCTTCGGCAGGCAGGAAGTGATCAAAACTTTATCCCTGCTCAATACCCCGCAATGGGAAGCTTTGCGTAATGATGCTTTGGTGAACACAGGTAAAACCGCCCAAACCGAAGCTCAACTTAATCCCTACAATGCCAACACCGACTGGCAGGGTGCAGCTTTCCGTAAAGCAAACTCGCAAAATCATAGTCTCTCAATATTTTCAGGTACCGAACGTACCAGGCTTGCTTTTTCAGGTAATTACTTTAAACAGGACGGGATACTGCAAAATACCAATTTTGAGCGTTATGCAGGCCGTGTAAACGTAGAGCACGATTATAATGATAAATTCAAGATCTCGTCGTACATCACTGGTAGCCGCACCAACGCGCAGATAGCGCCGGCGGGTGTTGTTCCGGCCATTTTGTTGATGACACCGACTACGCCTGTTTATAATGCCGATGGATCGTTTTTTATCAAAAACGTATTTGAGGGTACCTACGGCAACCCGATCAATACGCTGTATAATCAAACCAACACCACCACTACAAGTCGCGTTTTGGGCAATATAGCAGGCGATTACAAGATCACCGAAAATCTTACTGCAAGGGTATTGGCCGGTATTGATATTATCGACAATAAACAAAACCGGTATCTGCCTTCTACTGTTTATGAAGGCTCGGGCTACTCTGGACTTGGTGAAGTTGGCACGCTGAACTCCTTCAACTGGCTTAATGAGAATACGCTTACCTACAACAAAAAATTTGGCAAGCATTCACTGAACGTATTAGCGGGTTTTACCCAGCAGCAATTTAAAGCCGAGGGTTCTATCAATGGGGCATCAGGTTTTGTGAGTGATTATGATACTTTCAATAATCTTGGCTCAGGTAGTGTTACCTCCGTATCAGGAAGTGGTTTTGCTATAGCACCATCTACATCGTCAAATATCTGGGCGTTAAAATCGTACCTCGGGCGTATTAACTATGGTTTCAACAGCAAATATCTGTTGACCTTGACACTTCGTGCCGATGGTTCGTCAAAATTTGCTCCCGGCCATCAGTGGGCATCGTTCCCTTCTGCCGCAGTAGCATGGAATGCATCAAGTGAGGACTTTCTGAAAAATGTTACCGCTATCAGCCAGTTAAAGTTACGCTTTAGTGCTGGCCAAACCGGTAACAGCGATATTCCTGCTTATCAATCCTATTCACAATTGGGTTACTATCGTTATAATTTCGGTAACTCTACAGTCGCAGGTTTTGCGCCGAACAGTCTGTACAATCCAAACCTAACCTGGGAAAAAACCAGTCAGTATGATTTTGGTTTCGACCTTAGTTTGTTTAAAGACAGGATCAGCGTAACGGCCGATATCTATTACAAAAAAACCACCAACCTGCTACTTTACCTGCCATTGCCTGCTACAAGCGGTTTAACTATCATTACCAATACCGCCATTACCAACCCGCAACAGTATGAAAACGTGGGTTCGGTACAGAACAAAGGTTTCGAGCTTGGCATAAGCTCACGCAACCTGACCGGTGGCTTTGTTTGGAATACGAATCTGGTGTTTGCAGTTAACAGGAACAAAGTGTTGAGCCTTGGCGGTAACGGGGTTAATCAGTTCATTCCTGACTCATCACTGCCATCCATCATTAAAGTTGGCGAGCCTATAGGTTCATTCATCGGGTATAAAACCAATGGGTTGATCCAGCCGGGTGGCCCGGTACTTACACCGGCAGCTAATACGCAACCAGGTGCTCAAAACTACCAGGATATCAATGGTGATGGCAAAATAACACAGGTAGCCGATAGGGTGATCCTTGGCAATTCGCAGCCTAAATTTACCGGTGGTATTACCAATACGTTTTCGTTCAAGGGTGTCGATTTAAGTGTGTTCTTACAGGGATCATACGGCAATAAAATTTACAATCAGCAAAGGGCTGTGTTAGAGCTGGGTACCGGTTATACCAATGCTACAACCACTTTGCTTAACCGCTATACACCAACAAACACCAATACCGATGTTCACAGCGCATACCAGGATCCGGCTGCAACTATATCCGATAGATTTGTTGAGAACGGCTCATACCTGCGCCTTAAAAGCCTCAGCTTAGGTTATACCTTCCCGCAATCGGTACTTTCAAGGTCGCCTATCAAGAAGATCAGGATCTACGCTAATGCGCAAAACCTGGCTACCTGGACCAAGTATACCGGTTACGATCCGGAGGTGAGCAGCAACGAGCAATCGGCAATTACATCGGGAGTAGATAACGGGGCGTATCCTAACAACAAATCATTTATTGTGGGTATAGGTATAACCCTATAGCCGATAACCTTTGATTTTTTTAACATGAAAACAAAAAATATTAAATACTTCATTATACTGGCTGCCCTTGGTGCCGCATCGTGCGCCAAGCTCAAGGAAGACCCTCGGTCATTTATCCCGGCAAGCCAGTTTTACAAAACCCAGGCCGATGCCGTTGCTGCTGTTACTGCTGTTTATTCATTGCTGAATGGCGGCGCCAATACAGTTCAAACACCTTATAATACCCTTTTTAACACGGGTATGAATTTTATGGGCGACGATGAAGGCCCGGGGCCAGGCGCTACCAACGCCGACGTTCGTTCACAGTCGGTATTGGGGCATTCGGCATCAGGCCTGCGCATTTTGCAGATCTGGCAGCAACATTACGCGGCAATTAAAAAGGCTAATATTGCTATCGATACCATCCCAGATATAAAATTTGATGCCACGCTGAATAAACGGCTGGTGGCTGAGTCCAAGTTTTTAAGGGCATTGTATTACTTTAACCTGGTAAGGCTTTATGGCGATGTGCCTTTGGTACTGCATGATCAAACTTCTATTAACCTATCCGATCTGCAGTTGCCGCGTACCGCTGCCGCTACAGTTTATGCGCAAATTGAAACTGATTTGACCAGTGCTGCTGCCGATTTGCCAAACAGTTATACAGGCGCTGATGTTGGCAGGGCTACCGCCGGTGCAGCAAATTCGTTATTGGCTAAGGTTTATCTTACCGAGCGTAAATGGGATAAAGCTGTAACCCAGGCCGAAACTGTGATCAATGGCCCGTACGGATATGACCTGGCTACTAACTATGCCGATGTATTTTTGCCTGCAAGTAAAAACGGTAAGGAGCACATTTTTTCGGCACAGTTTAAATCAAACTCGCAGGGGCAAGGTAATAACCAGGCTCCGCGATCAATATTGAACGGTATACCCGGTATAGTGGGCAGCTACGCCGATCAGGTTGTGTTTTACTCGGTACCTGATGCTACCAAACCCAACGGCGTAGATAAGTTTTTCAGTATTTATAAACTATATCCGGCTAACGATAAACGCAAACGTGTAAGTTTTGTAACCCGCTTTCAAAGCCCTACAACTAATCTGTGGTATGGTAAGCTGAATGACGCGACCATCGCTAACGATTCGATCCCTTTCTTTAATAAATACTTTGATCCAAGTGTTGTCGCTAACGAATCAGAATCAGGTGCTAATGTATCTATCATTCGTTTCTCGGATGTATTGTTGATCCATGCAGAAGCCGAGAATGAACTGAACGGGCCAACAGTCAAAGCTTATACATCCATCAACCGAGTAAGGAAACGTGCAGGGCTTGATGATCTTTCCGGGCTTGACCAGGCATCCTTTCGTACTGCAGTTTATTTGGAACGGAGGCTGGAGTTTGTATTTGAATACCAGCGCTGGTTTGATCTGATCCGTGAACGGGATGCATCCGGGAATGGCATATTGGAGGTAAGCCTGCTCAAAGTTGGCAAAACCAATGTAAGCAAAGGCGCAGCAGGTAAATTCTATCTGTTCCCGATACCACAGCAGGAAATTGATAATAGTAATGGTAAGCTTACTCAAAACCCTGGATGGCAATAGAAGCTGATGAACTGAGCGATGCGGGCAATGGCCTGCGCGATTCCCCTCTTGAGAGGGGTGGAGGGGTGTGTTACTCTATAGGCGACTTATCGCTCGTACAACACACCCCTGCCAACGCTCTGTCCTTCGCGCCCTCTCAATAGGGGAGCAAAGAATTTTAAAAGCAATATCTATGAAAAAGATAACAATGTTCCTACTCATCCTGGCCGGGCTCGCTGGCAGGGTATCAGCACAAAGTGCGCCTATCGAAAGCGGCTCACACGGCATAGACCCTCGGGTAAGTGCTGCTGTTTTTCAGGTGCTTGACGAATACATGGCCACCTTTAATGCCAAAGACCTTAAGGGATGGGAGGATACCTACCAGTTTCCGCATTACAGATTGGCTGGCGGCAAAATGTCGGTACTGGAGAAGGCCGGTTTGCGTGATTCTGTTAAAGTATTTGGCGAGCTGCAAAAAGCAGGGTGGGACCACAGCCAGTGGGACCATCGAAATATTGTACAGGCATCGGCCGATAAAGTACACGTTGATACCCGCTTTTCACGCTTCCGGGCTGATGGCAGCCTTATCGGGCATTATGAATCACTATACATATTAACCAAAGAAAACGGTCGCTGGGGCGTAAAGTTCCGCTCCAGCTATGCCGAATAAACCTACATGCAGATGAAAACAAAAAAAATAACATTGTTCCTGTCGCTTGGCTTGCTCGCAGCATTTACAGCCAAAGCGCAAAACGGACAATCACCGGCATTTGGCGGTACGGTGGGAAAAACGCTTGATGATTCGAAGGAGTGGTGGCCCGAGCCTCATAAAGCGCCCGCCGGCGCGCCAAACGTATTGTGGATCATTTTAGATGATGTTGGCTTTGGCGCTACAAGCACCTTTGGCGGCATCATCAAAACCCCCAATTTTGATACGCTGGCCAATAACGGTCTGCGTTACACCAATTTCCACACGGCAGGCATCTGCGCGCCAACGCGATCGGCTTTATTAACCGGGCGTAATCACCATTACGTTCATGAAGGCGGATTTTCGCATGTAACTATGTCGGCCGGTTTTCCGGGTTATGATGGGCGCATCCCTTCAGATAAAGGTACTATTGCCGAGATCCTGCGTGAAAATGGTTACAATACCTTTGCTGTAGGCAAATATGGGTTAACACCGGATGAGGACGCTACCGATGCCGGTCCGTTTGACCGTTGGCCTACAGGCAAAGGCTTTGATCATTTCTTCGGTTTTTTAGGTTCGGCTACCGATCAGTACAAACCCGACCTGGTGGAGGACAACGCCCACGTAACCCCGGATGGCCGTCACCTCACCGATCAGATCACGGACAAGGCGATATTTTATTTAACCCGCCAGCACAAAGTGGCACCTGATAAACCATTCTTTTTATACTATGCGCCAGGCGCTACACACTCTCCTCACCAGGTGGCAAAGGAGTGGAGCGACCTGTACAAAGGCCAGTTTGACAGCGGCTGGGACGATTTCAGGGAGAAGGTGATCGCGAGGCAAAAGCAATTGGGCATTATACCAAGCTACGCCAAATTGCCTGAGCGCAATACACGCATTCCGGCATGGAAATCATTGCCTGATGCCGAGAAGAAGTTGTATGCCCGTTTCATGGAGGTTTACGCAGGATATTTGACCTATACCGATCATGAAGTTGGCAGGCTCATCAATCACCTGAAGCAAAGCGGTCAGCTGGATAATACGCTGGTGTTTGTGATCATTGGTGATAACGGTGCAAGTAAAGAAGGTACGGTTCACGGTGTTATCAATCCTAAAAAGAACTCGCCCAAACTGGCTACCGAAGAAGCTTTTCTGAAAACCAATATCGAGGATATTGACGATATCGGTACGCCGCAGGCCAGCACCAACTACCCACTGGGTTGGGCACAGGCGGCCAATACACCATTCAAATACTGGAAACAGGATGCTAACTCGGAAGGCGGTACACGTAACCCGCTGATCGTTTATTATCCTAAAGGTATTAAGGACAAAGGCACCATCCGCACCCAATATGGTCACGTGATTGACGTGCTGCCTACCACGCTCGAATACACTGGTATTAAGCTGCCTGAATATATCCGTGGCATTAAACAGGATACTTTGCAGGGTACTTCATTGGTGTATTCATTTGATCACCCAGAAGCAAAATCAAAACATGTTTTGCAGCACTATTACATTTTTGGTTCGAGATCGATTTATAGTGATGGCTGGAAGGCCGAAGCCGCACATCATCCGGATAACGTAGAACTGGGCGATTTTAAAGTTGGGCAGAACGTACCAGATAAAAGCTTTGATGAGGATACCTGGGAACTATACAACCTGAACGAGGATTTCAATGAACGCATTGATCTCGCCAAAAAATATCCTGAGAAGTTAAAGGAGCTGAAGGCTGTTTTTGAAGCGCAAGCACAAAAGAACCACCTGTATCCTTTTATCGACTGGTATGATGTTTATCACCAGCGCATCCATAAAAACTATAAAAAGTAACCAATAAACCATTTTCATTATGAAATACGCTTATCAACGAATTGTCGCCTTATCGGCAATAGCCGTAGCGTTCAGTGTGCCTGCCTTTGCGCAATTGCCGCAGGTTAAGGTGACGCCCGCTAATATAGCGCCCATCGATCCCGCCAATTACAAGGGTGTGGAAGGCAAAACACTTGCTGAATCAAAAGAGTGGTGGAACAAACCACTCAAAGCCCCCAAAGGTGCTCCTAACGTAGTTTGGATCTTACTTGATGACGTAGGCTTCGGCGCATCGGGAACTTTTGGCGGCCTCATCAGCACACCAAATTTTGACACGCTGGCTAACAACGGTTTGCGCTATACTAATTTCCATACCGCTGGCATTTGCGCACCTACACGTTCGTCGCTGCTTACGGGGCGCAACCATCATTATGTACACATGGGTAATTTTGCCCATGCCTCAACTGCTGCCGGTTTCCCTGGCTATGATGGTCGGATCCCACCGGACAAAGGAACCATTGCCGAAGCTTTACGTGCTAATGGCTACAGTACTTTTGCCGTTGGAAAATGGGGAGTAACACCTGATGAGGATACCACTGCCGTTGGTCCGTTTGATCGCTGGCCTACCGGTAAGGGTTTTGATCATCACTTCGGATTCCTGGAATCGGCTACCGATCAGTATAACCCGCCGCATTTAGTTGAAGATAATTTCCATATTAAACCCGATGGCCGTAACCTGAATGAGCAGATCACCGATAAAGCTATAGCTTATATTGATGCGGCACATAAGGCGGCACCCGATCAGCCTTTCTTTTTATACTATGCACCGGGAGCTACCCACGCACCTCACCAGGTAAGCCACGAATGGAGCGACCTGTACAAAGGCAAGTTTGATGAGGGCTGGGATGTATACCGTGAAAAAGTATTTGAAAACCAGAAAAAGGCCGGCTATATCCCTGCTTATGCCAAATTGCCCGAGCGTAATGAACGGATCAAGGCCTGGAACAGCCTGCCAGCCGATCAGAAGAAACTATACGCCCGTTTCATGGAAGTTTATGCAGGTTATCTAACCTACATCGACCACCAGGTGGGCCGCGTGATCAGTTATCTGAAAGCTTCGGGCCAGTTTGATAATACATTGGTTTTTGTGATGATAGGGGATAATGGTGCCAGCAAGGAAGGAACTGTGCACGGTGTTATCAATCCAAAAAACTCGGCAGCAACCACACTTGAAGCCGATTACATCAAAAAGAATGAAAGTGATTACGAAACCATCGGCACGCCCGAAGCTTCAACTAACTACCCGTTAGGATGGGCACAGGCAGCAAATACACCATTTAAGTACTGGAAATCGGACGCTGATGCCGAAGGGGGGACCCACAACCCGCTTATTGTTTATTATCCAAAACTGATCACCGAAAAAGGTGGTATCCGTACACAATACAGCCATGTTTCGGATATTTTCCCAACCACTATTGAGGCGGCAGGCTTAAAACTGCCGGAGTATGTTAAAGGCATTAAACAGGATACTTTGCAGGGTAAATCGCTGTTCAGCTCGTTTAACAATGCACAGGCGAAATCACTGCATACGCAGCAGTACTATTACATTTTCACTTCAAGGTCTATTTACAAAGATGGCTGGAAGGCCGAAGCGGCACACCGCCCAGATAATGTGGACCTGTTGAACTTCCCGAAAGAGAAGACCATCCCTGAGCGTAATTATGATAAGGATGTTTGGAAGCTCTATAACTTGAACGAGGATTTTAACGAGCGTGTTGACCTTGCTAAAAAATACCCTGAAAAGTTAAAAGAACTGAAAGACCTGTTTGATGCTGAGGCTAAAAAGAACCACATCTATCCATTTATTGACAGGGACGACATCAACAACAAAAGGATCCATAAACTCGAAAACAACAATTAATCATGAAAAACTTAAAAATTGTATTACTGGCACTGCTGGTAGTTTTCACCGGCGAAGTGAAAGCACAATCACCTGCTTTATTATCGCTCGAAGCTTTTGCGGCTAAACTGAAACAGGCAAAAGAGCCGCAGATCCTGGATGCCCGTTCGGCAGAGGAATTTGTTCAGAACCATATTAAAGGCGCTGTAAACGTTGATGCCAAAGCAACAGATTATCAGCAAAAGCTGGATGGTTTGGATAAGAATAAACCAACCTTTGTGTACTCGATAGCTAACGGCCGCAGTACAGTGCTTTCACGCGAGTTACGTGCTAAAGGGTTTACAAATGTGGAGGAACTGCCCGGCGGTTTAGCTAACTGGATCGGTTCGGGTTATCCGATTATTTCTACTACCAAAAAGGGCGTTTCCTTGTCGAAAGCTCAGTTTAATGAGCTGGCCGCTTCATCATCATTGGTGTTGGTTGATTTTGGGTCGAGGTATTGCGGGGCCTGCAAAAAATTAGTACCGGTACTTGATTCGCTCAAAGCAAATTCTGCCTTTACGCCTAAGGTGATTAGCATTGAGGTTTATGATAATACCAACTTAGCTAAAGAGTTAAAAGTTAATGTGCTGCCAACGCTGGTGCTGTATAAAAACGGCAAAGAAGTTTGGAAAAAGCAGGGCTTTTCGTCGACCGCACAAGTTGAGGCTGTTGCCGAACAGGCCAAAACCGGTTTGGCTGCAAGTGGTAAATAAATCACAGCCATGCTAAAAAATATCTGCTACTTACTCATCGCTATATTTAACATGAGGCCTGCATTAGCGCAGGCCCCTAAACAAAAGCCCAATATCGTCATCATTTTAGCCGACGATATGGGCTTTTCTGATATCGGTTCCTTTGGCTCCGAGATCAACACACCCAATATCGATAGGCTTGCCCGTGAGGGCCTGAAGATGACACAGTTTTACAATGCCGGCAGATGCTGCCCCTCGCGTGCGGCATTGCTAACCGGACTGTACCCGCACCAGGCCGGTGTTGGTGATATGGTAAAATATAAAGGATCGCCTGCATACCAGGGATATTTGAATGAACACAGCGCTACTATTGCCGAGTTACTGAAAGATGAGGCCGGTTATAATACCATTGTATCCGGCAAATGGCATGTTGGCTTGCAAAAATCTGCTCTGGCCTATAACCGAGGGTTTGATCAGTCTTTTACCATGCTGAATAATGGCAGCAGCTATTTTAATTCGGCTCCCTTATATAATGATGGCAGCAAGATCACCTTTATGCTCAACGATAATGAGATCACCCGCAGCGATACTTCAAAATATTTGACGCAGGCCATTACTGATTTCGCTGTAAAATCATTAGATGAGATCAAAGGTCAGCAAAAGCCTTTCTTTATGTATGTGGCTTATAACGCCCCGCACTGGCCCATTCAGGCCCTACCTGAGGATATCGCAAAGTTTAAAGGCCAATACCTTAAAGGCTGGGATGCGTTGCGTAAACAGCGCTATGAAAAACAGCTGGCTACCGGTATCATTAAAAAAGAATGGCAGCTATCGGCACGGGATAGACGTGCACCGGCATGGGAATCGCTTTCTCCCGAAGAAAAGGATAAATGGGATACACGTATGGCTATTTATGCCGCCATGGTTTACCGGATGGATGCTTGCATAGGTGAGATTATAGCGAAACTGAAACAGTTAGGAAAGGATAAAAATACCATCATCCTGTTTGCATCAGACAATGGCGGTAGCGCCGATGAAGTGAAGAGCCTGCCAACAGTAATACAAAAGAACGGAACTCCCGGATCTGTAAACTCAATTGATAGCTATGAGATTCCATGGGCAAACCTAAGCAATACGCCGTTTAAGCTGTTTAAACGTAATACGCACGAAGGCGGTATTGCAACACCACTTATTGCCTGGTATCCGGGACATATCAAAGCCGGAAGCAGCAATAACAGTCCGGGGCATTTGATCGATCTGATGCCTACTTGTCTTGATATCGCAGGTATTAGTTATCCAACTCAATTTAAAAACAGGCAATTAACACCGTTGGCCGGTATCAGTTTGCTCGATGCCTTTAAAAGGAAATCGTATACCGGTAATAAAACTTTGTTTTGGGAGCATGAAGGCAGCCGGGCCATAAGAAAAGGCCAATGGAAATTGGTTGCCGAAATTGGCGAGCCCTGGGAATTATATGATCTGGAAGCTGATCGCTCTGAAATAAACAACCTTGCTGCTAAGTATCCCGATAAAGTAAAAGCGCTTGAAGCGGAGTATCTTGCCTGGGCTGAAAAGGTTGGCGTTGTTGATTGGAATACGATTAAAGGGTTGTAGAAATTGTTTATCAATTAAAAACCATGTCATTGCGAGGTACGAAGCAATCGCACGGAAGCATAGTCGCCCTGTATAGCAAGCGATTGCCACGTCGCGCCTCTGCTCATTTCCGTTTCGCTCCTCGCAATGACATGGTTTAATTAGGTTCCTTAAGCGCTCACTTTAACCCCTGTTGTTGCCACAGCTGGTATTTTTAATGATTTACCCTGAGCCAGCAGCTCGGTAGTAATAGCACGGGTATAGGTTTTGATCTCGTTTTGGAAATCAGTCACCGAGGCACCTGAACGGATCTCTTCGAGGCGTTTTTCCCATGTTCCGGTAAGTTCAGCCTGGGCTATTTGTTGATTTTTTACTACTTCGTAAACGGCGATACCGGTAGGAGTAGGTACCAGATTTTTCTTTTCCCTGATAATGTAATTGCGTTTAAGCAGGGTTTCAATGATGGCAGCTCGTGTTGCCGGGGTGCCGAGGCCGCTGTCTTTCATGGCATAGCGTAGCTCTTCATCATCAATTTCCTTACCGGCTGTTTCTAACGCTTTAAGCAATGTTGCTTCGTTATACAAGGGTCGTGGTTTGGTTTGCTTTTCGAGCAACGCTTTGGCTGTTATTGGGAGATTTTCGCCCTGAACAACTTTTGGTAGGGTGGCGTTCTCTTCGTCTTTTTTATCGTCTTCCTTATCATTGAAAACGGCGCGCCATCCGGCGGTGTGGATCACTGTTCCGCTGGCGTTAAATTTGGCGCCTGATTGCACCACAATTTTGGTGACCTCCTTGATACAGTCCTGGTGAAAAGCTTCAAGCATCCGGCCGGCCACCATATCATAAATAGCCTGCTGATCGGCCGAAAGTTGATGCGGTGTTTCGCCTGTTGTAAGTACGGCATGGTGATCCGTTACTTTCTTGGCATTAACACTGCGTTTATTTAATGTGGCAGTGCCCAGTGCAATGGCTTGTTTACCAAAAAGAGGGTGTTGTTCCAGCTTTTCAATCAGTGCAGGTACGCCTGCAAAAACGTCATCGCCAATATAGCGGCTGCCGGTACGGGGGTAGGTAACCAGTTTATTTTCGTACAGGTTTTGGAGGATGTTAAGTGTTTGATCGGCAGTAAAACCTTTGCGT
>NZ_DASVOB010000082.1:0-8164 GCF_036383575.1 Mucilaginibacter sp.
AAGGCAAGAAAGCTTGCTCGTCTGCAAAAAGAAGCTCAAAAACTCGGTCTTACTCTCCAAAATGCAGCTTGATTATGAATGATTTACATGCACGTCATTATAAGGAGGAACGACGAAGCAATCTCGTAGCTATGCAAATCGGCCATGCATTGGCTACGAGATTGCCACGCTGCGCTGCAATGACATGGTTTTTGTTTGTTTTCTAAACTGCTTTAACCCGCTTCTTCGCGTAAAGACATTCAGGTAGCCTATTGATATTTCACATCGGTCAACCATCCCGCAAGATCTTTATTATAATTGAAGTACGATGGCGGCGGAAGCTTCCCTGCATTGAGGATGATGAGCGGTACTTTTATTTCATAAACAGAACCATGACTGCGATAGGTTGCAGGCAAATCTTCTTCGGCCTGGCTTTCCAGGTCGCCAAAAACAGTGGTCGAATCTCCAAGTACTATGAGGTCGCCTATCCGGGCTGGCGGAAGATGGTATTTTTGGGCCGCCTCAGTGCGGGTAAGCACAGTTTCGACTCCCTTAATTTTATATAGCGCTTTTTTTACTGCAGGTGCATCACTGTCTTTATTAAGGTAAACATATGATGCGCCGCCAAAACCACGGTGGTGTTTTACGTATTTATCCTTTTCGGGGCTCAGCGCCAGTTTGATATCAACATGCTGAAGCTGCAAAGCTTTCTGCACATCTACGCAACGGCTTTTATGGTTTACATCATGATCGGCTGTGATGAATATGGCAGCATCCGGAGCAGCTTCATTGATCTCGCCGATCAGGTTGTCAATATTAGCCAAATGCCTGATCGAGTTGCTATCCGCAGGCGACCAGGTATGCATGGGATAGTCGGTAGTATGGATATAGATGCACCGGATATCCTTTCGGTTCTTCAACAGGTAAATGCCCGCCTTCATCGACCAGTAATTTACTTCGGCACTGTAAATACTTGCAGGTGTGCCGATCTTGTTAGTCCACGAGGTATCTGCTGTTTCCGGCGATACTACAATATCAGCGCCCTCGGGCAGGAGGGTGGTGCTTTTCTTTTTGCTGGAAATCAATGCCGACTTGATACCATATGCTTTTAACTTTTGAAATATAGTTGGAACAAGTACGAGGTGTTTGTCTTCCATATACTCTTCTTCGCCCTTATCATTTAAAAAGAAGTTGCCGCTGATGCCATTAACTTCGGGGAAAGTACCCGTACAAATGGAAGTGTTATTGGCATTGGTAACTGTTGGCATTAGTGCGTTAACCTGTTTAAAAAATCCTTTGGCAATCATGGCCTTTAAATGAGGCATAGGCGCGTTATTAAAATAGCTCATACCAAAGCCATCCATCATAATGATCACCACGCGCTTGCCATGGTTAAATTGTTTATCCTGTGCCTGGCTTACCTGCACAAAAAGCAATAAAATAAAAGCTACTATAAAACGCCCGGCGTATTTCATGATGATCATTTTTTAACGAAAATAACCCGCCTGCAAATCATCTATGTTAACAAGAAATAAGTTAACCAAATAATAATTTACCCTTAACACAAAACCGCCTATTAGGCATGTGCTCCATCATCGCTTTTTTAATACCATTTCGCCATTTTCTGCAATTTCACGCAGAATTCATCATTTTTAGGCTCTAAAACCCATGTTAAGCGAATGTTAATTTTGACAGAAAAACAGCAATTGCAAGTCCATTTTACACTACCCTGACCAAAATACCAATAGGGTCAAAAAATAAATTACTATTAATCAATCGATTAAATACTCATGACTTTTGGATGAAAAATCGCATCTGATTTCTGTTGTTAATTTGCTGTGTGTTTAAAACAACATATATCAAAAACACAATAATAGTTATGAAAAATTTATTCAAAGTTTCAGCATTAGCCCTTGCATTTGCAGGCTTAGCTTTCGGTGCAAAAGCACAAACATCTACACCTACTACCACTACTACAACATCAACTACAACTACAAGCGGCATCCGTTACAGCATCGGTGTTGACGCAGGTATTCCACTTGGCAATTTTAAAGACAACTACAAGTGGAATTTAGGCGGTTCGGTACAGGCTGATATCCCGGTTCTTTCAAACAAATTATTTGTTACTGTTAACGCTGGTTACAATAACATTTTTGGCAAAAAAGATATCGGCGGTGTACAAGGCCTTGATGCAACCAACTTTAAATTGATCCCTGTTAAAGCTGGTTTAAAATTCTTCCCTATTGATAACTTCTACGTTCAGGGTGAAGCCGGTGCAGCCTTCTTATTAAACAAATCTGACGTTGGCGCTAACAAATCAACTGCATTTGTTTACGCTCCGCAAATTGGTGTTCAATTCCCAGTAAGTGCAAGCAGCTTTATTGATGCAGGTATCCGTTACGAAGCAACTACTAAATATGCTACCGGCGTTGATGCAAGCAAAGTGAACTTTATAGGTTTACGTGTAGCGTACGGCTTTTAATATATGGCCCTACAAATACCTTAACATAAAAAAGGGGAGCTCAATCGGGCTCCCCTTTTTTATTATGTTTTTTTAGTGGATATGAACCCTTATAATTAAATAAATCGTATAAATTAGCACATTGTTTGTATTTTGACACGTAATAATACATTTACCGCTAACAATAATTGCTGAATATGAAGAGGATCCTCATCATTGATGATGAAGTTAATGTTGCGTTATTGCTATCGAAGTTTTTAACGCGGAATGGGTTTGACGTTGGTACCGCATCAAGTGGTACCGGAGGTATGGAGGCGTTGAAAAACGGTGAATATCAACTTGTACTTTGTGATTTCAGGCTTGAAGATACCGATGGCCGCGAAATGCTTCGTAATATTAAAATCCAATACCCCAAAACAGGGGTTATCATCATCACCGGCTACTCGGACATAAAAATGGCCGTTGAGCTTATTAAAATGGGGGCCTATGATTATATCACCAAGCCGCTATATCCTGACGAAATATTAAATACCATTAATAAGGCCCTTGAAACCCACCACGCCCTGGTTGAGGTTGATGAAGAGCCGCAGGCAGCCATTTTACCAGAAAAGGCCAAAGCCGTTAAAAAGACCGTTTTTGCGGCCGAATTTGTAACCGGGACCAGCCGTGCATCAAAGGAACTTGCCCGGCAGATAGAACTGGTTGCCCCAACAAACTACAGCGTTATTATTTTAGGCGAAAGCGGTACGGGGAAAGAGTCGGTAGCGAAAAGTATCCACCTGAACAGTCCGCGGCATAACCAACCGTTCATAGCTATGGATTGCGGCTCTTTAACCAAGGAGCTTGCAGCAAGTGAGTTCTTTGGGCACGAAAAGGGTTCTTTTACCGGCGCTTTATATACCAAAATCGGTCACTTTGAAATGGCCAACGGCGGTACTTTATTTTTAGATGAAGTAGGCAACCTTTCGTACGAGATCCAGGCAGCCTTGCTGCGTACCGTACAGGAACGTAAGGTTAAAAGGATAGGCAGTACCAAGGAGATCGATCTTGATGTGCGTATTATCATTGCCACCAACGAGAACCTGCAGGAGGGCATCCAGAAAGGCCGTTTCCGCGAGGATCTTTATCACCGTTTCAACGAGTTTAGCATTTACATGCCGCCGTTGCGTGAGCGCGGGCACGACATTATATTACTGGCCGAACATTTCTTAAAAATTGCCAACCAGGAACTTGGCCGCAATGTCGAATCGTTTTCGCAGGAGGTAGTGGATTGCTTTATGAACTATCGCTGGCAGGGCAATATCCGCGAGCTTAAAAATGTGATCCGCCGGGCGGCCCTTTTGGCCGAAGGCAATGAGATCACACTTAAAGCGCTGCCGCTTGAAATGTCGACCTATAAATTATCGTACGAAACGCCAAATCACTACACACAGCATCATCAACCCTCATCGCATGTAGCTGAGGTACCCGAGGTTAAAGAACCCCGCCACGACCTTAAAAATGCCGCGCTTGAGGCCGAATATGAAACAATTATAAGGGTGTTAAGGGAAGTTAACTTCAACAAAACCAAGGCTGCCGAGATCCTGAATATCGACCGCAAAACCCTCTATAATAAAATGAAGGCCATTAACCTTAAGTAACATGGGGGCTAATGATGAAAAAGACGAGGCCATGCGTAAATTAAGGCACGATATAAAAAACCAATTATCAAACATTCACCTGGCGCTTGAGCAGTTACGGTATGAAATACCCAATCCAACATCAGACTGTTTGTTTTACATGGATACCATAGAAATAAGTTCAATCCGGATCAATACCCTGCTTAACGATACCAATTAAAAAGCGTTGCAATTAATACTTGAAACGCTAAAACTTTTTGGCGTTTTTTTGTTTTAAGCAAGTATCAATCAACAGCATACATGTCAGTCTTCAACTATAAGCAGCGCAACAATATTATCCTGGCAAGCATTATTATACTGGGTTGCTTTTTGCTTTATGCGCTCAGCGGTTTATTCAGTTCAATTTTAGGTGCTGTAGTGCTATTCACTATTTTCAGGCCACTGTTTGTAACCCTGGTTGAAAAACGTAACTGGAACAAAACGTTGGTAGCCTTGCTCATTATTTTCAGCTCACTTATCGTTATTGTTATCCCTTTCCTTACGCTGAGCATAATGGTGGTTGGTAAAATATCCAGCATTAACATAAAAGACCTGCCAATTGACCAATGGACATCAAAAATTGATACTTTCGCAGCATCTAACCTAAATCAGCCCCATTTTGCCGAAGATACTTTGCAAAAGCTGGGTACTTTTGGTACAAGTTTGTTTCCATCGATATTAAGCAGTGCAGCCAATATTATTATTACCCTGTTGGTTTTGTATTTTCTTTTGTATTTTATGCTTACCCAAATGAGGGAATTTGAAGCCGGCCTGCTAAAGTATGCACCTTTTCGCGAGCAACATGCATTGAAATTTGCAGCTGCCCTACGCGATTCTACTTATTCCAACGTTTTAGGACAAGGGATAATAGCCGCCACCCAGGGATTCCTGCTGGCCTTAGGTTTTTATGCGCTGAGCATTCCGGACGCCGTATTTTGGGGAGTTATAGGTGCATTTATTTCTTTTTTGCCGGTTGTTGGGGCGCCGACACTGTGTATACCGGCCAGTATTATATTATTTGCACAGGGGCATAACTGGCAGGGCGTGGTAATACTTGTTTATGGATTGCTGGTTATTGGCAACATTGATAATGTGCTGCGCATGATCATAAACAAGCGAATAGCCAACACACATCCTATAATTTCAATAATAGGAGTTTTTATAGGTTTGCCGCTTTTCGGGATCCTGGGGCTGGTGTTTGGCCCGGTGCTGTTATCATATTTTATGCTGTTGCTGGAGATCTATGAAACCAACCGCCTCGCTGCCGACAGGCTTGAACGGATAAACAGTGTATAAATTATACCGTACATCCCTGAACAGTTTTGTGAACACAGGGTAAAATTTATTTAGCACATAAAAGTTAATTTATACTTAAATAAAAATAAATGCGCCAAATGCACATATTTGGCAGGATATTTACGAGTAACTAATCAAATGTTCAACTTTAAATTATATTACAATGAATGATAACTCAAAAGTAGTTGTTGCATTGCTTGCCGGTTTGGCAGCAGGGGCAGCTTTAGGTATTTTGTTTGCACCAGATAAGGGCAATGAAACCCGCGACAAGCTAACTGAATCATTAAAAAATCTTGGCGAATCAATTAAAGATACCGCAGCTGCCGAAATTGACAACCTGGTTGGTTTAAAAGACAAAGTTGTTGAAAACATCAAGTCGAAAATTAAAGGTGCCGAAGAAGAATACCAGGACGAC
This sequence comes from Mucilaginibacter sp., assembly GCF_036383575.1. GTDB lineage: Bacteria > Bacteroidota > Bacteroidia > Sphingobacteriales > Sphingobacteriaceae > Mucilaginibacter. The sequence continues at coordinate 5,810 of NZ_DASVOB010000082.1, forward strand.
CTTGAGCACGCATAAGCATGTATAACACCAATCCCGGATGCGGATGAACAGCCCCATCCGGGATATATAACCTTACCTATGGAAGATAAAAAAGAAACTCAACCACCATTACCGCCAATAGTTGATCAGTTAAAGGAATATGCCGAACTCCGGTTTAAACTTTTAAAGTACGAAGCTATTGAAGGTGGAACCTCCATATTAGCAAGCATCATTGCCGATCTGGTAACCGTGATAAGCATGGTACTGGCATTTCTTTTTGCAAGTGTTACATTAGGCTTTTTTCTGGCTGATGTTTTTCACTCCTATTGGGAAGGTTTTGGTTGTGTTGCCGTGCTTTACTTTTTGATAGCCATGTTTATCAAGATATTTAAACGCCACCTCGAAAGGCCGCTTATCAACATCTTTATTCAAAAAATATTTAAACGATAAACCATGGATCTTCATATCACCAACATCAGCGATCTGCAGGCCGAAATATTCAGGTTAAGATCGCTTGAAAAACAACAAGCGGTAGCTTTGAAAGCGCGCGTTAACAGTCCGTCAGCTTTATTTTCAACTGCGCTTACCCTGTTCCCGCGTTCAAATGATACTGATGGTATAAAAAACACCAGTTTCTTCCATCCGGATATTCTTAACCTTATCTCCAGGTTCGTGATCCCGCTTGCATTGAACAAAACGCTTTTCAAACACTCCAACTTTTTAGTAAAAACCCTGGTTGGCCTTGTTTCGCAAAAAGCATCGAACTATGTGAATGAGGATAGCGTTGGCGGCATTTGGGACAAAGCAAAGGCTTTATTCGCAAAATTCACTAAAAGGAAAGAGGATGCAGAATACAAACCGGCACCATATGTTAAACCTGCAGGCGGGGCTGTAGTATGATAATTTTCACACGAATTTTTCGAATTGAGCCGAATTTCACGAATTAGAATCAAGTTCAATTTTTTAACATCCGTGTAATTCGTTTTAATTGCTCAGCGATAAGCAAATCAATTCGTGTCAATAATTTCTACACTAATTCTGCTAATTATTCGAATTTCTCAAATCTGCTATACAAATCATTAAACCAATTGGTGTAATTCGATTTAATCGCTCTACAGCACGCAAATCATTCGTGTTAAAATAATTTCAATATTTTTGCGCTTTATTTTAAAAACGTAAAGTGGGAAAAGATAAGTTAAGGCGTTTTGCCGAAATTGAAAACTTCAGTAATGTACTGCAATTAGATGCCGGCAAACCTTTCAAAGGCCAATGGAGCCGTGAGTTTTTTAAGAACGACAACCCCGTAGTGCTTGAACTGGCCTGCGGCAAAGGCGAATATACCGTGAACCTTGCCCGCATGTTTCCTAATAAGAATTTCATTGGTATCGACTATAAAGGCAACCGTATCTGGCGAGGCGCAAAAACCGCTATTGAAGACGGCGTACCCAACGTTGCTTTCCTTCGCATTCAGATCGAGAACCTGCTTGATTATTTTGCCCCTGGTGAAGTAGATGAGATCTGGATCACTTTCCCTGATCCGCAGCCGCAGCTAAGCCGCGAGAAAAAACGATTGACATCACCCCGTTTCCTGGATAAATATATCGTCATCTTAAAACCAGGGGGCTGTGTTAACCTCAAAACGGATAACGACGGCCTGCACGCCTACACGGCCGAAAAGATAGACGAATTGAAGCTAAATCTGCACATTAAAACAGAAGATCTTTACCATTCGGAATACGCAGATGAGGTGCTGTCTATCAAAACCTACTACGAGAAAAAATATTTACAGCATAACAAGAACATTAACTACCTTAAGTTTTCATTTACCGAAAACGCTTAATGGAGGATATTAATTTTTTTGAGAAGGTTTACCAGGTTGCCCGGCTGATCCCAGCCGGACGGGTAACATCATACGGGGCCATAGCTACTTACCTTGGCACCAAAGGCTCATCGCGTATGGTAGGCTGGGCCATGCAGGCGGCAGGTAATGCTAAGCCTCCTGTTCCTGCGCATAGAGTGGTGAACCGGGTTGGTTTACTAACCGCAAAAGCCAGCTTTGGCGGAAACCGTATGGCCGAGATGCTGGAAAGCGAAGGTGTAAAAGTAATTGACGACCAGATACAGGATTTCAAATCGCATTTCTGGGACCCGATGATTGAGCTGGCGTTGTGATATCTCAACTTTAATCAAAAATGCACCACCGCTTGGCTCCTGCCCATAGCCGTTAACTTAAGCAAAAAAAGCGAGGGATTGTGCGATTCCCCTCTTGAGAGGGGAGTTTTTAAAATAAGCCACCGCTCGGCTATTACTCGGTAAACTGCAATAACTCCATCCTGTTCCCAAACGGATCAATAAATGAAAACCGGATCCTGCCAG
>NZ_DASVOB010000083.1:0-7294 GCF_036383575.1 Mucilaginibacter sp.
CAGAACTGTATTTCGTTACGAAGCTTGGTTACCGCGGTACTGAATCGTTCAACATCCTGCTTATCCTGGTTAAGTAAATGCAGCACCAAACGCAGGGCAGTTTTTTGGCCAACACCTGGTAATTTGGCAAATTCGGCTACAGCATTTTCCAGCAATTTGGACGAAAAATTCATTGTGCGAAGGTAAATATTTTTTATGTGATTGTACTCTCTGCATCTATCCCACATGTCATTGCGAGCGCAGCGTGGCAATCGCATGCTATACAGGGCGGGTATGCTTCCGTGCGGTTGCCACGCTATCGCTCGCAATGACATCGTTTTATACAGGGAACAACAATCCCATCTAACAATAATTACCTTTTTTGAAAAAAGATTCCGACTTTAGAAAAACATAACACACGCCTATGTCGCCCGGAGTATTATTATCATTCATTATCGGTTACTTTCTGGTATTACTTATCATCTCCTGGCTTACATCAAAAAAATCGTCGGATAATGATACTTTCTTCGTAGCCAACCGAAACTCTAAATGGTACCTGGTTGCCTTCGGGATGATAGGAACCGCACTAAGCGGGGTTACTTTTATCTCTGTACCGGGCAAAGTTGGTACCGATCAGTTTGCTTATTTTCAGTTTGTATTAGGCAATGCGGCAGGGTTTATTATTATAGCCACCGTATTACTCCCATTATACTACCGGCTTAAACTCACATCCATTTATAGTTATATTGAAGGTGCTTTAGGTGTTTGGAGCTATAAAACTGCGGCAGCCATCTTTTTGGTAAGCCGGGTTATCGGCTCGGCATTCAGGCTATATTTAGTGGTTATCGTATTGCAGAAATTCATTTTTGATAGTTACCACATCCCTTTTGCCGTTACAGTGCTTATTTGTTTGGCGCTTATCTGGTCGTACACTTTTAAAGGAGGATTAAAAACCATCATCATTACCGATAGCCTGCAAACGTTTTTCCTGGTGTTGTCCGTTTTTCTGTCGATATACTTCATTTGCCAGAGCCTGCATATGAACATTTTTGAGGCCGCCGAAACCATCAAAAACAGCAGTTACTCCAAAATATTTTTCTTTAACGATTTCATGAGCAGTAAGCTGCATTTGGGTAAACAGTTTTTAGGTGCCATGTTCATCACCATAGGCATGACCGGGCTTGACCAGGACCTGATGCAGAAAAACCTCAGCCTTAAAAACATCAAAGAGGCGCAAAAAAATATGTTCAGCTTTGTTGGCGTTTTCGTGATCATCAACATCTTTTTCCTAAGTGTAGGTGCCTTGCTTTACATGTACGCTGCTAAAAACGGCATCAACGTTACTAAAACGGATTACCTGTACCCTACCATTGCTCTGCAATATCTGGGGCTTGTTCCGGCCATGATATTTATGCTGGGCTTAACGGCAGCCACTTTTGCCACTACCGATTCGGCCCTTACTGCGCTAACCACTTCATTTTGTGTGGACTTTTTAAACTTTAACAAACGTAGTGATGTAAATAGCAAAAAGATGGTAGCTGTAAGGCACTGGGTACACATAGCCTTTTCGGGGCTGATGTTTTTAACCATCATCATATTCAACGCCATTAATAACGAGGCGGTGGTAAGTGCCATATTCAGCGTGGCATCTTACACTTATGGCCCGTTACTTGGGCTTTACTCGTTTGGTTTGTTTGTAAGCAACAGGCAGGTAATGGATAAGTTGGTGCCTTTCATTTGTGTACTCTCTCCTGCTATATGTTATTTATTAAATGCCGAATCAAAATCAATTTTAGGCGGATATGTTTTTGGTAACGAACTCATCATTGTAAATGGATTAATTACATTTATCGGGTTGTGGGTATCCTCTTCGAGGAAGTCCGAAGCCCGTCAGTCGGAAAGTCCGAAGATAGGATGATTAAAAAGTTAAATGACTAATAAACCGGAATCAATTTTCTTTGTACTTTGCATTAATTAATATAAGATAAAACTTCCGGACTTTCGGACGTTCCGACTTTCGGACTGAAAACACACTTCCGACTTTCGGACTTCCCCGACTTCCGGACTAATAAAAGGCTATGACCGGAGAAGATAAAATAAGACAAGCGTTCGAGAATAAAAACTGGCAGGAAATTAAGGTTACCGACTCCTGGCAGATCTTTAAAATAATGGCCGAATTTGTTGACGGCTTTGAAAAGCTGGCTAAAATTGGCCCATGCGTGTCCATCTTCGGATCGGCGCGTACGCATACCGATAACAAATACTACCAATTGGCGGTAGATACCGCCCGCCTGCTTACCGAGCATGGTTATGGCGTAATATCAGGCGGCGGTCCCGGTATTATGGAAGCAGCCAACAAAGGCGCTTACGAAAACGGCGGTAAATCAGTAGGCCTTAACATCGAGCTACCTTTTGAGCAGTTCCACAATAAATATATCGACAGGGATAAGATCATGGAGTTCGATTACTTCTTTATCCGCAAGGTTATGTTTATGAAGTACTCGCAAGGCTTTATTATTTTGCCGGGTGGTTTTGGCACCATGGATGAATCATTTGAGGCTATCACGCTCATCCAAACCGGTAAAATTGCCCGCTTCCCCATCATTTTTGTTGGGGTTGAATACTGGAAGGGCCTGTTTAACTGGGTTGAAGAAAAAATGCTGAACGAACAGCACAACATCAACCCCGACGACCTTAACCTGTACCGTGTAGTTGACACGGCCGAAGAAGCGGTTGAGCACATCACCCGTTTCTACAACAAATACGTGTTAAAGCCAAACTTTTAACAAGTACACAAATAAAAAATGCCGCTCCATCAGGGCGGCATTTTTTATTGATATAGTTTTAGGTTTGTGATCGGCTATTTCATGCTTTGTTTTGGAGCGACAGCAGCTTCGGCGGTAACCGGTTCTTTTGCAAGTTCAATCATAGTACTTACTTCATCCAATATTTGATTGGTCTCTCCGCTCCCCACTTTCGTGAACCGGATGAAGCCATCCTTATCAATTACAAACTTTGTTGGGATCCCTGTTACTCCAAACTGCGATACCACCTTTGCCTGGCGCCCTCCTTCTATTTTATCGTCAAACAACACTTTAAAAGTATACTTATTATCAGCTATGAATTTCTTTACAGCATCTGCATAATTATCGCCGTTTTCCCAGGTGTCAATAAATAAAAACTTCACATCGGGATCATCTTTGTATTTATCAACGGCCAGTTGCATCCCCGGGAATGATGCCTTACATGGGCCGCACCAGGTTGCCCAAAAATCAACAATCACAACTTTACCTTTAAGGCTGGCTAATGAAACTGTATTGCCATCGAAATCTTTTAGCGCGAAGAGCAAAGCAGGTTTGCTGCTCATATTTTTAAGCATATCAGCCCGCTTGGCAGCCATCGAAATTTCATTTAATATAGCTAAGTATTTATCATAATTTTTATCGTCCCCCTTTACACCTACGTATGCTTTTTTCAGTTCATTAATGAGTATCGGCGAGCCTTTACCTGCTTTTACAGCACGTTCAATAACTGTTTTTGATTGCGAATATTTACCCAGCGCGTTTAAAATAAGTACATAATGTTCGTTAATTTCAGCATAGTCGCCCGTATGATGATCATATACTGGTTGCTGAACATTCAAGGCTTCCTCGTATTTCTTCTGTTTATATAAAATAAAAGCATAAGTATCGGCATACATATCATAACCGCTTTTTGCAGTATTCACTGTCTCCTTAACCGTTGCAAATTCACGCGGTTTAGGATTATTTATAACTTCAGCCGTCAGATCCAGGCTCTTTTTTGATAAAAGCTCCGCTTCGTTTAAGTTGGTATCCCTTTTAGCATAGTTCCAGGCAATGCTGTTGTAGCCTGCCGCCAGCCCGGCTTTATCCTTAACAAGTCCAACGTATTTATCAAAAGCAGTGTGATTACCCGCCGCTAAATAGGCTAAGGCCATTTGTTTCCTCAAAGCATCCCCCCAGTGGTTCTCATCTTCATCCGGGTTAGGGAATTTGCTGTTGTATACCTGATATAATGAATCTTTTTTTGTAAGATTCTTCTCTGTCTTTGCAGTAAAATAGAGGCTTCGCCTCATCCCTTCACCGTTCGGGAACCTTTTAAAAATTATATTATTCACCGAGTCAACAGCTGTTTTATTTCCCTGCCAGCTATAGATACTTCTGGCCGTAGTTAGGTCTTTTTCATTACTGCTGCTTAAAAGCTCTGCCAGTTTATTACGCATAAACTTCACCGATACGGCGTCTTTTTTAGTATTTAGCACAGCGTAATAGCCCACCATGTTACGCTCCCTGTTAGGGTACAATTCCATTCCTTTTTTATACAAGGCAAGACCCGCATCTTCGTCTGTTTTAATTTGGGCGTAATAATTCCCTATCGAAGTCCAGAGTATGATGCCTTTAGCTTCGTAAGCGCCCGCTATGGGCTTTTTGTTTTTATAGATCATGTATAAATACCCCTTACCATTATTGTTATCAACACTGTCACCACTGTATAGCTTCACAAAAAAAGCCTGGGTATTGGCAGGGATCTCAAAATCGCCGGTTAACAGTTTGCCCTGCGCTTTAAGGTCAACATCCGCAGCAGGTGGTATATTTTTATCATTAAAGTAATATACAATTGCGCCAATATCCTTTTTCCCGGCTATAGACGTACCGGTAGGATCATATTTGATCCTGATTTTTTCGGATGCTTCGGGGTAATTGTTTGAAAGAGCAAGGTGCGTACTTTGAGCAAAAGCACATTGCATGGCCAGCAAAGCCGGCAATAGCAGGATTGATTTGTGTGGTTTCATATAGGTTTAACTAATTGTATAGTTGAAATTAGAGAGTAATTATTTTAAATACAATTATTTTAACAATAATTAACCTTAATGATTTATTTTGCAGCATGGATAATTCCGCCAAGAATAAACCGCAGAAGGCTTTAGGCTTTATATTTATTACTTTACTGATTGATGTGGTAGGTTTAGGGATCATTATACCTGTGCTGCCCAAACTAATTGAAAAATTGATCCACGCCGGCCTGAGCGAGGCTTCGCTTTATGCAGGTTTTTTAACGCTGGCTTATTCGGTAATGCAATTCCTGTTTTCGCCATTAATAGGTAACCTGAGCGATAAATATGGCCGCCGCCCGGTTTTACTTTGCTCGCTGTTAGGTTTTGGAGTGGATTACCTGTTCCTTGCTTTTGCGCCATCCATAGGCTGGCTGTTTTTAGGACGGGCTATTGCCGGCATCACCGGTGCAAGCTTTACTACAGCATCGGCCTATATTGCCGACGTAAGTACTCCCGAAAAGCGAGCCCAAAACTTTGGGATGATAGGCGTTGCCTTCGGTCTTGGTTTTATTATAGGTCCGGCAATTGGTGGTGTATTGGGTAAAATGGATGTTCAATATCCATTTTTTGCTGCCGCAGGGTTAGCCTTTCTGAACGCCATTTACGGCTTCTTCATCCTGCCCGAATCGCTTGATGATGCCCATCGCCGTCCTTTCGATTTGAAAAGGGCAAATCCGCTGGGTTCATTGCTGCAATTAAAAAAATATCCATCGGTAATGGGTTTAGCCCTGTCGCTGTTCCTGGTGTATTTTGCCGGGCAGGCCGTACAAAACGTTTGGACTTATTTCACTTTCGAAAAATTTAAATGGGGCGAGGATACCGTTGGCTACTCTCTTGCCTTTATAGGGCTAATGATAGCCCTTGTGCAAGGCGGCCTGATGCGTATCATATTACCTAAACTGGGTATGGAGCGCTGCATCTGGGTTGGCCTGCTGTTGTACAGCGTTGGTCTCATCTTGTTTACCTTAGCAACACAAGGCTGGATGATGTTTGCATTTATGGTACCTTACGCCCTGGGCGGTATTGCGGGGCCGGCACTACAGGGTATCATGACCAACCAGGTACCCGCCAATGAACAAGGCGAATTACAAGGAGGCCTCACCAGTTTAATGAGCCTGAGCGCTATTTTTGGCCCATGGGTAATGACCACGCTATTCTATTATTTCACTAACGATAAAAGGCCTTTCTTTTTACCGGGGGCGCCATTTATTTTAGGGGCGATACTGATGCTGATAAGCGCCTTACTGGCTATCCGTAATTTCAAAAACGTGAAGAAAACGTCGGCAAAGGATGTTGATGCTATCGCTACCTTGCATTGATCATTTATTTTTTGTATATTATAGATAATTAACGTGCTTATTTAAAGCAAATACAAATTATAATAATTAATACAATGGCTTACATTATGGTAGACATAGAAAGTGACGGCCCAATTCCGGGCGACTATTCTATGATCTCATTTGGGGCGGTGCTGGTACAAGACGGTCTCAAAGAAACCTTTTACGGGCAGTTAAAGCCCATTTCTGAAAACTACATTCCCGAAGCACTGGCAGTATCCGGGCATACGCGCGAGGAAACCTTAAATTTTGATGATCCTGCAAAGGTGATGAATGATTTTGCGGCCTGGTTAAAACGCGTTTGCCGCGATAAACCTCATTTCATCAGCGATAACAACGGCTTCGACTGGATGTTCGTTTGCTGGTACTTTCATCATTTTACAGGCGACAACCCTTTCGGTTTCAGCTCGCAAAACCTGGGCAGTCTGTACAAAGGCATGGTGAAAGATATGTTTCAGAATTTTAAACACCTGCGCCAAACGTCACATACACACCACCCGGTTGATGATGCCAAAGGCAATGCAGAAGCACTGCTTACCCTCAAACACGAATATGGGTTAAAGATAAAGCTGTAAAACAGCCAATAATAAAACTTTTAACCCGCTTAAACCTTTATCATTATTAATGAGCGCCAAACCTAAAAAAAAACATACCGCCGCCTTAGGGTTTATTTTCGTAACGCTTTTTATTGATGTGCTTGGCTTAGGCATCATTATACCGGTAATGCCATCATTGCTCGAAAAACTTGGCAATATGGATGTAAGTACCGCCGCCCAATACAATGGCTACTTAACGTTCACCTATGCCTCCATGCAGTTCCTGTTTTCATCGCTGCTCGGCAATCTGAGCGATAGGTATGGCCGCCGGCCGGTATTGCTGGGTTCCCTTATTGGTTTTGGTATCGATTATATCTTTATGGCTTTTGCCCCCAGCGTGGCATGGCTGTTCATTGGCCGGGCTATAGCAGGCTTTGCCGGGGCCAGTAACACTACTGCAACCGCTTACATTGCCGATATCAGCACAGGTAAAAACAGGGCGGCAAACTTCGGTTTGGTTGGGGCGGCATCCGGGCTTGGATTTATTATTGGCATAGGCACCGGAAGCTTTTTAGGCGCATTAAATG
>NZ_DASVOB010000084.1:0-4045 GCF_036383575.1 Mucilaginibacter sp.
AAATTGTTCCGTGAACAAAGTACAGTCGGTGCCTCGTACCCCATCCCTGAAGCCGGTCACAAACCGACACCAGGTCTCTGCCGATATCCGTCATTTCATACTCTGCCGGCGAGGAACTTTGAGATGAAGTATTACTGTTTCTCGCCTTGTTCGTGTCATGTCTGAAGAAGGACGTTCCAGGTACGGAGGTTAAAAAAAACTTTTCATGAAAAGGCAAATCTCCTCTGATATTTTAAATACGGGGCGGCTCAACCTGCACCCCGTTTATTAAAAAGTAAATCGCTGGCTGTTTAGAAGTTAAATTTTCCATTGCTGTTTTTCGATTCATTTTGTGGTAAAATGGGTTCGATCACATCCCAATGTTCAGCAATTTTGCCATTTTCCACCCGGAATAAATCGTAAAAGGCGCTATGTTTACCAGCAAGATTTCCTTCGCTGACAACAAGGACAAAATTGCCCTCCCCAAGTACCTTATGGATCGTATCGTATTTCATCGTGATACCGTGCCTGGCCATATCGGCCAGGGCTTTACCCAGTCCGGATAATTTATCGGGGATCTGCGGATTATGCTGTATGTAGTTGTCCCCGTCGAAGTACCCTGCCAATCTATCCATCCTACCGTTAACGAGAATGTCTTCTACAAAGCTTTTCACCAGCGCTTTGTTAGCTTCCTTTTTGCCGGGATCTGTCGCCGTTGTCGGACCATCAGTCATCGTATGACCGCTTGGGTTCGGTTGTGCCGGTTTTTCCTGGAGATTATCCCAGTGTTCTACTATTTTACCCTCTTCAAACCGAAAAATATCAAACCCGATCTTAGGGCCGAAGAAATTGTAATCCGTTTGAGTAAATACATAGTCCCCGTCCTGGAATACGCGAACAGTATTTACTTTTGCCGCCCCCTTCGGCAATGCCTGCAATAATGCACCGAATCCCGCCAAACCATCGGCAACGGCCTGGTTGTGCTGTTTGTACTTGTTGGGGTTGATTACTGCGACAGGACCTGTAGCGCCTGTTTCGATTGATTTTAATAAATCGGTTGTTTCCTGTTTTTGATTCATGATTCCTACTTTTTTGATTGTTGCCGTTTGCTGCGCTGTGCAATAGTTGCATGCCAGCAATGCTGATATGATCAGCAGATTGTTTTTTGATCTTGTCATGTTCCTGAATTTTGGATAAAGCAAAGTTCAGGCAGGAGCGGCGGCCAAAAAAGGTAGAAATCCGCCTTTAGACGATACATTTTTCACGAAACTCGGCCGGTGTCTGGTGGCTGTGTTTGCGAAAATATTTGATGAAATTGGTAGGTTCTTCAAAACCCAACTGATACCCTATGGATTTTACAGTATCGCGGGTGTGCGCCAGCAGGCGCATGGCTTCCAGCATGACGCGGTCGTCGATCATCTGTTTTGCTGTTTTGCCCAATACCCTAAAAGTCGACTGGCTAAGGCGTTTATCGGTTAGGTTAAGTTTACCGGCGTAAAAGTTCACTTGTTTATTTACATGAAATCCGGATTCGAGCAAGTGCCTGAATGAAAGCAAGTATTCGAGGTCCGCTCCTTTTTTTATTTCCTTAAAATCATACATTCGCCTTTCTCTTTCGGCGCTTAGCAAAAAGGTCAGCAGGTAAGTCTTTAATATTTTGCTTTGATAATTATCCCCGGGTTTACTGGTTTCCTCTTCGATCAGCCCGATCAAACTATTGAAAACCTTAATGTTATCATTCAATCTGAAAGCCGGGATCGAAAACAGGTCGTTAAACAGGATCGTTTCTTTCAGGAATTGTGCATCGGCTTCAGACTGGCAGAAAAAAGTTTCGGTAAATAAAATCGCCGTTCCCTCCATCGATGCGGAAGCGTCAAAGCTTTGAACAATATCTTTACTAAGGAAAAGAAGTGAATTATCTTCAATGTAAATTGGATAAAAATCAACTGAATGATTGAAGCCGCCTTTTTTAAACCAAATAATATGATAGAATGATGTACGATGCGGGGTGGTCATCAGCTCTCTGCTTTTTGTATATAGCTCCGCTAACGAGATACATTCAAATCCGATGGGCAGGTTGTCCTTAAATTTATAATTGGAAATGTCGTTTTTCATTGGAATAGATACACCGGTGATCTGAAAAGTAAAAAAACGTCTTGCTTTGGCAGCGACATGACAACGAGACGCTCCATGTTGTCAACCTTTGCCAACTTTCTGCTGACAGGTTATGATACTCATCCGTGTCTGCGGCCGCTATTTTTAACAGAAAGTCAGCCTCGCCGCTAAAATAGTCGCATTGAGCTCAGGTATTGATTACAATTTATTTTCCAAAATTTAATCCGGGGAAATTACACATAAAAACTTATTTTCCGGACTTATAAAAAAGGCCCCTGCGATGGCAGGGGCCCTGAATCATTTTATCATGGGGCTTCAAAACTCCATTGCTGATGTGCCCCAGCATTATTGTCCCATACATCGATTGATGCGCCCGGCGCATCCGATTGCCCGCCAACTTCCACTACTTTGCCGCTAAGCAAACTGGTGATCGTGTAATAACCCTCCGTATTTTTGCTGATTACAAATTTCTGATCATTAGAACCGCTATAATCCCCGATCTGTAATGCTGCACCCGCTGCGGTTGATTTATTTTCGATTTGCAGCGCTCTGCCGCTTTGCACGCCAATAATCTTATAAACACCGGCGCCGATATGAGTCAAGGTCCATCTCTGGTTATCGCCGCCCCCATATGTCCATTGTGTAATTGGTGTCCCGCTTTCGGTAACAGCACCTTTAACATCCATCGCTAACTTACTATTACGATTAATGATTTTATAAGTACCATCAGGCACCGGTACCGGAGGTGTTGTACCATTCAGATATGGCTCTAATATCGGTTTCAGCAGGGCGGCAGCTTTGATATGCCCCGCTGCAGTTGGATGTATACCGTCAGAGTAATCACCCGCTTTCAGCCACCCGTCTGTATCAATATAATGTACTTTGAGGTCGCCTGCCGCCATTCGTGTTACAACAGCGGCTAATATGGGTGAGGACTTTACTCCAAGGAATGTCCGCAGTGCAAATATTTCGGCATCGGGAAACTTCGCTCTTATCAGTGTAAGTAAATTAACATAGGCCTTTTGAAACTCAGCGTCCGGCACGCCATTATTGTCATTGGTCCCGAGATTGATGACCACGAGTTTTGGCGTATATGCCTGGAAGTTCCAGTCGCCAGTCTGAGTTTTGGTCTGATCGGATTGCATTTTAAGATATTGCACATCCATCCCTGCGTCCGGGAACCCGCTGGTCAGCTTGATACCGGGAAAGGCAATTTGTGTGTGCTCGGCACCTAAGGCTTCCGATGCCACCCAGGCATAATCCGATACATTTGCCTGGTCGCAGGTATAACCCGCTGTGATAGAGTCACCGATGTATTCTATAAGAGAAGACATCACCGTGGGTACCTTTGTGACAGCATTATTGTCCAATACGAGCCCGTCAAACTTAAACTGGTAATCATAATCCTTCCCCTGAGCCACGCTCAGCGAGTGTGTTCCATTTGTTAACGGTGTTGGAGTCAGGTTGATGGTACCACTGCTTTGCTTGTAACTTATCCATGGCCCGTTATCGATCTTCGCATAAAAATCTGAGGTATTGCCCACTTTGACCTTTACGGTCGTGCCGGTGAAATCTACCTTTATGTACGCGCCGCCCCAATAACTGACGTACTGATCTTTGTTGCTGAAATCCCAGCGGCCAAAATATCTGATGTTGGTATCCTTGAGGCTGCCATATACCTGTTCGGTTTTTGGAGGATCTGTGTCTGGATGATTATCAACAGGCTTCGGCGCCTCTTTTTTTGAACAACCGGCGGCTGTCAGTAATAAAAAAAGCAGTAAAAAATTAAGTAAGTGTTTCATCTTCATTTAATATACAATTAGGTTAAACTGGTTTATTGGTGTTTGTATCCGGGGGAACAAATAACTGCAGGGCTATTAACCGATTAATAACAGATACCTAATGACGAATATTAATTTAAAAAAAATAAAAAAGCACCGTGTATAAACAC
>NZ_DASVOB010000085.1:0-7314 GCF_036383575.1 Mucilaginibacter sp.
CCGCCGGCGATGATCTTTTTAGCCAGCATGTCGATGTTGGCATCTGAAGCTTCGTATTTAGCTGCTATTTCCTGAAATGCAGGGCCGATAACTTTAGTGTCAACTTTATGACAGGTGCTGCAATCTAATGTTGCAATTAATTTTTCGCCGGCTGATGAAGCTGCAGAACCACCTGCTGATTCGGTGCCGGTTTTTGCTACTACAGTATCAGCATTAGCATCGGCAGCTTTAGCTGATTGGTTTGCGCCGTTAGTGCTATCGCTACCGCCGGTGTTTTTTGATGAATTTCCGCCACAGGCAGCAAACACTGCACTGATACAAAGAATAACGAATACTTTTTTCATAAAGATTAATTGTGGTTTGTGATGATAACCTAACAGAAAATCTGTTCCTTAACAAAGCCCCTGCTGTTTATCATCATGTAATTTTAATTGGGTTGGTTAATCTGGCGAAAATTACAACTTTTTATCATAAATAAAGCCTCATTAAACCGATATAGCGCCTAATGAAGCGGTTTTTTTACGTGAACGCATGTAAATAACCAAACCCACAAATGCTATGATTAATACAACCGGTATGATCAGCGTTGTATTTAACACTTCGGGGCCTGCTGCCGAGCGTGCCGCATCAAATGCCTTAGCCATATCCGAACCTGCCGGGGCCGAACGGTAAGCATCCAAACTTGCGCCTGCCGGTAATTTTGAAACCATGATTTTATCGTAAAAGCCGCCCATGAACATCATATAAATAGATACCCCGAACATACCGGCACCCCCCATCAGGTTTAAACCCACGGCACCTGTACGCGGCAGGTTTTCGGCCACAAAGCCTATCATACATGGCCAGAAGAATGCTACTCCAAGACCAAAAACCACCGCTGCAAAATAGATAGCATCACCATGCAGGTGTACCATCAGGTAAATACCCAGTGCAGATAAAATGGCTGAGATCAGCAATACTCCCTGCGGTGCCAAACGGTGTACAATGGGGCTTGCGAACGCACGGCCTAAAACCTGTACCGAGGCAACAAAGGTTAAAATAAGGATGGCGTTGTCCGTAACCGTTTTGAATAAAACATCAGTCCACTGATTGGTGAACAATTCTGTAATAGCTGTGCCGAACATGCAAATGATCATGAACAGGAACAACGGGTTCATCAGTGCTTTATACATATCTTCGGTACTTACACCTGCCGATACACGCTCGGTAACTGGGAAGTCCAGTTTCGAAAACAGGAAACCGTAAGCTATAGTAGGGATCAGCATCAAAGCTATTTCTACCTGCGAGATCCAGTATGGTTTTGGAGATACACCATGGGCCAAAGCAGTATCCAGCCCGAATACTATTAAAGTCCCGATCACGATACCCGCCGGGAACCAGAGATGAAAATGGTTGAGTTTGGTTGTTTTATTATCTGTATACAACGAAGCTACAAGCGGGTTACAGGAAGCTTCGACGGTGCCATTAGCAATACCGATCATTAAGGTAGAGAGGAACAGCGTCCAGTAGCCGTTGGCAAAAATGGTAAGCAGGATCCCCACCAGGTGAAATACGAAAGCTGATACCAGCAGCTTTTTCATGCCGATGATATCTACAATAAAGCCCCCCACAATGATGGCCAGCGGAAATCCCCAGAATGCGGTTGCCGCGATAGTGCCTAATTGCGAAGCATTCAAGTGGAATCTTACGCCCTGGTCGCTCAGGATCCCGGCACGGATGCCGAATGATAATGAAGTTACCAGCAACGACAGGCAGCTCGCCCTGAATAACTGTGTACGGTTAATAGTTTGCATTTTAAATTATTTAGGTTATTTGATAATTGGTTAATTGGCTGTATCAAAATGCACTTTGCTGAATTGCTTCAGCTTTGTATTTGCCTCCTTATAAGTCCCATCTTGAAAGCGGCAAATTGAAATTACGTCATTGCGAGCGTAGCGCGGCAATCGCATGCTATACAGAGCGGATCTGCATAATTCGCGATTGCTTCGTACCTCGCAATGACGATTTTGTAAAGGGTGTCATGCTGAGCCTGTCGAAGCATGGTGAGCAAGGCTCCTGCGCACGACCCTTCGACAGGCTCACCGTGACAGCCTCTTTTTACTATATCCCTAACGTTTTCCTGTTGAAAGCATCATCAGAACCTGATGCTGCGAAATCATCAAAAGCACGTTCTGTTACACGGATAATATGATCTTTGATGAATTGAGCGCCTTCTCTTGCACCGTCTTCCGGATGTTTAAGCGCGCATTCCCATTCAAGTACGGCCCATCCTTTGTAATCATACTGCGTTAATTTACTGAATATCGATTTGAAATCAACTTGTCCATCACCCAACGAGCGGAAACGGCCGGCACGGTCAACCCAGTTTTGGTAACCACCGTAAACACCCTGACGTCCGGTTGGATTAAACTCGGCATCCTTAACATGGAACATTTTGATGCGCTCATGATACAGATCGATATATTCTAAATAATCCAGGCATTGCAATACAAAATGCGACGGATCATAAAGCAAATTAGCACGTTTGTGACCTTTTACATGATCAAGGAACATCTCGTAAGTGATACCGTCATGCAGGTCTTCTCCCGGGTGGATCTCGTAGCAAAGGTCGATGCCGTTATCTTCGTAAACATCCAGTATCGGTGTCCAGCGTTTAGCCAGTTCGCCAAAAGCAGTTTCCACAATACCGGCAGGGCGTTGAGGCCATGGGTAAACCATAGGCCAAAGCAGCGCACCGCTAAAAGTTACCGATGCATTTAAGCCTAAATTTTTTGAAGCCTGTGCAGCATATTTTAACTGCTGTACAGCCCATTTCTGCCTCTCGGTCGGGTTGCCGCGTAAATGTTCGGGCGCAAAACCGTCAAACAGTGCATCGTAAACAGGGTTTACCGCAACCAGCTGACCTTGCAGGTGAGTTGAAAGCTCGGTAATTTCCAAACCGGCAGCGTTAACTATGCCTTTAATTTCATCGGCGTAAGTTTTGCTTTCGGCAGCTTTTTGCAGATCGATGAAACGGGTATCATTAGTTGGCAGCTGCACACCTTTATAACCCAAACCTGCTGCCCACTGGCAAATAGATTCAAGGCTATTGAACGGTGCCGCATCTCCTATAAATTGTGCTATAAATATGGCAGGTCCTTTTATAGTAGTCATGTTTCTTATTTTAAGTAGATGGTAAATTAAATGGTAAAATCAGTCCATTTGGCATCCGATTTACCCGATGCTATCACATTTTCGATAAAGGCCATCCCACGAACGCCCTCTTCAATACCCGGGAAGTCCAGCTCCTCAGGAGTAGCTTCCTTACCAGCTAAACCGGCTTTAACCGTTAAAGCAAAATTGCGATATAAGTTGGCAAAGGCCTCCAAATAACCTTCCGGGTGACCAGCAGGTGTACGTGTATTATGCTGCGCGAATGAACTGGTATAACCACCACCTGTACGCCAGGTTTCGGCAGGCTTATCGAGATACATTACAGTTAGTGAATTGGCATCACTCTGGTGCCATTCCAAACCGCCTTTTTCACCATACACCCTGATCTTTACATTATTTTCTTCGCCGGCAGCAATTTGAGTGGCGGTAAGCACGCCGCTTGCACCGTTATTGAATTTCAACAGGGCAGCGCCATCATCATCCAATTTGCGGCCTTCAACTACGATATTGATATCGGCACAAATCTTTGTAACCTGTAAGCCGGTAACATACTCGGCCAGGTTAAAGGCGTGTGTACCTATATCGCCCATAGCACCTGCAATCCCGCTTTTGCCCGGATCGGTACGCCATGAGGCTTGTTTGTTATCTTCTCCCTCTAAAAAGCTGCTCAACCATCCCTGCGGATATTCAACATAAACTTTTCTTACCCTACCTATAGCACCTGCTTTGATCAGTTGCTTGGCTTCTTTAACCATAGGGTAGCCGGTGTAGGTGTGTGTAAGGCAAAATAATTTACCCGATGCATTCACTATTTTTTCCAGCTCTTTAGCCTCCTCAAGCGAAAAGGTCATAGGCTTATCAAGCACCACGTGAAAACCATTTTCGAGTGCCATTTTGGTTGGGGCAAAATGCACGTGGTTAGGCGTTACAATGCTGATTACCTGCACACGCTCATTTTCGGGCAGTTGTTTCTCTTTTTCAATCAGTTCCTGGTATGAGCTGTATGAGCGGCTTGCAGGTAAGCCAAGCAAAAGACCGCTGGCCTGCGATTTTTCGGCATTGCTGCTAAAAGCGCCGCAAACCAATTCATACTCGCCATCAATACGGGCAGCAATCCGGTGTACAGCACCAATAAAGGCACCTTGTCCGCCGCCGATCATTCCTAATCTTAATTTCATTTGTTTTTGTTGGGGTTGATGTTTTTTGATTAAAGGCTTCTCAATCGATTGTATACATCAAAAACAGCATTATGTAATAATGCTGTTTTTGATGGCAATTCAAATTTTGTAAAAACCAAAGGTATAATCAATTGATATTGCAATTTTTTAGGTTGCCCAGGCTTTATCGCCTTTTTTGTATGGCAGGTTGCCGTCATACTTGCCCGGAACGGCAATATAACGTAACGCCTGTGTAGCACCCGGTTTTGAAGTAAAGAAACCCAGCAGGGTTAATTCTTTCAGCATCCTGAAGTAATGGTTAGGATCTTCGGGCTTTTTAGTTTTGGTATACTCTTTTTGTTCTTTGTCAAGCGCGGTTAACAACTCGGTACGTTGCTCAGGAGTAGCCTCCAAAAACTTTTTACCATATTTTTTGTCGCTCGCGTCATTCAGGTCCTTAAGGCCTTTAGTGAAAATTTTCTGATCATCGGCAGTGTAGCAATCCTGCACCATTACCGTCATAAACTTACCTATTTCGGCTGCTTTAGCACCCGGGGTTGAAGTTGCAGGCAAAATGGTTTCGCCAATTTCATCCATAAGGGCCACATCATCCTGTGTAAAAAGGTCGTTTACTTTTGGCGAAGATGGTTTACATCCGGAGATGAAGAACTCGGCGCCGATAATGGTACCGCCAAGGATCAAACCAACCCTGCCTATCGCTTCTCTTCTATTCATAATTTAATTATTGATTTAATGAATTAGTTGGGTTAGTGAATAGTGTTTACCAGCGTTACGAAGTTTTTAAAACTTCGTAACGCTTTTCCCAACTAATCACGTATTCCTAAATTACGCTTTTAACACGAAACCTTCGCGGTAATCGCGTTTAATATATTGGTTAACGGCATCAAAGTTGGTAACTTTCATAGCCTGATTATCCCAAACCAGTTTTACCCTGCCGCCATTTAGCTCATGACCGCGCACCGCAAGGTTAGCCATCAATAAAGCCTCAGTAAGCGGACCAGCCTTATCAAAAGATGAGCTCAATTCTGTTTTACCATAACCGGCAATACAGCCTTCAACCCACTGTGCGTAGTGACCATTGGCACCACCCGGTACACGTGCCCATTTCTGTGGGGCTTTAGCGCTTTTGGTAAGCGATTTCGGCAATAATGTTGCTGCATCAGAATAGGTGCTCGCATACATTTTACCTTTTGTACCGATAAACAGTGTACCGTTACCTTCTTCACCGCCAAAATCTTCGCTCGCTAATAATTCAGCAGGTCTTTCTGGTTGGATACCACCGTCCATCCAGTGCAGGGTAACATCGCCTTTGGTTTTATCTGTTTTAGGGAACGTTAATGTGATATGGCTTGACGGAGGGCAGCTTTCAGGGAAGTGACCTTCTTTAAACTCATCTACATAAACACTACCAACGCTGGCCTGTACATCTTTTGCATACTGGATCCCCAATACGCGGAAAGGTGCTTCAACAAGGTGACAGCCCATATCGCCCAATGCGCCTGTTCCGTAATCCCACCAACCGCGCCAGTTAAATGGTACCAGTTTATCAACATAATCTTTTTTAGGCGCAGTACCTAACCACAGGTCCCAATCCAGTTCTTTAGGAATGTTTTGCTGTGGCGGCGGCCAGGCTATACCCTGAGGCCAAACAGGGCGGTTTGTCCAGCAGTAAACGGTGTGTACATCACCAATCAGATCGGCATCATACCATTCCGACATTAAGCGTGTGCCATCGTTTGATGAGCCCTGGTTACCCATTTGCGTTACCACTTTGTATCTTTTTGCAGCCTCGGTTAATAAACGGGCTTCCCAAATATCATGGGTCAATGGCTTCTGAACATAAACGTGCTTATTTAACTGCATCGCATTGTATGTGATGATAGCATGGTTATGATCGGGAGTTGAAACCGATACAGCGTCAAAATGCTTGTGCTCTTTGTCGAACATCTCGCGCCAGTCTTTATAATATTTTGCTTTAGGGAAATCGCTGCGTGATTTGGCCGATCTTCTGTCGTCCACGTCGCACAAGAAAGCGATCTCTGCTTTACCACTTTTGTAAAAGTTAGCAATATCGCTTTGGCCTTTACCACCGGCACCTACGCCGGCAATCAATAGCTTATCGCTTGGAGCTATAAAACCTTTACCGCCCAAAACATGGCGCGGAACTATCATAAAACCAGCGGCCGCTATGGCACTGCTTTTAATAAATTGCCGTCTCGACGGGTTTGGGGTTTTGTCCTTTTCTTCAGTCATAGGTTGTTCTTATTAGGTTGTTTTTATGTGATGCTGATTAAATTTCTCCCTTTTTAAGTGCGTCAACGGCATAGTTAGCGGCACGTGCAGTTAGCGCCATATAAGTAAGCGACGGGTTTTGGCATGCTGCCGATGTCATACAAGAGCCATCGGTAACAAATACGTTTTTAGCATCCCAAACCTGGTTCCACTGGTTCAATACTGATGTTTTTGGATCGCGGCCCATACGTGCAGTACCCATTTCGTGAATACCACGGCCAAGGAACGGATTAGTGCTGGAAGTTTGCACATCTTTAGCACCAATGGCTTCCAGCATTTCTTTGCCGTCTTTTTCCATATCGATACGCATTTTCAGCTCATTGGCTTTTAATTCGGCATCAATGGCAACAACAGGCAAGCCCCATTTGTCTTTTTTGGTTTTGTCGATAGTAACCTTGTTATCGTGGTAAGGCAATGTTTCGCCAAAAGCGCCCATACCTATATGCCATGAACCCGGCTCAGTCAATGCATCCTTAAAGGCACCGCCTATGTTCAATTCGGCAATGTCACGGCTCCAGCCTTCGCGGCTTGCCGAACCCTGATAACCAAAACCGCGGATGTAATCACGCTTTTCGCCATTCAGGTTACGATAGCGCGGGATATAGAAACCATTTGCACGGCGACCGAAATAATATTTATCTTCATAGCCCTCAATCTTACCATAAGCGCTAACATTAAGGTGGTGGTCCAT
>NZ_DASVOB010000086.1:0-3687 GCF_036383575.1 Mucilaginibacter sp.
CCCTGATATCGCGCACCAAACGCTGCAATCCCTGTGGCTCAACAGATGCTGCATGGTCAGATCCCCACATGGCACGGTCAAGTGTAAAGTGGCGTTCAACAAAGGTAGCACCCATAGCTACTGCACCTACGGTAGTTGCCAAACCGGTTTCGTGGCCCGAATAACCGATAGGGATGCCCGGATATTTGTTCTCCAGGGTCTGGATCATCTTGAGGTTAAGCTCCTGCGGAGGGCATGGATAAGCTGAAGTAGAATGAGCGATGAATAATGGATAGTTTTCGTCAAAAGCATTGATATAATCCATAGTTGTTTCGATCTCTTTCATTGTCGACATACCGGTTGAAAGCATTAATGGTTTGCCGGTTTCTAATATGCGCTGGATCAAAGGAAAGTCAGTCAACGAAGCAGATGCCAGTTTGTAAAGGATGGTATCAAACTGCTCCATAAAATCAACAGATGGCGCATCCCAGGCAGATACAAACCAGTCGATACCAACTTTTTTACAGTATTGATCGATAGTTGCATATTCGGCTATGCCAAATTCGGTTTTGCGTTTATAGTCGATATAGGTGATACGGCCCCATGGAGTATCGCGCATAATATTCCACTGATCTAAAGGTACGCAGATCTCCGGTGTCCGTTTTTGAAATTTAACCGCGTCAGCTTTTGCTGCAACAGCTTCATCAATTAATTTTTTGCAAATCTCAAGCGAGCCGTTGTGGTTAATGCCAATTTCGGCAATGATATAACTTGGCTGGTCTTTGCCAATAACGCGGCCGTTTTGCAGGGTGATAGTGCCGTTTCTTTTGCCCGATAAATATTTATCGCTTTTGGCTTCAATGATCAGCTCTGCAAATTCGCGGAAACAACCTTCTCCGCCGTTTAATGAGCTTACAAAATCTACCTGTGCTTTAACATGTGGCAAAGCATCAGCAGGAGAGGCAGTAAGGCCGGCCAGTTTCAATACTTCCAGGTCGTTGTAATCATCACCAATAAAGGCAACTTCGTTTGGTTGCAGATTTAAGCGGCTACAGATCTCTTTAAAAGAAGTTGCTTTATCTTTTATGCCTAAATGCAACTCGGTTATCTGTAGCTTCTCAGCCCTTTTAATTAATGATGGTGAATTTTCGCCTGTGATGATACCTGTATTTACATCAGCAAATCTGCGAAGGCGTTCAACCCCCATACCATCGCGCATGCTGAATTTTTTTAAAAGCTCGCCTTCGTGGTTGTAGTATACTCCGGCATCTGTTAAAACCCCATCGTTGTCGGTCAGCAATAGTTTAATGCCCGCCGCTTTTTGTTTCAAAATCTCGTTCATAATAGTTGGTTTAAATTAAATAGCTGTCCATCCTCCGTCAACAACCAGGTTAGCGCCGGTCATGTATGCCGATGCCTCGCTGGCTAAAAATATAAGCGCGCCCTGATAGTCTGACGCTTTGGCCATACGGCCTAATAAAGTTTTTGCTGAATAGTTTCCGATAAAATCTTCGGTTTGGCCCGCTTCAACACCGCCGGGCGAAAGGGTATTTACCCTCACACCTGTATGTCCCCAATAGGCGGCCAAAAAGCGCGTGAAATTGATGATAGCGCCCTTGGTTACCGGGTAGGCAGCCGACTTGTAAAAAGTTTGCTGTCCGCGCGAATCACGGTAAATGCTTTGATCGGGGCCAACCATACCATAGGTTGATGCTATGTTGATGATGCTGCCGCTGCGGTGCAGCGCCATCTGCGTGCCAAACACCTGCGAGCATAAGAACACCCCGGTAATATTTACATTAAGCGATTGTTGGAAAGCCTCTAACGGATAATTTTCAAACGCTGATAGCTCTTTGGCCATGGCTGGGTTCTCGAATTTATCGTTAATGGCGGCATTGTTCACCAACACATCAACCGAATCATATTTATCAAGCACTGCATTGAGTGCATCAATCAATGATTCTTTGCTGGTTACATCAACGCCCAGACCCAAATGGTTATCACCAAGTTCGGCAGCAAATTGCTGTGTTTGCGCGATATCGATATCCGCTACGATAACATTAGCGCCGGCCGCGGCGAGTGCTTCGCAATGTTTACGGCCGATAAGCCCCAATGCGCCTGTTACTACAGCGGTTTTTCCCTTTAATGAAAACAGATCCATGGGTTAGGCGATGCTTTTAGGTTTGATGTTGTAATTGCTCACCTTACGGAAAACTGCTTCAAGTACTTCGCCTTTTAGGTGATCTTTGATATTGCCGCTTTCAATGGCTTCTTTTACCAAGGGCAATACATCGCGGTAAGCAGCAAGGATATAGTCAATATCTTCGGTGGTATGGCTGTAGCACATGTTGTGGAAACCCGCCCAAAGTACCCCGCGTTTTATCATTTCCTGCTGCATAAAGGTTTTTACTTCCAGGCCGTTACCTGCATCGGGAGTAAAGGTTACCATGCTGCGGCAGTTATAGCCAACGCAACGGGTGTATTTGTCAACGCCTAATTCAATGGCAAGGCTGTTGTATCCGTCTTTCAATAAAGCACCATGTTCGTCAAGGTACTGAGGAACTTTTTTGTCACGCAGTTCATTGATAGTAGCAATACAGGCAGCTAACGATAAAGCCTCGCCGCCGAAGGTGGTATAGCTAAATACTTCCGAGTTGAAAAGCTCCATTACATCTGCACGACCAGTTAGCAATGCTATCGGCATACCATTGGCGCATGCTTTTGAAAATACGGCCAGATCTGCCTTAACATTAAAATACTCCTGTGCACCGCCTACAGCCACGCGAAAACCTGTCCACATTTCATCAAAAATGAGTAGGGTGCCGTTGGCTTTACATACTTCGGCAAGCTCCTGTAAATACCCAGGTTTTGGTGCTTCAAAAATGAAAGGCTCCAATATTAAAGCAGCAACGGTTTCATCCAAAGCAGCTTTTACCGATTCAATGTCGTTATATTCAAAAGTATAGGTGAGGTCCTGGATAGCTTCAGGTACGCCTGAATTTCGGCTGGTGATACCAATGTACCAGTCATGCCAGCCGTGGTAGCCGCAGCAAAATACTTTATCGCGACCGGTGAACGCACGTGCTACACGGATAGCAGCCGAACAAACATCAGCACCGGTTTTAGAGATCTTTACGGCTTCGGCGTTGGGCACAACCTGCTGTACCAGTTCAGAAAGCTCAACTTCCAAAGGGTGCATTAAGGAAAAAGTGATACCGTCGTTCAGCTGCTGGCGGATGGCATCATCAACTGCCGGGTAGGCATACCCCAGCGAAATAGGGCCGATAGCCGAGTTAAGGTCGATGTATTCGTTACCATCAACATCCCATACGTGCGATCCTTTACCTTTTACAAGATATTTGGGCGCTACGCCTTTGGTAAATTGTCCCGGCCCTTTAGCCAGGGTTTGCGTAACTGGTTTCTGAACTTTTAAAGCGCGTTCGTATAATTTATCCGATTCGGTGATGTTCGGAAAATTGTTGTTAAGCTCTATTTTATTAGCCATGATCAATATTTTTATTCTGAAAATTCAGGTGTTAAAATTTGTGGTTGGTTGTGGGCCGTTTGGTAGCCCAGTATTTTTTCGGCAATTTGTTTGCCTGTAAAACCTTCGTGCTGCAAAACCGCAGGCAGTAGTGCCGGCCTGAACCATTTATTGTTTAGTGCGATGGGCAGTACTTTTGCAGTGGTTTGATGTTTTAACAATAC
>NZ_DASVOB010000087.1:0-13133 GCF_036383575.1 Mucilaginibacter sp.
GTCATCATAATGATGAGTTTATCGAACCCTTTTTCGCGGATCTTACCGCAAACCTCCGAGCCCGGTTTGCCGGGCAGCATCCAGTCTAACAGTACAATATCAGGCTGTTCGGCCAGAATCATGGCTTCAGCATCGTTACCGTTGCCGGCTTCCAGTACCTTATAACCTTCTGACTGCAAACGCTCTGCAACCAGGAAACGCAGGTTTTCGTCATCTTCAACCAGCGCAATTTTAATTTCTTTGTTCATATCTTAATTTTCGTATGGAAGCGTAACTATAAATTCCGAACCTTCGTTAACCTTGCTGTAAACGGCTATCTCGCCGTTCATAAAATTAACCAGTTCTTTACAAAATGCCAAACCAAGGCCAACGCTCCCGTTTTGATTGTATTGATTTTCTATCCTGTAAAACTTTTTAAAAACGTTATTCAGTTCATTTTTTGGTATCCCTATCCCCTTATCAGCAAATGAAAACACAATGTTGCGTCTTTCCTGCGAAATATTGATAAACAGCTCCTTTTGCTGGGGGTGCGAGTATTTGTATGCATTTTCAATAAGATTCTGGAAAACACTCCCTAATAATACCGGATCGGTGTAAAAAGTTTCAACCCCATTGATTTTAAATTTAAGATTAAAATCGGTATACTTTATTTTAAAGGTTTCAATATACCTGCCAATAAAAGCTTCTATGTCAATTTCTTCCTGTTTTAAAGTAATAGATTTATTTTCGATCTGGGTGAATGAAAGCAGCTTGTTCATCAACTCATTCAGTTTATCAGCCTCTTCATCCAGGATCTTACCGTAATGTCGGCGTTGCCTTTCGGTAAGCTCACCATCGCTTCGTAGATTTGAACCGGCTATTTTAATTACGCTTACCGGTGTTTTAAACTCATGGGTAAAGTTGTTGATAAAATCATACTGAAGCTTAAACAGTTTCATGTTCACGTTGAGGTTGCGGTAAATAAGCCAGCCTATCAGCATTAAAAACAGGGTCATCAACAACACGATAGCACCGATGGGCATAAAGCGGCGGTTGATCTCGGCAGTTAAATATCCCTGTGCCGAACTAAAGAACAGCTTATAATCAGAAAAAGCCCCCGGGAATGATACTTCCGTGATCAATTTATCGCCCTCGCTATCTATAGGGTCATAAACAACAGGAGTGATCGAAACATTTTCATAAAGTTCGGGGTGCGTATTTTTCACCTTCATCAGGTATGGGTCGAGGTAAAAGGTCATCATATTTTGTTTGTATGATGCCCCTCTTTTATTCCCCAATACCTGCAAATCGCGATAGATACGTACATCCTCGCGGCGCAGGATGTTGGTATAACTTATCTTGTCGGGCTTTACATCCCAAAAAGCTTTAAAAAGTTCATCCTGGCTTGATACCCGCGATGTATCCGAAAAAGCCACGTAATTACTCAACTTAATGGCCATCTCCCTGAAATCATCCTCATTGACGGTTCTTCGCTGCTCAGCCCCATAAACCTTATTGTTAACATGCCAATACTGATAAACCGCTTTAGCCGCAATGCTCAAATTATTTTTGCGCACGGTCATACTGGTTGTGCCGCCAATGAGGGCGTCATAAAAGATAACCCGGCGCACAAAGCCATAGTCATGAAAAACCGATGCCGCATATTTACCTGCCGACGCCGAATCAAGAAAGCCCTGGTATGAGGTTATTTCGGGGATCTTATTCTGAAAAAACTCGTTATAGGGTTTGATGGTTTGTTCCAGCACCTCTATTTTTTTTGAGGCAAACTCGTTTTCAACATACTTGGCGGTGAGGTTATAAGATATAAACAAGGCTACCACAAAAGTTATGGATATGAACACCAGGAATATGGTGATCAACGTGAAATTTTGCCGGTAGGCGTTTTTCTGTACTGCCATGTCGGCTTATGGTTTAACCCGCATATTCTTATCCAAAAACTTCTCTATTTCGGCATACATTTCCATACGGTTATGCTCGCTCCTGAAATATGCACGTTCATTGGGTTTCAAAAAGTATTTCACATCAACGTTCCGCTTGCGCAATTCACGCACAAACTGGTTAAGCTCGCTGATATTGGCCCGCTGATCTTTAGCACCCTGGAATATGATTAAAGGTACTTTTATTTTATCGGTATGAAAAACCGGAGAAATTGCCCGCAGCTGGTCGGCATCTGTTTCGGGGTTGCCAACCATCTCATAGGTCATTTTTAGATACGGTTTAACAAATGGCGGTGCATCTTTGATATAGGTAAAAAAGTTGATAAGCCCATATTGAACCACAGCGCAACTGTATAGTTCAGGATGGAACGACACGCCGTAAAGCGCCGAAAAGCCCCCAAAACGGCCGCCAAATATGGCTATCTTTTTAGGGTTGGCTACTTTGGTATCAATAAGCCAGTGTACCCCATCAGTAATATCATCCTGAATTTTGCCGCCTACCTGCTTATATCCTGCACTCCGAAAAGCTTTACCATACCCAGTTGAGCCACGGTAATTAACCTGGAAAACCGCATACCCCCTGTTAGCTAAAAACTGCACCTGGTCATCATATCCCCAGGTATCGCGCCCCCAGGGCCCATCATGCGGCATAACTACTACCGGGTAATTATCTTTCTTATCGCCCAGGGGCAGGGTTAAATAACCATTGATCAGCAAACCATCGCGTGCATGGTATGATATCGGCTTCATAGCACATAGTTCGGCCGGTACCAGGCTGGAGTTTATGTCACTTAGCTTGGTTAACTTACCACTGCTTTTTTCAAAAAGATAATACGAGCCGGGGTTACGGTCGGTATAGGTATTCAGTATAAACTTATTTTCCGAGCTATCACGGTCAACCACCCTGACCTCATTACCCTTAAGCTGCTGCTGAATGGTGTGGTACATTTGCTCAACATCAGGTGCAAGAAAATGCTTGCGTGGTGTAGCCTCATCCCAGCCGGTAAACTCTATACGGTGCTTATTTTTAGAGTATTCAAAACTGGTGATATCTGCTTTGCTACAGCTAAAAATTGTCCGCTCTTCTTTACCATCTTCGGCATTGATCTCAACCAGGGCCATCTTGTCGCGGTTTACGTTTGAAAGCGCATAGAAATAATTTTTAACACCGGTAAAAGCTATAGGCTTTACTGCATTTTTAAAATTATTCTCAATAATGGCTTTAAAAGGTTTATCCTCATCCGGGCGAAATAAAATGGTTTCATTAACCCCGTCAGATGCTCTTTCCAACCTGATCTTCCCATCAGGATCTGCAAACCACTCGGTAATATTCCCGGGGTTAAGCAGGTAAGTGTTCATTTCGCCTGTTTTTACGTTAAGGCGATAAACATCAAAATTACCGGGATCGCGCTCGTTGGTTTTAATAGTGATGATATCAGGTTGTTGACGGTTCCGGTTAACCAAACCTACCCTTACATTACCGAGCGATAATATGATCCGGCTTTTATCGGTAGCTACATCAAAGGCATACATCTTAACCGAATCAGTAGCTATAAGATCCTGCGAAAAAACAAGCTGATTATTAAAAGTCCAGAAATAATCGCCACGGATAGAATAATCCTCAAATTGGGTAACCATCCGCTCCTTACCATCAGCCAATGATTGTATAAAAATATTCTGTTTATCCTTAAACGGCTTAAGGTATGACACATATTTACCATCGGGAGAGATGCGGTAGAAACTCCTTTCGGGTGTTTTAAAAAAGTCAATAATAGGTATTTGCCTTACTTTGTTCCTATTGCAGGAAAAGAAAGCGATGATGCAACTTACAACAAGAAAAAATCTGACCCGGCTAAGCATAGCTACAAATACCCTATTTTATTATATGGAGTCAAATTAGATAAATAAGTTCGATGTTATCAAGATGTCACTACAATTTTACCCTTATATGCCGTTATATAAATAATACGGCAAACCGGCTTAATCAATCCTATTAATTGATTATTTTTGAACAGATGAGGGCTTTATATATTGTTATTATTCTTGCTTTTTGCTTTAGCACCCGGCTGCTTGCGCAGGACAATGACCTGCTGCTGGCCAAGCAATACAATGCTAACGGCGAACCGCAAAAAGCGCTCGAAATTTACCAAAAACTATACAAGCAAAACAACGAAAATTATTACAGCGTGTATGTAAATACGCTGCTCAATCTTAAGAAATTTGACGAGGCCGAAAGCATCACCAAAAAGCTGATCCGCCGCCATGCTGATGACCACCAGTATGCTATCATGCTTGGCAATATTTACACCCAGCAGGGCAATATGGGCAAGGCTGACGCTATTTATGATGACCTGATCAAAAGCCTCCCCGCCGATCAGGGCGAGATATCAGCCTTAGCATCACAATTTTACCAAAGCGCCAATATTGATTACGCTATCAAGATTTTTCAGCAGGGGCGTAAGCTTTTGAAAAACGATAATATGTTTACCTATGAACTTATCAACCTCTATCGTTTTAAGCGCGATAAAATATCGCTCACCGAAGAATACCTGAATTTTTTACCTCAAAACCCCAACTTCATAAACCAGGCAGAAAACGCTTTTTCAAATGTGTACGAAGGCAGCGCTGATTATGACATGCTTAAAACGGCATTACTGAGACGTATTCAAAAAGATCCGCAGCAAACCATTTACGCCGACCTGCTTACCTGGCAATACCTTCAACAAAAGGAATTTGACCTGGCCCTTAACCAGGCGCTGGCCTTGAGTCGCCGGCAAAATGACGATGGCAACAGCATTTATGACCTGTGCCGTACCTTCATCACCAACGAAGCTTATGATGAAGCCATCCGCGGATATGAGTATATCATCAGCAAAGGAAAAACTACTCCGCTGTACATCCCCTCAAAGATTGAGCTTATCAATACCAAGAACCTTAAAGTAACATCGGGCAAATACCTGCCGGAAGATCTGCTTGGACTTGAAAAGGATTATAACGACCTGCTTACTGAGTTTGGCCGCAACAGCAGTACGGCATTTGCCATGCAAAAACTGGCCAACCTCCAAGCCTTTAAACTGCACAAACTAAAGGATGCACAAAAACTGCTGGAAGAAGCTACGAAGCTTAGCGATATCAGGCCTGCCCTGCTTGCCGATTGCAAGCTTGATTTAGGAGATATTTACCTGCTCAATAACCAGCCATGGGAAGCTACCCTGCTTTACAGCCAGGTTGAAAAGGATTTCCCCGGTACCGCTATTGGTCAGGATGCCGTATTCCGAAATGCGAAAATGGCCTATTACACCGGCGATTTTACCTGGGCAAAAGGGCAATTGGATGTACTGAAGGTTGCCACGTCGCAGTTAATAGCAAACGATGCACTTAACCTGCTGTTACTGATCCAGGACAATCTTGCTGCCGATAGCAGTGGCGCAGCGCTTAAAATGTATGCCCGCGCCGATCTGCAGATCTTTGCTCAAAACCCTGAGAAAGCAGTAACAATATTGGACAGCATTGGTAAAAAGTTCCCGAATAATAGTTTAGAGGACGATATCATGATGTCGAAATCGCGAATCCTGATCCAACAAAAGGATTATGCAGGCGCAGTGCCATTATTGAAGAAGATTCTTGAACAACACCCTGCCGACCTGTGGGCAGATGACGCCGTATTTATGTTAGGCGATATTTACGAAAACAGGCTGAACGATAAAACCATAGCTCAAACCTATTACCAAAAAATTAT
This sequence comes from Mucilaginibacter sp., assembly GCF_036383575.1. Taxonomy (GTDB): domain Bacteria; phylum Bacteroidota; class Bacteroidia; order Sphingobacteriales; family Sphingobacteriaceae; genus Mucilaginibacter. The sequence continues at coordinate 5,677 of NZ_DASVOB010000087.1, forward strand.
AACTGATTACCCCGGCAGCCTCTGGATCAACGAAGCCCGCAAACGTTTCAGATTATTAAGGGGCGATAAACCGGATGCGTCTTAGGTTCGGTGAATGGTTGATTAGGTTGAGTGGTGAGTGGTTGTCTAAATTGCTCTGAGTTAGCCAACCATTCACCTAATCAACTACTCTCTCAATCAACTTAAATAACTAATTTTACAGCATGATTGTATACAACGACACCATAATACTTGAAGAATCCATTCACGAAGAATGGCTTAACTATATTAAAACCATTCATATCCCGGCGATAATGGCTACCGGGCTTTTCAGCTCATACCGGATCTTAACTGTTATTGATTCACCTAACGAGGGGGTTACCTATTGCATTCAATACAATGCTGATAGCATTGACCATTTTCAGCAGTTTTATATGAACCACCTGCACAAATTCCAGGCTACCCACCAGGAGAAATTCAACGAAAAGTTTGTGATGTTTAACACTTTGATGGAAGAGGTGGAATAAATTATTTGTGCCAGAGATGCGGGGCGTCGAAGTTGTGTACCTCTGGCACACTACAGGGTTTGTTTATTTCATTTCTACAAACCTTTAGCACCTCTGGTGCTGCAACGTTTTATTCTTCAAGAGCACCTGGTATCATTAAAAGAATAACAAATATCACTGCGAGGGTTACCACTAAACAAATTAACCCGGCGAGCAATGCACGCCAGATAGTAAAAGTTTTACCACCCACTGCAAAATGCGACTTCATTTGTTCGCCCTGAAACTTTTGCACAAGCAGGAAAGTGCCCCAGGCATAAGCTAATGGAAATACAAATTTGGGAAAACGCTCAATACTTGAAGTAACAGCGGCCAGCCCAATAATTACAAGCAAAGCAAGAACAGAAATTATCCAGGTTATGGTTACCTTTTCGCGCTGATCGAAAGCTTTGTAGTTTTGTGATACCAAATAACCAGCAGCTAAGGGGCCGCATAAAAACGTTGCTATCCTGATTGAATTAAGAGTATATATTTTCGGCTTTTCTTCTTCAAATTGCTCTACGGCCTGGCTGTATGAGATCATGAAAGGTTTAAATTAATTAAGCTATTTAGATAAAAAAGCGCCATTGCGAGGGACGAAGACAACCGACCAGAGGGAGCTCATTAATACCTATAAAATCAAATTATAATTATTAATAATCCCCGATTAGCAGATCCGCTCTGTATTGTTCGCTATTGCTTCGTACCTCGCAATGACGTATTTAAACAGCTTCTAAGATAGTATTTCAAACTAAATATCACCTACCCTACTTCGCAAACATCACTTTCATCACTGTAACCTGTTTTATACAGCGTGCAGGCTTCTTTTCATCCTGAACAATAATGCGGAACGGGCCATCTGCAGGGGCTAAGGGTTGACCATCAATTTTATCAGCGAGGATAATGGTACGATCTGTAAAACCTTTATCCAGTTCGGCAAGGGCGAAAAGCACCTGGTAACCATCGCTGGCTTCCACCAAAAGAAATTTAGCAAGGTTTTCGCCTCGTAGTTCGGGGCCTAAAGTAACACCTGCTTTTGCCAGGATCTCAGATACTATCACACCCGAATAGGTATGATCTTTCCCGTCCCTGTCTTTACGGGTAACAGTGGTTTGCTTGTATTGTTGCAGGTCGACACTGCCGATGGTGAGCGGGGTGGTTACCTCTCCGGTTACTTTTACTACTGCTTCCTTTGTTTGGGCCTGGGTTGCTAAGCCCGCTATCAGCAACAGCAGTATAATGGCGTATTTTTTCATGGTATGATATTTAACTTTTTGTTGATTGATGTGGATCTGCAAAGCGCTTATCGGTTATAAAGGTAGAATCGGTGAGCATATTCAGAAAGGCTATCAGTTGTTTTTTTTCTTTGGGTAATAACTTTAATGACTTGCCGCTCACTTCGTTTGATTCGCCCTGCAAAAAAGCACTTAACGATACCGATTGTTTAATATGTTCGCTGTAATGCTCAACAACCTCGTCGAGAGTTTTGAAACGACCATCGTGCATGTACGGCGCAGTTAAAGCTATGTTACGCAGGGTTGGCACTTTAAAGCGGCCCCTATCGGTAACCAAGCCAGTAAACGCGGCCATGCCTTCATCTTTTGAAATACTATCCAAGCCGTTGTTGTGAAAAAGTTCCAGGTAGGTTTTAGGTCCGCCATGGCAATGAGTGCAATTAGCCCCGCGGATCCCTTTTTCCGGATCAGGGGCACGGTTAAAAAGTTCCATTCCTTTCAGTTCATCTTCGGTAGGCTGATAAGCATTACGCAGGTATTGGTCATAGCGCGAATTGGCAGAGATTAGCGTCCGTTCAAATTGTGCAATTGTCTTTACTATCCGGTCGCCGGTTATTATGCTATCGCCGTAAACAATTTTAAACAGACCGGGATACAACTTAGTGTTGCTTAGCTTTTGTACCGAGACCGATATAGCCTGCCCCATTTCATGCGGATTGGTCAGCGGGAAAGCAGCCTGCTCTTCAAGCCCTACGGCACGGCCATCCCAAAAGAATTTGCGTGCCCACAGCAGGTTAGCCAGCGACATGGAACTACGCGTGGCCAATCCATTATTAACACCTACGCTTAATGCCTTACCGTCAGTAAATGCTTTTGATTGCTGATGACAGCTGCCGCATGATATAGTATTGGTTGAAGATAGTTTCGGCTCGTAAAAAAGCAATCGCCCCAAATAAACACCCTGTTGGGTGGTAGGGTTGTTGGCAGGCACATTGATCCGGTTACCAAAATTAGCAGGGTAACTAAATACATAATCGCCCATGGGTACTACTGGGCCTGTACCTGTATAAGCTGTTAAACCGGCAACAACAAGCAAAAGGCATAGTATAAGCCAGGCCTTGCCCTTGCGCAGAGAAAGTGGTAATTTATATTTTGCCTGTCGGTTATCCTTCACGTTGATTCTTACAAACCGTCATTGCGAGGAACGAAGCAATCGCGAACTATACAGAGCGGCTCTGCTAATCGGGGATTGCTTCGTTCCTCGCAATGACGCTGATTTTAATGTTACTATTGTTTAAAATTAGTAGTTAAAAATCACGTTGGCAAAGTAATTTCTGCCCATTTCCGGATAGCCTTCAACCAGTGTGTAATTCCTGTCGAAAAGGTTGTTAACGCCGCCTTCAATAGCAAAGCCTTTAACCAATGTAATATGAGCTTTTACGTTTGTTAAGTAAAAGGCTCCTGATGTTGTGCCATAACTGGTGCTATACCTTTTTGAATTATACTCTTCGGATGCCAGGAAATACAATTTAGCAAGCGGCGAATATTGCAACGAAGCGAAAACTTTATATTTTGGCACATCAGTAAAACGGATCTGCGGATTTGATAAATTATCGCGTATAATCTGCGTGTAATTTGCATCTACTCTAAATTGTGAGGAGATTAGATAACCAATAGCGAGTTCCCCCCCATAATATCGGGCACGACCAACATTTTGTACCTGCGATTGGTTGGTTTTGGTTACCGGATCAACAGCGACATTATTTACAGTTTGAATACTGTTATTGATCTGGCTATAGAAACTTGATGACTGTAGCGATAGTTTGTCATTAATAAGCAGGTGATAAGTTAGGTCGTAGTTTAACGCGTCTTCAGCTTTCAGATCCGGGTTAGGGATGGCGGTACCAAATTTGTAAGAGTAACGGTCTTTAATAGTTGCAAACCTGGTTTTACGCGCCACCGAAAAGCTTAATGAATTAAAATTATTAATATCATACTGAATTAAGCCCTGTACGTTCCAGGCACCATTACTGTTGGCAGGCAAATCGCTGATAGTATTATTAGTGTATTGCTGGGCCTGGGTGCTACGCCTATCGTTATAAGCCACACCCGCGTTTACTTTCAAAGCTGATGTGATATGATAAGTATCTTCGGCGCCTATATAAAAGTTGTTATCGGCATCACGGCGTGTAGGTTCACCAACGTTATGTTCGCGGTGAACATCTTGTTTAAAATGAGCCGCTACGCTGAAGTTGTTATTTTTCAGATCGGTGTTTTCAAAAGTTACGTTACCACCAAGGGTATAATCGTCATAAATACTTCTGAAGGCATAAGGCTTGGTGATGGTATTGTATGACGCGTTATCGTAGCTGTCTATCTCGTTTTTAAACTGATCATAATACCAGCGGGTTTTAATCACGTTTGTGTTGTTGAGTTTATTGTTGCTCAATAAATATAAACCACGGGTATCCCAGTTTGGCCATTTCCAGTAACGTGGATTCTTGAATAAAGAGTTCTGAGTATCATCGCCAGCATAAACAGGAGTGCCTTTGGTGCCATGGTGATAAGTATAACCAACGGCATATTCCTGGGATGCTGTTGGGGTGAAGCCAATTTTACCGCTTACGTCTACATCGTTACTGTATGAATTATCGCGATGGCCACCGTCTTCGTTTTTAACAGGCGTAAATTTTGAAGATAACGGAAAGTAGTCGCGCTTTAATTGAGAAGCCGATACCTGGTAATAAAACTTACCAAATGTGCCGCCGATGTTAGTATTTAACCTATAGCCGCCGCTCAGGTAACCGGCCACAGCATCCAATTCAAATGGCTTAGCTGGTTTACGGCTGATGAGGTTGATAGCGCCGCCTTCGGCATTAGGGCCGAAGAGTACGGATGAATATCCTTTAGATACAATGATTTCAGACAAATTAAAAGTGTTGTACCGGGCCAGGTCCACATAACCATCGTAAGGCACATAAAGCGGAACGCCATCCAAATAAACCGGTACCTGCCTGATATCAAAACCACGCACATTAATAGCCGATTCGTTTCTCGGACCTACCGCGGTAAGTATAACACCCGGCAACAGGTTCAACGCGTGTGAAACATCGTAACGGTTATACAAATTAATGGTATGAATATTCAGCTTGCTTGACCGTACACTATCCTTTATGCCGATAATATTTACCTGACCAAGGTTGAATACGCTTTTACTTGTATCCGCTGTTTGCCCAATAGCATCGCTATGGCAAAACATAATTACAGCAATAAAAAACAGAGTTAAAATAGGTAATTGTTTTCTCATACAGTGATTTTCGTTATGTTTTGAAAAGTATAACGCAAAAATGCAGAATAGATTCGATAAATTATCCAGACATCCATGTCAATCCTGAAATTTTTGCCTATAAAAGCAATAAAACTTTTACTTTTTCCCGTTTTCGTCCAGAAAACGAAAGAATTTTTGTTGCAATTCCTTAAACTCCCCGATAACTTCTTGTCCAAAAGGCGTAAGCAAAGCTATTCCGCCTCCCTTCCCTCCTCGTTTCGAGATTACGAGCGGTTGCTTGAAGCCATTGTTAATGTGATTAACCAGGTCCCAGGCTTGTTTGTATGACATTTTCATTTGCAGTGCAGCCTGCCTGATAGAGCCAGACTCATGGATTCGCTCAAGCAGTTCAACCCGGCCATGGCCAAGTACTTTTTCTTCGTCTATTTCTAACCAGATACGGCCGTTAAGTTTAAATGGAGGAATACTCATAGTTTGCGTCATTTATTACTCCCTTGCCTTTTTTTGCGCCCTTAACATCTGCCCATAATCCATACGGCGTACCATGGCGTTAACCGTGCTCGCTATCCGGTTGGCGCGTGTAGCTTCCGTTTTGGCGCTGTCAATCCATTTTATAAAATATCCACGGTGACTTTCGGCAAGACTATTAAAAAACTCGCCGCCTTCGGGCTCATATTCTAAACACTCCTGTAAATCATCGGGAATGATATACTTAAAATCATCATCAGGCTCAAGGCGCACCCGGAGCATAGCACCCCGATGCTTATGGATAGCTTTGCAAACCTCCCGGCGCAAGGCCATGATAAAATTGCCTTCACCCATGGGCATTAATGCCATTCCGCGTACCTCAAATTCATCAAGCTTACCTTTCACCCGGAATGATTTTTTATTTCCGGGCTTCATTTCCTGTGCAATATCTGCCGGAATTTCAATGTATGTCCACCCGGTTTTTTCGCCCTGTTCGGCAAATTGTAAAATAATGGTATTAAAATCAACCATAAGTATTATTTAGCGGCATATTGTCATCATCATTCCTAAAAAATATGCGAAAATGTTAAATGTTTGTTAAATCGTCATATTTAGTTGTATACGCTGTAACGTAACGCATAGTAGCGATGTCTTATGAGTATAAAAACAATTTAGAATTTAAAAACCTTAAAAACAACAACAATATGAAAACCTTAAAATCAATCATGCTTGGCTTAGCCTTATTAGTAGTAGGCACTGCAGCAAAAGCTACAAATAAAATAGAAGGCGATAATTTAACCAAAAACTACGCCATCAACACTTATATAGATGCCATGACCCGCGGCAAAATACAAGGCTTCAGCGAAGTGGTGGATCAATCGGCAAAATTCAGCATGCTGCGCGGCACTAAAGTATTAAGTTTTAGCAAAACCGAAGTAGTTGACTTATTAAAAGCCAACAAAAATACCGAGCAGGATTGCGTTACCAGCACTTCAATAGTTGAAAGCAACAATGACCTGGCTGTAGTAAAAGTTGATATGAAATACAGCAGCTTTACCCGCAGCAACTATGTAACTGTTACCAATACCGGCAGCGGCTGGAAAATCACAAACGTGTACAGCGTTTTTAAATAAGTAAGTTTTAGTTTAGTGTTTAATATGTAAGTAGGTAAAGGCCCCGTTGGTGCGGGGCCTTTTTTATTTTATTTCACCAACGGATCCAGCACCTTTTGCCATTTGTCATAGCCTTTGCTGTTTAAGTGCAGGTAATCATCATTAAATAAGCTTGAATCGGGCTGGGTAGTGCCTGGCTTATAAATAGACGGCACTAAGTCAACATAATAACTTTTAGGTTTTCCTTTCAGGTAACTTTTCACCAACTCGTTAGCTGCATAAACAACATCGTAATATTTAGCGCGCACCGGGCTTGGTTTTATCGACATAAAATACACCTCGGCATTTGGTAATTTCTGACGGATCAATTCCCAGAGTTTTGCAAATGAAGCAGCAACGGCCTGGGCAGATTTACCGGCAGCAATATCATTTTCGCCCGCATAAATAAAAATTTTTCGTGATTTGTACGGAAACAGGATATAGGGCGTGTAATAGTCCGCTACCTGCCATAACTCGCAGCCGCCTACTCCCCTCCTGATAATAGGCTTACCTGCATAACGTTGTTCCAGATCAGTCCACTTGCGGATAGATGAGCTCCCAATAAACAAGATACCGCCCTGTTTCGGAAAGCTCAGGCTATCCTGGTGTTTAAACGCCCTGATCTCATTATCAAACGGGAAGCCCTGTTGAGCCGATACACCGGCGCTGAATGCAAGGCCGATAAAAAGTAAAAAAAGCTTTAGTTTCATTATGGGGTAGCTATACGTTCTTCAAAAAATAAAAACGGCAATTGATTTTCAATGCCTTTAATGATCCAAATCGGGCCATCTTC
>NZ_DASVOB010000088.1:0-24402 GCF_036383575.1 Mucilaginibacter sp.
ATCCGGATCATTAGTAGGTGAAGTTGCCCTGAAGATCAGTACCATCGTTAAATTTTCGCAAAACGTACTGCTTGGTTTAGCTGCCTTCGCTATCTCCATTTACTGGACTTATACTCAACACCCATCGGCAAAAGATAAAGATACCAAACCAACGCTTAAAGTGATCTGGGATCGGTTCCCCAAATTTGTATTAGGTTTTATAGGAGCTTCATTGTTATTCTCGTTCTTCCTTTCGCCGACGGCAGCTGCAACAGTTAAGGATAGCCTGAAAAATTTGCAGGGACTTTGGTTTGCGCTGGCTTTTACCAGTATAGGATTGGAAACCAATTTTGCCGACTTGTTTAACGAAAACAGTAAGAAGCCGTTGTACGCATTCCTGATAGCACAAACTTTCAATATTTTCATTACGCTCGCTATAGCGTTCATATTGTTTTAACAGGTTGTTGCCATGTTCAAAAAATTCAAAGTAAGGCGGAGCCATGTCCTCATTTTTGCGGGGATCATCATTATTGGGGTGATGATTTGGCTTTGGCCTGCTTTTTTGTCGGGCCGGGAAAAATGGCCCCAAAGCTTTGGATACGGAAAAACAGCTACAAAAGAAGAGATTGCCGCCCTCGATATTGATGTACGGCCCGATGGTAAAGGTTTACCTGCCGGAAGCGGCAATGCCGAATTGGGCGAGGTGATCTATACAAATAAATGCGCATCGTGCCACGGCGCCGATGGTAAAGAGATAAAAGGTGTTAAACTGCCGGGGCCGCCATTGGTTACCGGGAAAAGCAAAGCTAAAACCATAGGCAATTACTGGCCCTACGCCACCACTTTATTTGATTATATCCACCGGGCTATGCCTTACAACGCGCCCGGCTCATTAACCAATGATGAGGTTTACAGTTTATCGGCCTGGTTACTGAGTGCCAATAAAGTGATTAAATCCGGGGAGGTTATGAATGCACAAACGCTGCCCAAAGTGGTAATGCCGGCTCAAAAGCTATTTATTGTTGATGACCGTAAAGGAGGGCCGGAAGTAAAATAATATGGAACAGCAACAGGATAAACCGGTTAAAATTACCCAAAGAAAGATCAGCCGCCGCACTTTATTGGGCGGAGCCTTGGCTGCGGCTATAATCCCTGTAACATCGTCATTTGCCAAATATGTGCAGGTGGGCGTGCCGCTTGTTCCTGATCCAACTAAACAACCCGGCCCGCTGCCGGGTACGCTGGGGAAACGGTCGCTGTTTGAAAACCCGGTTAAGAAACCCTCGGATATCTCATCCCGGACACCTTTACAGGACCTGTATAGTACCATTACTCCCTCTGACTTACATTTTGAACGGCACCACGCTGGGGTCCCAACTATCGATCCAAACAAATATGAGCTCCTGATCCATGGTATGGTTGAGCGCCCAATGAAGTTTAGCCTGCATGATCTTAAGCGTTTCCCCTCGGTAACCCGCACTTGCTTTATAGAATGTGCCGGCAACTTTCGTACAGGTAAAGAGGAAATGACTGCGCAGGAAATTCTTGGCCTAACCAGCCAGAGCGAGTGGACAGGCGTGATGCTTTCAACCTTGTTCCGGGAGCTTGGCGTTGACCCCAAAGCAACCTGGTTTTTAGCCGAAGGGGGAGATGCCGCGGTACTTACCCGGAGTATCCCTATACACAAAGCCTGGGACGATGCCATGATCGTATATGCTCAAAACGGCGAGGCTATCCGCCCGGAGCAGGGTTATCCTGCCCGTTTACTGCTGCCCGGATGGGAGGGTAATACCAATGTAAAATGGATAAGACGCATAGAGATTTCTGACGCGCCATATTTTACCCGCGAAGAAACTTCGAAATACACTTATCCGGTTAAGGATAAGATCAGGATGTTTAGTTTTGAGATGGATGCCCGGTCTATCATTACCTACCCGTCCTTCCCGCAAAAAGTTGAACGTGGCTGGATCGAGATCCGCGGCATAGCCTGGAGTGGCAGGGGGAAAGTAGAGAAAGTTGAAGTAAGTACCGATGCCGGTAAAAGCTGGAACGAGGCGAGGTTGCAAGGCCCTATATTGGAAAAAGCGCATACTTATTTTCGCCACCTGTGGCAATGGGATGGTTCGGAAACGGAGATATTAAGCCGTGTCACCGACGAAACAGGATACACCCAACCAACCCTGAAACAATTGATTGATGCCCGCGGAAAAGATATAGGCGGGTACCATATGAACCCGGTAACATCATGGCGGGTTAAGCGGGATGGAACAGTGGTTTTTAAGCCCGAGAGTTATAAGTAGCTCATGGCCCTGACACGCCAGTACCTCTTGGAAATTATTATCAATTGAAACAAATTCTTTACAAATACTGTGAACTCGCTATGGGTTGATTTACAATCTAATTACCATTATTTTACTCTTCTTGTTTGTTTAAAAACATACCTATAAATTGGTTTTGTAATCTAAATATCAGTCACTTTTATATCACCATTATTTGATACCGGGTTAGTATACCTTCGGGTTGCATTAACGCGCGTTTTTTATTTGCCGCTTACCTGAGCTGATATAGCCGATTTTAAATGGTTTTGATCGATAAATGAAATTTTAAACCGATTATGATTGAACAAGGCTCTTACCTTAAATCGAAGATTTACGATTTAATGAACCTGATGATTAATGATGAGAGTGGGTTGTTTGAGGTTGGCGATTTAGAGGGTTATATAGACAAGCTTATTGATAAAGCATGCATCATAACTATTATGGAGCAGGATGTTTTACACGGTTTTTTGGCCTATTACGCTAATGATCATGTAAATAAAGTTGGGTTTGTGTCAATGGTATTGACCGATCCATCAACAAAGCGGATGGGATACGGCCGGCGGCTTGTTGAATTTGCCTTAAAAGACCTGGCATTGAAAGGGTTCAGGAAATGTCGCACGGAAGTAAACGCCGAAAATATAAGGGCTTTAAATGCCTTAAAAAGATTGGGTTTTACCTGCGCTGGTAAAAATGATCTCTACCTTGTGTTTGAAAAACAACTGTAATAATCAATAAAGCGGGTTTGTGAAATTAGCATGGATGCTAATCGCAGGTAGTACATAACCGCGAGACAAACTCGGCCAGGTGCAAAGCCTTTTCAACAGAAATAGGGTGGGTGTTACCTATCACGAGGGTATGCTCAACAATTTCGATCACAAAATCATCCAGCCTGATATCCATTACCACATTGCGGAAGTTACGGTCGGCACCGGTAATTGCTTTTTGGCGATCGCTTACCAGCATATAAAAAGTATCGCTGAAGGCTTTGTCTTCGGCAAAATCCAGCTCAACCGGGTGGATCAGTTCAATGATCTTATCAACAAGTGTTTCACGCCTGATGAGTACCCGCCCAAAATCATGCTTTAAATAAGCCAGCGCCCAGGTTTGATACTGTGGGCCTGTTACAGCTTTGCCATGATGATGAGTGATATGCTTGGGCTGGCATTCAGTAAACAGCATGTAGCTGTCGTTATTTTTGTTTTTTATAGCGTATGATTGTTTTACGCTGATATCCAGATAATCTTTGAAAATGCTAAACTGCTCTAAATGAAAATCAATATGTCCGGGTTGCTCAATTCTGAATTTGCTTTTCAGATTGCCCAGGATATCACCGAACTGGTCGGATACCGGAGGTAATAAGCCGGCGTTTTCAATAGCGGATTCCAAATTTTAAAGTTTAGTGTTATAAAATGTTAATACAATAATAACTTTTTTGCCTTAAAATTCAAAAATGCTACCATTAATAATGGTAGGGCTTCATTTTACCACATGAACAGGCACAATTGGCATCGTTAACACCCAGCTTTTTCAGGAAAAACTGGTAAAAGCCAATCCTGTCGTTCATGTTATACATGTTTTCGCCCTTGTTGCATTCAACTTCGCCATTTACAATATTAATGGTCATACCAAAACCTGGCGTACGGCCTTCGGCTTTATCCTCGGCATTGGGCTGCCATTTGCCGGTCATTACATCATGTGCCGATGGTTTGTGGGTTTGGGGTGTCATCCAAAAATAAATAGCGGTTTTAAACGCAATAATCGGGTCGGTCTCTACCATTTCGGGGTTTTGGAGCAATATTTTATCATCGCCTAAAATACAATCCGAGGCATAGCCATAGTTTCCGTTATAGCTAAGTTGCATTGGGCCGCGGCCATAGTATTTTTTGCCTGCAACAGGTGGGTATTCATCATTTTCGGCAACATAAGGCAAGCTGGTATTGCTTTCGTGGATAAACATTAAGCCATCGGTATAAGTAGCATTTTCACCATGGCGGGTTTCATGGGCAATGTGCGCAAAGAATGCAGCAAGCTCTTTTTTATTTACATCAGCACTGTATTCGGTGCAAAAGTTGCCGTAATCAATAGTGTAGGTGCTATCAGGTTTTGCTTTGGCCCATTGTTCGTTCCAGTCGGTATCCTGGCGTACAATGGTGCTTTTGCCTGTTTTTTTATCGGTGCGTACCAACTGGTAAACGGATGTAGCCCGGCGGGTTACTTTTACCGTGATCATGCCCAGCTCATCGGCGGCCTTGATAAAGGCAGCATATGTATAAAATTTATCGCGCTGCGGAAAAAGATCATTAAATTGTTTTTCGCTTAATAAACTGGCCATACTTACTTTGGGAGGGGCTGATTTATCTGCCACCGCCTTGTTGCTGTCGCTGCCACTGCTATTTTTACTGTTACCACCGCAGCTGAAGCCGGTTGAAAGCAGTATCACAAATGACAGGCAAAGGAGTTTAGATGATAATATGATCGATTTCATGAGTTAAGCGCTATTATGTTTGATGATATTACGGGTACAAGTTTAAGCTAACATTTTAAAAATTACACTTCATTGGCAAAAAATATGCTAAAGTGTTATGAAATACAAAATATAAGGTGATAGATTTGGAATAACACCAATCATGAAAAAAAGATTTGACAGGCTTTGTTTTAATTGCCTGGTAATCAGTATCAGCTTTTTTTGTAACCAGATTGTTGTGTTGAATTGTTAAATTAAGTATGAAAATATATACTAAAACGGGCGATAAAGGGTTTACCTCATTAATTGGCGGTACCCGTGTGCCCAAGCACCATATCCGCATTGAAAGCTATGGTACGGTTGATGAACTTAACTCGTACATAGGGCTTATCCGTGATCAGGATATTGATGCACATGATAAGGAGGTATTGAAGCAGATACAGGACAGGTTATTTACTATCGGCTCATCACTGGCAGCCGACCCGGAGCGATCAAAAATGGTTATTCCGGATTTGCATATGAGTGATGTGGAAATGCTGGAAACAGAAATGGACACCATGAACGAAAGTTTGCCCCCGCTTAAACATTTTATTTTGCCGGGGGGGAATAATGCAATTTCATTTTGCCATATTGCAAGATGTGTTTGCCGCCGTGCCGAAAGGATAACCGTTCAGCTTGCCGAAGAGAGTACAGTTGACGAAAAAGTGAATATTTATCTGAACAGGTTGAGTGATTACCTGTTCACTTTGGCCCGCAAAATTGCTGATACTAATAAAATAGCTGAAAATCAGTGGATACCACGGGTTTAAAAAATTGAAAAAAAATATTGATATTCAATTTGAAAATGTTATACTTTTGCGAAAAAGTAAATTTTACTGATAATTATAAATATAAATAAAAACGATGTATTGGACACTCGAACTGGCATCGCACCTGGAAGATGCACCATGGCCCGCAACAAAAGATGAATTAATTGATTATGCTATCCGTTCAGGCGCTCCTGTTGAGGTTATCGAAAACCTTCAGGCACTTGAAGACGATGGCGAACCGTACGAAAACATAGAAGAGATCTGGCCGGATTATCCGACTAAAGACGACTTCTTCTTTAATGAAGACGAGTACTAAACACGATAATGAAACCCTTAGCAATAAGGGTTTTTTTGTTAACCACTACTTTTTGGAATGATTTTAGTATAGGTGATTACACATTTACTTAACTTAAAACATTACAAAATGAGAGGTTTACTGTACATTATTGCTGTTATCCTTGTGATAGGATGGGCTATAGGATTTTTTGCATACTCTGCACCTGGTTTAATTCACGTATTATTAGTGATAGCTATTATAGCGTTGCTTTTAGGCGTGATCAGGAGGGCATAAAGAATTTAACCTTGTATTGCAAATCAAAAAAGCCGCAACTGTTATAGTTGTGGCTTTTTGCTTAAGAGTAGTTCGGCAATGGCAATATCTTCAGGAAAGGTGATCTTGATATTGCTGTGATCGCCTTCTGTAAGTTTTATTTCGGCGCCATATTGCTCAACAACACTGGCATCATCTGTAAATTTAGTATCAAAGGGCTGTTCATAAGCTTTCCTTAGCAGGGAGGCCTTAAATGTTTGCGGGGTTTGCACCAGGTAGATCTCATCCCTGATCAGGCTTACCGACCGGCTTTCTTTTACCTGGCGTATCGAATCGCGGCTTTTAACGGCCACTACAGCCGTTCCATGTTCGGCGGCGCATTCGTAAGCTTCATCGATAATATCAGGCGAAATAAGCGGTCGTACGGCGTCCTGTACGGCAACCAGGGCTTCTGTGTCAGTGATCAGGTTAAGCCCGTTCTTAACCGAATGAAACCGGGTTTCTCCGCCGGTAACCAGCTGGTGAGGGATGGTAAAAGAATATTCTTGTACTAACTGTTGCCAGTAGGCGTGATAAGCGGCAGGTAAAACCAATATAATGCCTGGTTTGGCTTGCGCCTGCTGAAATGCAGCGATGGTATGCATGAGTACAGGTTTGCCGTTAAGCAGTAAAAACTGTTTTGGCAAGCTCGACTGCATCCGGCTACCGGAACCGCCGGCTACTATAATAACGTAGTGGGGGAGATTGGTGGTTAGAGATTGGAGATTAGAGGTTGTCATGGCTTCTGTTGGCGAATATCCAACAAAATTACCTGCAAAAAAAATGAGATATGAAACCATGGTCTCACATCTCAAATCTTATATCTGAAATCTAAATAAAAATTAGATGATCAGCATCGCGTCGCCGTAGCTGTAAAAGCGGTATTTTTCTTTTACTGCTATTTCGTATGCGTTCATTACGTTTTCATAACCGCCAAAAGCCGCAATCATCATCAACAGGGTTGACTCAGGTGTATGGAAGTTGGTGATCATTGAATTGGCAATACTGAAATCGTATGGAGGGAAGATAAACTTGCTGGTCCAGTCGTTAGCTGCTTTCAATGTTTTGTTTGCAGATACAGCCGATTCGATAGTACGCATTGAAGTAGTACCAACAGCGCAAATGCGTGATTTGCGCTCAATGCCGCGGTTTACAATATCAGCTTGCCTTTGCTCAATAATGAATTGCTCCGAATCCATTTTGTGCTTGGTTAAATCCTCAACCTCAACCGGGCGGAAAGTGCCTAAACCAACATGCAGGGTAACTTCGGCAAAATCAACGCCTTTTAATTCAAGGCGTTTCATCAGCTCGCGGCTAAAGTGTAAGCCGGCAGTAGGGGCGGCAACAGCACCTTCGTGTTTAGCAAAAATGGTTTGATAACGCTCTTTATCTTCGGCGGTAGCTTTACGTTTAATGTATTTAGGCAGTGGTGTTTCACCCAAAATTTCAACATTACGACGGAACTCTTCGTCGGTACCGTCAAACAAAAAGCGGATGGTACGGCCACGTGAAGTGGTGTTGTCAACAACTTCGGCAATCAGCAAATCGTCGTCGCCAAAATATAGTTTATTACCTACGCGTATTTTACGGGCAGGATCAACCAGTACATCCCATAAGCGCAGTTCTTTATTCAGTTCGCGCAGCAAAAATACTTCGATAGTAGCACCGGTTTTTTCTTTGTTGCCATATAAACGGGCAGGGAAAACTTTAGTATTATTAAGGATCATCACGTCCTTATCCTGGAAGTAATCCAGCACGTCTTTAAATATTTTATGCTCAATTTTGCCCGAATCTTTGTGTAAAACCATTAAACGTGATTCATCGCGGGTGGCAGAGGGTGTATGGGCGATAAGGGATTCAGGTAAGTTGAATTTAAATTGAGATAATTTCATGCTTGTTTTTATGAATTTTCAAGGGCGCAAATGTACGAATTTTTTTGTTAATTTAACAGATTTTTTTAAGAAGCAGTTTAATTACACTACCGTTATATTAATTGAAAAATACTGTAACTTAAATCATGTGCTGTTGTCTAAAAAAATATTGACAGGCGGTTTAACGTATCAGCAACAAAAACGCCCGTTATATTACTATTACCTCCACGCTTTAACCGTGCAATAAGTATTGATTAACAAGTAATATCAAAATAAGTTATATGCTTTTTTTAAAACTTTTAAGGGAGAGTTTTTTGTTTGCCGGTGATGCCCTGCGCCAGAACAAAACACGTACGTTGCTATCATTGCTTGGAGTAACCATTGGTATCTTTACCATTATCGCTGTGCAATCGGCAGTTGATACCCTGCGTAATAACCTGCAAAACAGTGTTAATAAGTTGGGTAATAATAGTATTTACGTGCAAAAGTGGCCCTGGGTAGGAGGAAGTGATTTCCCCTGGTGGAAATACCTGCAAAGGCCCGAATCTGATCTTCGCGATTTTAATGAGCTCTCGCGCCGTATTTCCACAGCCGAAGCTTTATCGTATGAAATAAATATTGATAACCGTACCATAAAATATAAAAGCAACACAGTTGAAGGTGCCCAGGTTGATGCTGCATCGGCAGATCACGACAAAACCTGGAATTTTGATTTTGAAAGCGGCCGGTATTTTACCGAGATGGAATCAAAAACGGGTGCACCAATAACCAATATCGGTTATGATATAGCTCAAAATCTTTTCCCCGATGGAGATGCTATTGGCAAGCAGATCAAAGTAATGGGCCGTTATGTAACCGTTGTTGGCGTGTTTTCAAAGCAAGGTAAGGATATGCTGGGTATCTCCACAGATAAGGAAGTACTGCTGCCCCTTAATTTTGCTCACAATTTGATAGATGTACAAAGCTCCAAGTATCAACCTTCAATTATTGTGCGCGGTAAAAAAGGTATCCCAACTGATGATGTTGAAAGTGAGATCAAAGGCCTCATGCGTTCTATCAGGAGGTTAAGACCTGGTGCTGATGATAACTTTTCTTTAAACCGCACAACCATGATCACCCAGCAACTGGACGATCTTTTTAAAGTGGTTAATATTGCTGGTGCCATTATCGGCGGATTCTCTATCCTGGTTGGTGGTTTTGGCATCGCCAATATCATGTTCGTTTCGGTTAAGGAACGTACCAATATTATAGGGATACAAAAATCATTAGGTGCTAAAAACTATTTCATATTATTGCAGTTTTTAATTGAATCGGTGCTGCTTTGTTTCGTGGGCGGGATCATCGGGTTGCTTTTTGTATATCTCGGCACATTTGCTGTAAAGGCGGCTTTAGATGTACAGGTAATACTTGATGCCGCTAACATTTCAAGGGGCTTAAGCTATTCAATTATAATAGGGGTAATAGCAGGGATCATTCCCGCGTATTCGGCCTCAAGGCTGGATCCGGTTGAAGCTATCCGCACAAACTAATTGTAATATGAAAATAATTAAAGGATTTTGTTTTTTAGCGGTAATTGCCGCCACCGCTTGCAACCAGCCGGCAAAACAGCAAGAAGCTGCCAAAGCAGACACAACCGCCGCTGCTAAACCTGTAGAAGCACAGGTTGCAGATACCAGTAATACCAGTGATGTTTTTAAGGCTTATATCGCTTTAAAAGATGAGTTTATTAAATCGGACGCGGCAGGCGTTAAGACCGCAGCCACGGCTTTGGAATCCAAGCTTTCGGATATTAAAGGTTGCAGTGAAACAGCTGCTGTGGCAAACCAGATAAGTAAAGCGACAGATATTAAAGCTCAGCGCGAATCGTTCCTGGTATTGAGCAAAGACGTGATCGCTTTGGTAAAAGGAGCTAAATTTAAATCGGCACCAATTTATGTTGATTTTTGTCCGATGGCCGATGGCGGAAAAGGTGGGTACTGGCTTTCTTCAACCAAGCCTATTGAAAATCCATATTTCCCGGAGCATATGAAAGAGTGCGGAACGGTGAAGGAGCAGATCAACTAAAAAAAACTGAACCCTGATTTTCATGATTCAGGGATTTTATGATATTTTAAAAGCGATGGGGATGCCTGTCGCTTTTTTTTGAACCTTGATTCTCATGATTTAAGGATTTCGTGATATTTAAAGCGATAGGGAATGCCTGTCGCTTTTTTATTTTGATGGAGTTCGGCGATTCCTCGCTGTCCGTAGACTTTGTCTGCGGATAATTTATGTATGTAGTTTGCAACTACATACATAAATTATCGTGTCCTGGGTTTATTTTAGCGTGCAGGGCTGGAGTTACAAACTCCAGGCATAGTCCCTTCGAAGTCAGAGGCTTCGAAGGGAAATTCGATGTTCAAAATCCCCAATAAAAAATCCGAAATCGAAAATCCGATATCCGAAATCCTCCTACGCTGATTGCCTGATATGTTTTGCCAGTTTGCTGTACAGTATTTCTGGAACAAAGGGTTTGGTGAGGTAATCAACCATGCCGGCTGCCAGGGCTTTTTCGTAGGTTTCGGGCATAGCATCTGCTGTGAGGGCTATAATGGGCAGGTCTGGCTGCAATAGTTTGATGACCGCCGTTGCTTCAAATCCGTCCATAACGGGCATCTGCAGGTCCATAATGATAAGGTCATAAACGTTGTGGTTAACAAGGTCAACGGCTATTTGCCCGTTCAATGCTTCCTGAACCTGCGCGTTCCATCGTTTTAAAAATTTGCCGGCTATCATCAGGTTCATTTTGTTATCGTCCACAATTAAAATGTTCATGCCCTGCAGATTGTTATCTGTAATATTTACGGCGTCTGCAACGGGCTTCGGAACGTTAACCTCGGGTGCAATAGGGAAGCTTATCGTAAAACAGAATGTGGTGCCTTTGCCAAGCTCGCTTGATACTGCAATTGTGCTATTATGCAGTTCAATCAGTCTTTTGGTAATAGCCAGACCTAAACCGGTGCCTCCGTAGTCATTATTGATCACCTGCTGGTCTTGCATAAAAGGATCAAAAACGATGTTGAAGCTTTCGGGCGAAATACCGATGCCGGTATCCGTAACTGCAAATTTGATATTGACAGTGTTTTCAGTCAGTACATCTCTATCCAGCCGGATAATAACCTTGCCTGTATGCGTAAATTTAATGGCATTACCTATCAGGTTATTAAGCACCTGGCTCAGGCGCATGGCATCGCCCATTAAATCTCCGGGAATAGTATCGTCAGTTATCAATTCAAGCGTTAATGCTTTTTCGGCAGCCCGCGGTTCAAAGGATTGCTTTATTTTACGGATCAGCTGGTGTATGTTGAACCTCGAATTGTTTAGTTCCAGTTTACCGGCTTCTATTTTATTATAATCTAAAATATCATTGATGATGGCCAGCAGGTTTTCGCCCGAAAATTTGAGCGTATTGAGGTATTCCAGCTGTTCGGGCCGCGGATTTTCGTCAAGCAGCAGGTTAGTTGTGCCGATAACCGCGTTCATTGGCGTGCGGATCTCATGGCTCATGATAGATAAAAATTCCGACTTGAATTTGGATGATTTTTCGGCCAATTCCTTAGCCCATACCAGTTCCTGCTGGGCCTTTTGCTGATCGGTAATATCTTCGCCAATACTGGTCGTTTCTTTAATATTACCATGCTCGTCATAAAAAACAGTGTTTTGCCAACTGATGACGCGCTGCTCGCCATTACGGCAAACAACAGGGTTTATATAATGAGGTAAAATAGCATTGTTGGCAAACCAGCCTTTTAAAAAATCCTTTAGGTCTTCAGGTATGAAGTTATCCATCCAGTTCATACCTATCAGTTCATGCTGTTTGTAGCCGATAAGTTGAGCTAAATATTTATTACAGAAGGTGATCAACCCATTACCATCAACGGTAATGGCCACCATGTTTATTTTTTCCAGTACCGATTTGTATTTGCTTTCGGCGCCCCTGTAGTCAAGTTCAGCCTGCTTACGTTCGGTTATATCCTGAAGGGTACCTATAATTTTGCGTACGCTGCCATCCTCATTATACAGGCGTTTACCCGCTATGATGCTTAGGTGTTTTAAATTGCCATGAGGGGTTATGATACGATATTCGTGCGATGAATCCATGGTGTTCGCGTCGCTTTGCAGCAACTTCCTGATGATGGCCCTATCATTAGGGTGAACGTATTTAAGCAGCAGGTTTACGAATGTTTTGCGGTACAAGGATGTATTTATCCCAAGCTCATAAATGTTGTTCAACTCGTCCGACCAGCTGAGGTTACCCGTAGCCACATCATATTTCCAGTTGCCTATTTTAGCTATGGCCTGGGCTTCCATCAATTCAAGCTGGCTTAACTTTGCTGCCTTATCGGCCAAGCGGGCTTCGGTGATATCCTGTATAATGCCAAAAGTACGTGTGCTGGTGTCTGATCGTGATTTCTTTTCACCGCGTTGGATCCTGATGTACTTCAGGTTACCGGCCGGGGTGATAAATTTATGCTCAAGTTTGTTTTGCGTTGTTGAACGGATGGATGCAAGGTATTCGAAAACAGCGTCCCTGTCATCCGGATGTACCAGGCTTATGTAATATTGAAAATGGCTCATGTCGGCAGGCATCTGCTCAATCCCAAGCAGGTCATTAAGGTTGGCCGACCAAAATGTTTCCTTACTTTCATGATCATACCACCAGTTGCCAATTTTAGCGATGTTCTGGGCTTCTAATAGCAGGCCTTCGTTTTCTTTAAGGGCCCGTTCGTATTTCTTTTGTTCGGTTATATCCACTACCGAGGCTGATATCCTGCCTGTGTAGCCTGTTGTTTTATCAAATATAGGGGTGAAGTTGGCTGTAAACGAATGCCCGCTATCATAATCAGATAAAAACTCAATAGATATAGGTTTATGGTTTTCTATTACATAGTTTAAGGCCTTTTCATATTTTTCGGCCTTTTGCGGGCCTACCACCAGGTCAAGGGTTTTACCTATGGCAATCCGCGGATCAACAATACGTTCGGTCAGTTCATTAAACCAAACGTTAATACAGGTTTTACTTTCATCAAACTCAAAAATAATGTCGTTGAGCGAGTTGATGAGCGCGTTGAGGTGCTTACGACTTTCCCGCAGTTTGGCGTCGTTATCCATGAGGCTTTGGTTAAGCTTCATCACGTTATCAACAGCGTTTTTTAGTTGGTATTGATAGGCCATCACTACCAAAAATGAAACGTAAGCTATTAATGTAAATACCAGGATAAGTACTATAAGCACCGCAGGCGAAATAGCAAGCCTGGGCGCCGTGAAGTAGGCGACTATAATAGCAACAAGGTTGGCCCCACCGATAATGATGAACTCCTTACTTTTTTTGCAAAAAAGGGTTAATGCAATAAAAATGGTTATGGCGCTAAGCAGGTACACATGTTCAAACCCGTTTTTGCCAAGTAAAATACAATTGTTTATTACCAGGAAAGATAATATGGTAGCAAATATCCCCGCCTTGTAAGAAGTTTTATTGTTGATGAAAGAAAAAAATAAGGTGATGGCGCAAAAAAAACAGTTTATAGCCCTTAACCAAAAAGGATCGTACGAATTGTTGTAGCAAAGATAATGTAACGAGGGACTGGCAATTAATAAACCTATAAGTAAGAGCCGGTAAACAGTAGCTTCGTTTTGGATCATTACCAATGAGTTACCTTTTAACGACATGGATTGCAGTAATTTTTTAATCAATTATTAACGTCTATAAGCACAAATACAGGTTGTAAAATAATAAATTTGCCCGAAAATTTTTACAAACAGTAAATTATATTAGCGGTTATTAATACGCAGATTTATTTACATTTGTTGCAGATACAAATTTCTATGGCGGAAACAGCACAACTAAAAATTGGTGATAAAACATTTGAGCTCCCGGTAATTGAGGGCACTGAAGGTGAAAAGGCAATCGATATTTCTAAGCTTCGCGATCAAACTGGTTATGTAACACTTGATATCGGGTACAAAAATACAGGCGCTACCAAAAGCGCCATTACTTTTTTAGATGGCGAGCAGGGAATCCTTAAATATCGCGGTTATCCCATTGAGCAATTAGCCGAAAAATCATCATTTATTGAAGTTGCTTATTTGCTGATCTATGGCGAATTGCCATCTGCCGATCAACTAAAAGCATTCCAATACGAGTTAAGCCGCCATACTTTGGTGCACGAGGATATGAAGAAGTTTTTTGATGGCTTCCCGTCAAAATCGCACCCAATGGGGCAGCTTTCATCATTGGTATCTGCATTATCGGCTTTTTATCCCGAATCATTAAAACCATCACAAACTACCGAAGAGCTTAATCAGAGCATTATCAAAATGCTTGCTAAGATGGCTACCGTGGTTTCTTGGATCTATAAAAAATCATTAGGGCATCCGGTTATCTATCCTCAAAACAAATACGATTACGTTACCAACTTCCTGCACATGACCTTTGGTCAGCGTACTGAGGAGGTAGAGATCGATCCGGTTGTGATGGATGCCATGAATAAGCTGCTGATCTTACATGCCGATCATGAGCAAAACTGTTCTGCATCAACTGTTCGTATTGTAGGTTCATCCGATTCAAATATTTATGCTTCGGTGTCTGCCGGTATTTCTGCTCTTTGGGGCCCTTTACATGGCGGCGCCAACCAGGCTGTAATTGAAATGCTTGAGAAGATCAAGGAAGATGGCGGCGATACCGATAAATGGATCGCTAAGGCTAAAGATAAAAATGATCCTTTCCGCCTGATGGGTTTTGGTCACCGTGTTTATAAAAACTTTGACCCGCGAGCAAGGATCATCAAAAAGGCCTGCGACGATATTTTAGAAAAACTGGGTATCAACGATGAGGTATTGGAAATAGCTAAAAAACTGGAAGAAGTTGCCTTGAAAGATCCATATTTTGTTGAACGCAAGCTTTATCCTAACGTGGATTTTTACTCAGGTATTATTTACCGTGCGTTAGGTTTCCCAACTGATATGTTCACCGTGCTGTTTGCCCTTGGCCGTTTACCGGGATGGATTGCCCAGTGGAAAGAAATGAAAGAAAACAAAGAGCCTATCGGCCGCCCACGCCAGATCTATGTTGGTGCTACCAGCAAAGAATACGTGGATATAGCGAACCGGTAAATTCAACTTGGTTCATGGTTAATGGATCATAGTTCATAGAAAAAAATATAAAACAGAAAGCGATGGGGGATGATCTCATCGTTTTTTTTTGACCGCTGATTTTTGACCGTTGATTTTGAAAGCTGATTTTTATGATTTCGTTGATTTTACTACGGTCTGTTCAATAAGCAAAATCCAATCAACGAAATCAGCGTAATCATCAAAGATCAACGGTCAAAAAGAAGGCCCCGCAGATTTTCATCGTGCGGGGCCATATATAAATCAATCAACTCTGTTATTTTTTTACCAGCGTATAAGTAGCCTTGGTATTGTCTGCTGCATTTAAGCCAAAGGTAAAGTGATACGTACCAGCAGCTGTAACCGGGATATTATTTGTATCAGATGAAGCTAACGTTGAACCATCGGCCCCTACTTTAGGCGGGCCGTAGCTTGTACCCCAATCGTGGTTGCGGCGTACTTTCATCTCGCCTACCACGAGTGTAATATCAGTTTGCCAAACCTGGTTGCCGTTATCGTATTTAAGATCTGTATCTGTATTCCAGGCTACACCAGGGGTTGCATTGCCTATCAAGCTATAGTAATATTTTACTGGTTCAAAGCTGATGGTTTTGGCGTTCATATCAACAGTAACCCAGGTTAAACCAGCAGCAGGTGCGGTAATGTTTGGCGGGTTGCCGGTGCCCTGGGTTATTTTACCCGGCCCGTCCGAACCATAGTTTCCATCATAGTTTTTATTGGTTGGCAATACTTTAAAGTCAAGTTTACCGGCAGGGAAATTAATAATGCCTGTGTAAATGCCATTGCTTGTTGCTGATAACAGGCTGTCAACATTAGGGCTTGGTACAGCCCAGCCTTCATAAGCACCAGCAAGATAAATAAATGATGTTAACGGGAAAGGTGTTACTGTGAGCGAAACCACACTTGAATAGGTTGGTGCAACCGCCGATCCGGTAAACTGGGTTTTTAAGCGGACTTTCACAGTTGTTGAAACCCCGGTTGGCAGGTTCATGCTCAACAAAATGTTATTAAAGTCAAGCACGTTAAAGGCTTTCGATGTAGCTTTTAAATCTACTGAAACCTCTTTAACGGTTGTGAAATCATCACTGGTGCCAAACTGAATGCTGTTAGAAACCGCCGACTGGAATCCATAATCGGGCGATTTTAAAGTGAAAGTAACAGCTACATCAGCAAGGTGCGCTTTACTTAATGCAGGTGTTGTTGTACTTGCGCTAAATGATCCTTTAGCTTTTGATGGATCGGCTACGACCTTTGTTTCGTCCTTTTTACAGGATGCCAGCATCATCACGGCAATACCGCCCAGGGCCAGGAATTTCGTAAATGATTTTTTCATGTTTTTTTCTGAAATTGAATTTGAAATATCGTTAACGGGAGGGTGGATACTCTCTGCGCCTCCCGCATATTTTTTAATAGCCCGCGTTTTGTTTTAGGTTAGGGTTGGCAGCAACATCACTTGTTGGTAACGGATAAATAGTGCGGTAGCTTTCAACGCCTTTCCCTCCTTTAACGCCCCCTTTAAACGGCCACAGGTAAGTATCCTCGACAAACTTTTTGTAACGGATTAAATCGGTACGGCGAAAGCCTTCCCAATACAGCTCGCGTCCTCTTTCGTCAAGGATCTGGTCTGTTGTGATGCTGGTTACATCGCCGCTTGTATTACCATAGGCTCTTTCGCGCAGCTTATTGATATAATTCACAGCAAGGCTCATATCGCCGCCGACGCCGCCCCGGGTTGTTGCCTCAGCATATATTAGGTATTGCTCGGCAAGCCTAAAAATTGGAAGGTCCATATCTGCATAATCGAGGCTTGAACCGGGTTTGCCATCGGCTATTTTTACGTTCTTGAATTTTGAAATAGCGTATCCATCGGTAAAGGTGCTGATATCCGAAATTTCAAGATTTTGCCCGCTGGTATAAAACTGAGCGCGTTGATCGGCGCTTGATGCTCCTCCTGGGAATAAAGCTACTAACGCTTTGGTTGTCCTTAAGCCAGCCCAGCCACCGCCAATACCAAATTCTCCGGCTGGCATTGAACCGCCAACAGGCGCGTGGGTCATGAACGTTGCGCCACCATAGCTCTGTGTACGCAGGCCGTCGTAATTGATAGTTAATATAAATTCATCTGTGTTTAGGTTATTATCAGCCCGCATCAATTTCGTGTAGTCACTAATCAATTTATAGCCGCCACCGTTCTCTATAACTTTCTTTGAATAGGTAATGGCATCGCCGTAATGTGCTGTACCGGTGTAAACCTCTGCATTAAGATAGATTCTTGCCAATAGAGCCCATTCGGCAGACTGGTCGGCACGGCCATATTCATTAGCCCGCGGTTTGGCCAAAGATCCGTCAATCGCTTTAAGCTCACTTTCGATATAATTAAAAAGATCTTTACGGCTTATTTGTTTTGGTAAGGTTGATCCAAGTGCATCATTTTCGGTAACAAACGGAGGGTTTGCAAAAAGGTCCATCAATATTGAATACTGGTAAGCCCTCAAAAAACGCGCCTCAGCGGCATACATTTTAATATTGGTGGCATCAGCGCCGGAAATGCCCCTGCTACTGAGATTGGCATCTGTAGACTGGCGTATAAAATCGTTAGCCAGCGTTATTTGATAAACAGAGCGGTAATAAATGCCTTTCAGGAACAGGTTACTTGATGACCAGGACATATTGTGGAAATCAGGAAGACCTGGGTCGCCCCAGCCAACAACGGCTTCGTCAGTCGGCAGTTCTTCCGCACACCACAGCAGGCGGTAAAAATCAGATGTTCCTTCGTCAATACCCTGAACATCGCCATTACCTGCAGGGCCTGAGTTTCCTGTTAGAGCATACGCCCCATATACTTTCGCAAATGCCTGCTTATAACCTTCGGGAGAATTATATACCTGTGCCGATGTCAGGTCATTAGTAGGGATCAGATCAAGCTTTTTATTGCATGATACCGAACCTGCGGCTATCAAACCGCCGATTAATATAAGTTTTATCGAATTTTTTTTCATGTTGATTTCTTTTAACGTGATCAGCTATAAGGTTATAGTGATAGATTAAGCCCTAATACATAGGTGCGTGGTCGTGGGTAAAGGTTATTATCGATACCAGTACCTATTTCAGGGTCAACACCTTTGTATTTAGTAATTACAAATACATTTTGTACGTTGGCGCTTAATCTTAAAACTCCCGTATTTTTAAATACTTTGCCAAAATTGTAACCTACGTTTATATTATCCATGCGGATAAATGATGCATTTTGAATGTAGTAATCTGATAACACATTTTTATCGCTGCTTCCGCTTAAACCGCTTTGCAGTACGTTGGTTGAACCATTGTTTATAACGCCGATAGGGTTAATGATGCTTCGTTGGGTACCTGTGCTCGAAAATACATTGTTATAAGCGTAATTACCCACGCTTGCCCTCGCGGTGAAACCCGCCGACCATTTTTTGTAGTTTACATTTGATGTTAAACCAAAGTAGCCTTTAGGGTCAGGGCTTTTATAATGGTACAGGTCCTGATCATTGATCACTCCATCATTGTTTCTGTCAACAAATACGCCATCAAGAGGCTTGCCGTCCGGGCCGTAAACCTGCTGGTATACATAAAACGAATAGCGTGGATAGTTTACAGAGTTGATCTGGATATTCTGGCCTGTTCCGCCGGAAATACCGCCGGTAGGGCTACCTGCGTAGCTTGGATCTGGTGCTATAGTGAGTTTGGTAATTTTATTTTGGTTATAAGTAGCGTTAAGGCCAATGCTCCAGGTAAGGTCCGTACTCCTGATAATATCCGCGTTGATATTAAACTCAATGCCGCTGCTGGTAGCGTTACCAATGTTAGCAACAATTTCGTTCGAGAAATTTGAGCCAGCCGGTTGTGAGATCTTGTTTAACAAATTGGTGGTTTTTCTGTGATAGTAATCAATAGTGCCGGTGATACGGTTATCAATGAAGCCAAAATCAAAACCAACGTTGGCAGATGTAGTTTCTTCCCAGGTCCTGTTTGGATAATAGCCACCCGGACGGTACAAGTTATAAAACTTATCGCCTAACTGGTATTGAGCAGTATTGTTACTCAGATTGTAATATGATATATAGCTGTAATTTTCGCCGATATCCTGCTGACCAGTTTTACCATAACCTAAGCGTAATTTCAAGTCAGATAAAACTTTTGATCCTTTAAGAAAATCTTCCTGGATCATTTTCCATGCAAAGGCCGCAGATGGAAAAGTACCGTATCTTCTGTCTGGTGCAAACTTTGATGATCCGTCCCTTCTTACAGTACCGGTTAAAATGTATTTATCGTCAAAAATATAATTTAAACGTCCGTAAACTGATATAAGCCTGTTTTCGGGTATGTCAAAAGGATATACAGGTTTTGACACAATTGTACCATCTGCGGTAATATCTGCAAAATTGTAGGTTGTGGTACGGAAATCCTGGTATGAATAACCCGCTACTGCATCAATATGGCTTTTAATCTCTTTAAAGTCTTTAGCGTAGCTCAGATATCCTTCAAATATTTTATTTGATTGCAATTGTTTGTATTGGGTATTTGTACCACCATGGAAAACACCGGCAGCATCTTTATACCTTTTATAACCCGCAGCAGCGCTATCGCTTACAAATACAGTACCGCGACCGTTTGATACATCATAACCAAGGTTTACATTAGCATGTAACTCCGGCAGGAAATGGAATTTATAATCCAATGTTAAATTGCCAATGCTGCGGTAAACATTACTTTTATCATCGCGCTGTTCCAATAAACCAAGCGGGTTTAAAGGCGCCAGTGATTTAAGGCCGTTAACCGAAGATGGGTCAAGCCATTCATAATAACCGCCAAAACGGTTGCTGCCTGAATACACCGGCAGGGTAGGATTAAAGCTGACTGCGGCACCAATAGCGCTTTCATTTGCAAACCTTTGTTTTACGTTTGCGCCTTTAACGTTTAAGTTAACTTTCAGGTGATCTGTAAAAAAGCTTGGACTCAAGTTAATAGCACCGGTAAAGCGCCTCAACGAGCCTGTTTTTAATACACCTTCCTGGTTAAGATATCCTGCTGAAACACGGTATGGTAATACCTTGGTAGCGCCAGATACGCTGATGTTATTATCAGTGGTTTGTGCGGTTTGATATATTTGTTTTTGCCAGTCGGTATTTGCTGTACCCAGTAAAGCTTGTTGGGCAGCGGTGCCATTAGCTTTAACATAGTCACGCAATTGATCAGCGGTTAAAACGCTTACTTCTTTGCCTAATTTTGATACCGAAAATTGTGAGCTAAAGTCGACAGTTGGTTTTCCCTTTTTGCCTTTTTTGGTAGTGATTAAAATAACGCCGTTTGACGCCCTGTTACCGTAAATGGCTGTGGCTGATGCATCTTTTAACACTGAAAACGATTCGATATCGTTGGGGTTTATTAGACTTAAAGGGTCGGCAACACCTGATATTTTTGAAGTACCGTCGGCGTTGCGGGCATTATCAAGCGGTACACCATCAATAACGATAAGCGGGTCGTTGCTGGCAGACAAGGAAGCACCGCCGCGAATACGGATCTTGCTGCCCGAACCTGGTGCACCACTGTTGGATATAACGGAAACACCGGCAACCTTACCGGCAATTAATTGCTCGGGAGTGGTAATAACGCCTTTTTGAAAATCTTTGGCGGTTATGTTGGTGATAGAACCCGAAAGGTCTTTCTTACGTTGCGTTCCGTAACCGATAACTACCACCTCGTTTAGGCTTTTGCTTTCGGGCTGTACGGTGAAGTTTTCGATTAAAGCACCATTAACTGTGACCGTCTTCTTTAGTGTAATATAACCGATAAACTTTACGCTTAGCGTATAAGTACCGGCTTTAACATTATTGATGGCATAGTTACCGTTAGGGTCGGTAGTTGAACCAATAGTGGTACCATCGATAGTAACCGTAGCGCCTGGGAGGGGCTGGTTGGTTTCGTCTAATACCTTTCCTTTAATACTCCCGGTTTGTGAAAACGCCATGAATGACATCATCAGGAAAGCACAAAGAAGAACATACTTTTTTGAGTAATTTTTTCTCATTTACTTATTGATTTTTATGAATAAAAAAAGGCTTATTTTGCCGGCTATAATTGGTTTATTATTGTGGCCGAAACAGCATGCGACTAATTTACATTTACAAATATCAATTGCAAATTTTATGTAAAAGATAATTTTAAAGCGTTTAATTAATGCTTTTTTAACTTTAACGAAATCTTAAAATTTATTAAAATATCAGGAAAAAAATATTGTTTTTATGCGAAATTTGGATTTAAACACATATTTGCGAAACAGGTAAGTGTCAAGTTTACACAATAGTTGATTTTACTTTTATGCAATCAATTTCCGGGAACGTTCCCGGAAACGTTCCCGGTTTTACCCTTTTTATCATGATCAAAAAAATAATTTTCTGCGCGTTTTTGCTTTTTGGTCAAAATTTTTTGCTTTTTAGCCAGGTGAAAATCTCCTTTTTTACCGGTAAAATTGCGGCCCCAAAAAGCCCTCCGGAACACCTGTTTCTGGCAGGTGATTTTAATGGCTGGAACCCCGCCGATAAGGCCTGGGAACTGCTTAAAAATGAGGCAGGGAATTACGTATTAAACAAGGATCTGCCGGTCGGGATCGTTCACTTTAAAGTAACCCGTGGCAGCTGGAATACAGTTGAATGCGATGCAGCAGGGAAAGCTATTGATAACCGTAACCTGATCATAAAAAGCGATACCAGTGTTAAGCTTTATATAGCTGGCTGGCAGGATAATTTTGCCCAGCCCGAAAAGAAACATACTGCTACGGCCCGTGTACATATCATCAGTGAAAACTTCGGGATACCGCAATTAAGCAGGCAACGCCGTGTTTGGATCTACCTGCCGGCAGGATACGATACAGGCAAGAAACAATACCCGGTAATTTATATGCATGACGGGCAAAATCTTTTTGATGAGTATACCTCCAGCTATGGCGAATGGGGCATTGATGAACTTATGGACAAAATACCGGCCCAACAGGAAAGCATCATCGTGGGTATTGATCATGGCGGCGAGTACCGTATAACCGAGTATGATCCGTATAACTCAAAATATGGTGATGGCAGGGGAGATGACTATGTTCAATTTTTGATTAAAGAGCTTAAGCCCTATATTGATACCCATTACCGTACCCAGAACGATGCCGTGCACACAACCATTGCAGGCAGTTCTATGGGCGGATTGATCTCCATGTATGCCGCACTTAAATACCCCGAAGTGTTTGGGAATGCAGGTGTATTTTCCCCCGCATTCTGGATCGCACCACAGATTTACGACCAGGCGCAACAGGCTATAGTTAGTAAAGAGAGTCGTTTTTATTTTGTTTGCGGCGATGCAGAAAGCGAAAGCATGGTAGCAGATATGCAAAAAATGGCCGAGATCGTGAAAGCCAAAGGGATCAAATCTGAAAATGCGCCGGTAACTGTGATCAAAGGCGCATCGCACAACGAAAAGCAATGGAACGGTGACTGGCCGGGCTTTTATAAATGGTTGATGAAATTTTAATTAATCATCTGTTTTGCGTTAGCGATAGTAGCGGATACCGGCCAACGAGCGTAATGCCTGCAGGCGTATGAGCGGATAGCGCGGGCCGGAGGTAACGCACATAATGTTAATTGGGGATTTCGGATGTTCGATTTCGTTTTTTTTTGTCTGAACTCGAATTAAACCAATTAAAGAATTTTTCGAATTTTCTTTTCATTCTGTAAATTCTTTAATTCCATAAATTCAGGTTCAGACAATATGAATGATAATCTGTTAGCATTTCTTAGGCAGTTTTAAACAACCTTCTATTTATCTCCGACCCAAATTTCCCTTAAATTTAATAGTTTTGAGGTCAGCACATGCCCATGACCATCGACGAAATATTAAAACAGTACTGGAACCATGATACCTTCAGGCCTATGCAGGCCGAGATCATCCAATCTGTTTTATTGGGGAACGATACATTGGCACTATTACCGACCGGAGGTGGGAAATCAGTTTGTTTCCAGGTGCCGGCATTGGCTAAAGAGGGGGTATGCATCGTGATATCACCGCTCATTGCGCTAATGAAAGACCAGGTTGAGACCCTAAAGGCCAAAGGGATCAACGCCATTTCGATAGTATCGGGCATGGGACGCCGCGAGATAGACCTGGCGCTGGATAATTGTATTTACGGCTCCGTGAAATTCCTGTACCTGTCGCCCGAGCGCCTATTAAGCGAGCTGGTACGCGAACGGGTAAAGTACATGAAAGTGAACCTGTTTGCCATTGATGAGGCGCATTGTATCTCGCAATGGGGCTATGATTTCAGGCCACCATATTTGCATATTGCCGATTTGAGGGAACTGCACCCGAATGTGCCGGTACTTGCCCTCACCGCCACAGCTACGGCCGATGTAAAGGCCGATATCCAGGAAAAACTAAAATTCAAAAATCCGGTAGTTTACCAGCAAAGTTTTGAGCGGCGCAACATCAGCTATGTAGTGCAGCATGAGGAAGATAAGTTCCGCAAAATGCTGAATATTGTTCGTGGTGTTAAGGGGAGCGGTATTGTATATGTACGCAGCAGGAAGGAAACTTTTGAGATAGCGAAGTTTTTGAGCGATAACGGTATAAGGGCCGATTATTATAATGCAGGTCTTTCGGTTGATCAGCGTTCCGAAAAGCAGGAGGCCTGGAAAAATAACCGGGTGCAGGTTATTGTAGCCACCAATGCCTTTGGCATGGGGATAGATAAACCGGATGTAAGGTTTGTGATCCATAAGGATATTCCCGAAAGTTTGGAAGCCTACTACCAGGAAGCCGGCCGGGGTGGGCGCGATGGCAATAAGGCATTTGGCGTATTGCTGTACAATCCTGCCGATAAGCTGAAACAGGAAAAGATGTATGAGCTTAATTTTCCGTCGGTTGAGGAGATCAAGCAGGTATACCATAACCTGGCCAATTATTACCAGGTGGCTTATGAAGCAGGAGAGGGGCTAAGCTTTGACCTTGTCCTTGGTGAGATTTGCAGTCGCTTTAAGCTTGATGCTATTAAAACGCTCAATGCCCTTAAGTTTTTGGAGCGTGATGAATACCTGTCCTTTAACGAGAGTGTATTTTTGCCATCACGCTTTCAGTTTGAGGTAGTTAACGAGCAGCTATATAACTTCCAGATCCAAAATTCGGGCTGGGACCCGTT
>NZ_DASVOB010000089.1:0-13494 GCF_036383575.1 Mucilaginibacter sp.
CGTTGTTCAAAATGTGGTTATGAGGAATCGGTGATCGCTTATACCATTCTCCAAAACACCCGCATTCCTATCAACAAAGCTTTTTATATGATCTTCCTGATGTACTCAACCAAGGGCAAGATCTCGTCACATAAACTATCCGAAATCCTTTCCATCCGTCAAAGTACCTGCTGGGCTTATAGTTCACGCATTAAAAAAGTAATGGAGCTGCGTAAAAAAGAGATCAAAAATGCAGGGGATAAAGGTTGGAGTAAGTTGGTGATTGATAATAGCACGAATGCCTGAGCAGGCGGATAACAATTTAAACGAATTTCACGAATTAGTATCTTGCATCAAAAGGGAATGTCATTAATTGCAAAAGGGATTGACAGATTGCACCAGAGGTGCAAAAGGTTTGTAGAAATGAAACGAATGAATTTTCTTAGTGTGCCAGAGGTACACAACTCCGGTGTTCCGTACCTCTGGCACGGTTATTTTCGATACATTATGTTGCTACAAACCTGTTCCCCCTCTGGGGGATTTTTCTTAACTTAATGACATTGGCCGATACCCAATGGGCGCAAGTCTTGTGCGGCTGTCGGAGGGCGGATGATTTGTGACTCATCTCCGTCAAGTCATTGTGATATTTAATTATACTCTTTTATAGAATACTTCTCTTCGTATTCCCAATCACTTATAACTCATAGCTATATAACCCTATTATTTTCTTTACAATTAATTGTGAAGTAAGCGTATCACAAAAAAAATTTCATTGCAACAAAAACGTTGCACAGGTTATTTAAAGTACTTTTTGCTGTTTTAAATACTGTGATGCAAGCGTATTAAATTTCATATAATACACTATAAATCAATTATTTATGAACATTTTACTTGATTGATCCGTTTAAATTGCTGTAGATTTGCTACAACCAATTTTAAGCTACACATAACCCTGCTTCATGGAAAACAGTTTTGTTCCTGGGCTTTTGCGCTGAATAATACTTTGATATTCTTAAGCAACAGTTAAATATTGTTATACATATTGAGCTGTTGTATAGCAGTTTATGTGATGTTTTTTGAATATCAAATCAATCAACTAAATAATAACTAAATGAAAATCAATTACAAATTGATGCGGCTTGCAGTCCTCACCCTGCTTTCTGCCGCTGCTTTTTACTCGTGTAAAAAAAATGTAAACACGCCCGAAGCGCCCGATCAAAAAACAAAAGGCACCGTAGCCCGTGCCGCCAACGAGGTGGTGAATGTCTGGCTCACCACTGCCGATCAATCAAACCTATTACAGGCCCAAACCAGCTTTAATTTCGCTGCCGATGCCGGTACTAATGCAACCACCATTACGGTAGACGAAAATCAAACCTACCAGGGGATAGATGGCTTCGGTTTTACCTTAACCGGTGGCAGCGCAGGCTTACTAAACGGCCTCGGCAGCAATCAAACCAATGTGCTTAATGAACTTTTCGGCACAGCCAATGGGCAAATCGGGATCAGCTATATCCGCATCAGCATTGGTGCATCCGACCTTAGTGCCAGCGATTTTACTTACAATCAAACCGCCGGAGATTTTAACATGAATAATTTCAGCATCAGCGCTGAAAACCAGGACCTACTGCCTATCGTGAAAAAGATCATCGCCATAAATCCGTCTATTAAAATCATCGCCACCCCATGGACGGCCCCTACCTGGATGAAGGTGAATACTACCGGTAATAATGGCTATACCGGCGGCAGTTTGAACACTGCGGCAGGTTATTATGATGCCTATGCCCGCTATTTTGTAAAATACCTGCAGGCTATGCAGGCGCAGGGTATTACCATCGATGCCATTACGCCTCAAAATGAGCCGCTTAACCCATACAATAATCCAAGTATGGTAATGCAGCCTAACGAGCAGGCCAATTTTATCAAAAACAACCTCGGTCCGCAGATCAGGACCGCAGGCTTCCAAACCAAGATCATTGCTTACGATCACAATACCGACAGGATTGATTACCCTGAAACTGTACTGGCCGATGGCGGGGCTAACCCCTATGTTGACGGCTCTGCTTTTCACCTGTATGCAGGTAATATCAGTTCTTTAACCGACGTCCATAATGCTTATCCTAACAAAAACGTTTACTTCACCGAGCAATGGGTTGGCGCGCCAAGCAATTTTGGAGGCGATCTTTCATGGCATGTAAATACACTTATTATTGGCGCTACCCGCAACTGGAGCCGTAATGTATTAGAGTGGAACCTCGCTTCCGATCCAAACAATAATCCGCATACGCCGGGTGGTTGCAGCACCTGTTTAGGCGGCATCACTGTTAGCGGTACATCTATCACCCGCAATGTAGGCTATTACATTATCGGCCATGCGTCAAAATTTGTACGGCCGGGCGCTGTTCGTATCTCCTCAAACCTATCGGGCAGTATCCAAAACGTAGCTTTTAAAAATTCTGATGGCAGTAAGGTGCTTATCGCCCTTAATAATGGTTCATCAAGCACCAGCTTTAAAGTAAAATGGGGCGCTGAGTCTTTCACTTATACCTTAGCCGCGGGAGCTGTGGCAACCTTTAAATGGACAGGCACACAATCAAACGGAACCTCAAGCGGTGCGCCTATCGGCTCAACCATCACACTTAAAGGTTTTAATAACCAGTATGTAAGCAGCGAAAACGGCACACAGGCCATGAATTGTAACCGAGCTACGCCATCGGCATGGGAACAGTTTACCGTGGTCGACGCCGGTGCGGGCAAAATAGCACTACAAGCCATGGGCAAATATGTATCGTCAGAAAACGGCACACAAGCTATTACCTGTAACCGCACAACTTTTGGCGATTGGGAAAAATTTGACTGGATCCCTACCACCGATGGCAAAGTCACCATCAGGGGCAACAACGGCAAATTTATCTCGAGCGAAAATGGTACACAAGCCATGACATGTACCCGCGCTACCGCCTCGGGCTGGGAAGCGTTTGGCGTAAACCAATAATTCCCTACAAAACCAATTAATTATTCACTAATACCATCATTATGAAACAACTTTTAAATTTTGCGAAGAGTGCCGCTACAGCATCTGCATTAATGCTTTTAATTTCATCCTGCAGCAAGGACCTGAACAAGCCCTCATCCGCCATTAAAACAGCTGATGAAACATCTGGATCAACCACCACACCAAGGGCTGGTACCCTACTCTGGAGCGATGAATTTAACGGCACCAGTGTTAACACCGCAAACTGGAATATCGACAACGGTAATCCCGGCGTTAATAACGAAAAGGAGTATTACCAATCGGCAAACGCCACGGTATCAGGTGGTTTTTTAACCATTACAGCCAAAAAAGAATCGGTTGGTGGTCAGCCATATACATCGGCCAAATTAACTACGGCAGGTAAATATCAGCCAACATCCGGTCGTATTGAGGCAAGTATCAAACTTCCGGGGGTGCAGGGCACCTGGCCGGCATTCTGGATGCTGGGTGCAAACATCGGTACGGTAGGCTGGCCACAGTGCGGCGAAATTGATATCATGGAGCAGGTAAACACTTCCAATACTATTTTGGGCACCATGCACTGGTACAACAACGGAGGCCACGTGCAATACGGAGGCAGCACTACCACAACACCTACAGGATTCCACACTTATGCTGTTGAATGGGATGCCAACTCTATCCGCTGGTACGTAGATAATACCCTGTACGTAACCGGTAATATCGCTGGTAACATCAATAACACCGGTGCATTCCATAATCCGTTCTTTATTATCCTTAACCTGGCCATCGGCGGCGATTTACCTGGCAATACCATTAATGACGGAGCGCTGCCTTGTAACATGGTGGTTGATTATGTAAGGGTTTATGACCTGTCGGGTAGCAGCACAACGCCTCCAATTGGTCAAACCATTACCTTAAAAGGCTTTAATAGCCAATATGTTAGCAGCGAAAATGGCACACAGGCTATGAACTGCAATCGCCCTACAGCATCTGCCTGGGAGCAGTTTACTGTAGTTGATGCTGGTGGCGGCAAAGTGGCCCTTCAGGCTATGGGTAAATATGTATCGAGTGAAAACGGCACGCAAGCCATCACCTGTAACCGTACTACCGTTGGCGACTGGGAGAAATTTGACTGGGTACCTACCACCGATGGTAAAGTTACCTTCAGGGGTAATAACGGTAAATTCATCTCGAGCGAAAACGGCACGCAAGCCATGACTTGCACCCGCGCAACAGCATCTGGCTGGGAGGCTTTTGGTGTAAACCAATAATTTAAAATGATATATTTAGCCTGCTCTTTTAAATAAGGGCAGGCTTCTCTTTTATAAACCTACTAATGAAAAAATTTACCGGCTTTTGCCTTTTATGGCTGATGTTAGTCGCTCGTACCTCCCATGCTCAATCTGGCGGAAACAAACTGCAGTTCGATATTACCGATGGTTACCAGCGCGAAAATTTTCACTGGTCGATAGCCGGTAACAGTAACGGGCAAAATCCCAATGTTTTTTCGGAACTGAAATGGACAAAAGTTGGCGGCCAAAGCATTGCAGCTTCCATGCAATTGACTGTATATCAAAGATTTAGCGTTTATGCAGGTTATACCAGGCAATTCATTACATCCGGCACAGTAAATGATTCTGATTACAGTACCGACAACCGCAGCGGCAATACCTATAATGAAACTTTTGATGCGGGCAAAGGCCATACACAAGGCTGGGCTTTGGGAGCAGGTTATCAACTTGTAAAAAATGAATGGTTCAGTCTCTCCCCCTATGCCGGTTATAGTGACAACAGACAATATTTGTATTTATATGATAGCGATAACCGTTTTCCGGGTTTAAACAGCAGCTACCAAACCCAATGTAAAGGACTGTTTATCAAAGCTATAACATCAATAAACCTTATTAAAAAACTGAAATTTAATACCGATATCACCTATAACCAGGTAAGCTATAATGCCCAGGGCAACTGGAATTTGATCACTACTTTTCAGCACCCGGTTAGCTATCGGCACCATGCTAATGGGTATGGCTTAAATATGAATGGGACAATGATTTACGCAATAACAAATCACATTGGGATACAGGCAGGAGGTGGATATCTGCATTGGCAAACCGGCAATGGTACTGACGAACTTTATCTTAACGGCGGTGAAGTTGATAAAACTCAAATGAACGGAGCGTTCAGGAATGGGTTTAGGGTATTTGGTGGGTTAACTTTCCATTTATAATTGTTCCACGTGGCACATTTATATAATTAATTGATAATCAATAGTATAAATCAAAAATTCCGTTTCAATAGAGCAGGGGAAAGGTATTGCTCCGGGGCGAAAGAGAAATCATGTACGCCATGCAAAGCGATCATGCATATCGTGCAAAATTTCTCCTCACAGCCACTTCGCGATGCCCGCGCTTGTTCGTCGAAATGACAATTTTGTTTAATCAATTAATTACTATTCTGCTTATCCGCAGCATCCTTAGCAGCTTTCTCCTTTTGCTTTTCCGCTTCTTTGGCGGCTTTGTCTTTATCCTTTTGAATTTGCTCCTGCACTTTGCGGATGCTGTCCTGCCTTTGCTGTTCGCGTTTCTTTTTCTTATTGAAGAAGCCCCTTAACAAAAAGTTATGCTGGGCAGCAGTTAAGTCCTCATTGAGGGTGTTGGTTGTGGTATGAACTGTTTTTATGGTAGTCCGGGCCTGTTTAACGGTGCCTTCCAGGTCGCGGGCCATTTTATCGCTATTAAGTAACCGGCCTATACTTCCCTGCCCATTGTTGATCTTGGCGACTATGCCTGTCAAATTTTCGGTTAATGATTCAGCGTTATCGGCCACACGGGTAAGTTTATTGATGATCCTGTCTACATCAACCGGGTTTATCGAACCTAACTTTCCGCCATCTTCAATCTCTTCGTGGCTTACAATTCCTCCGGGTGCAATCACTACCAGCTTATCCCCCATCAGTCCGTCGCTGCCTATACTTAGTTTTGAGTCTTTTTTAATAAACTTTTTAACGCTCTTATTCAGTGTAAGGTCAACCCGTACCGAACTATCGGTTACGATATTGATAGATTGTACCACTCCAACGTTAATGCCCGCAAATCGCACGTTATTACCCACCTGCAGACCGCTCACATTCTTAAACCGTCCATAAACATGAAAGGTGGAATTGAACAGACTTTTTTGATTGCCTATTAAAAATATAGCTACCAACAGCACTGCCAACCCTAAAAAGGTAAACAGGCCTATTTTTATTTTTTGAGATGATGTGGTTTTCATGCGGGTTCGTTAAAAAATGATCTGACCATTTGGTTCTCCGATTTTTCGAGCTCTTTGTATGAGCCCTCGGCTATATATTCACCCTCATCCATTACCAGGATCCGGTCGGCCGTAATACGGGCGCACTCCATATCGTGGGTAATAATGACAGATGATATTTCATATTTGCGTTGCAGG
Organism: Mucilaginibacter sp.; assembly: GCF_036383575.1. Lineage (GTDB taxonomy): Bacteria > Bacteroidota > Bacteroidia > Sphingobacteriales > Sphingobacteriaceae > Mucilaginibacter. Next base: position 6,425 of record NZ_DASVOB010000089.1, read on the forward strand.
CGATTAATGAGTTCACTGATCTCGCGGGAGGTAATAGGGTCGAGCCCGGTGGTAGGCTCATCATACAACATAATTTCCGGGTTTACGATCAGTGTGCGGGCCAGGCCTACCCGTTTCCGCATCCCGCCCGAAAGGTCGGAAGGCATTTTATCTATCGCATCTAATAAACCAACAGCATCCAACACGCCTTCAACCTTTTTATTAATCTCTTTCTGATCTTTCAGTTTCAACACCCTTGTAAGTGGGAACTCCAGATTGTCCCTCACTGTCATGGAATCATAAAGTGCCCCTCCCTGAAAAAGGAATCCTATCTTCATTCTTAGCTTTTTCAGCTCCTCATCGTTCATCGTTGTGATATCCTCTCCAAAAACCTCCAACTCACCCCCATCGGGCTGTAACATGCCTACAACACATTGAATGGTAACAGATTTCCCTTGGCCGGATTTACCTAATACCACAATGTTCTCCCCCTTCTTCAGGTCGAAATTGATATTTTTAAGCACCTGCTTTCTGCCAAAGGATTTTTTGATGCCTTTAGCATGAATCACCACTTCTTCCTGTTTTTGGACAGGTGCTTCCTTTTTTGGTTCGGTAGCGTCGTCTGCTTTTTTCATCTTATTTATAAAATAACAAACTGGTTATCTGAACAGCTATCGCATCAATAATGAAAATCCACAGGGAAGCAGTTACCACAGCTGAGTTAGCCGCTATCCCAACGCTCTCTGTTCCTTTATCCGAATGGTAACCTTTATAACATCCCACAAAACCAACCGCAAAACCAAAAAGCACGGTTTTGGCTACGGCAGGTAACAAATCCGAAAAATCAAGCGAGGCTATACATTTGTTGAAGTAAAGAGAAAAGCTGATACTATCTGTAAGGTTGAGTGCCAGGAAGCCGCCAAAAAGCCCAATGGCATCACCTATGATAGCTAATAACGGGATCATGAAACTGGTAGCCAATACGCGTGTTACCACCAGGTATTGAACGGGGTTGGCGCCTGATACTTCCATAGCATCAATTTGCTCCGTCACTTTCATACTGCCCAGCTCGGCACCTATGCTTGAGGCTATTTTACCGGCACAGATGATAGCAGTGATCACCGGCCCTATCTCACGGATGAGTGATACTGCAAGTGTTTTAGGCAGCATGCTTTCGGCACCAAGCGAGATAAGCGAAGGCCTGAGCTGCAAAATAAGTACCATCCCCATGATAAAGGAGGTAATACCCACCAGCATCATGGACCGGTAACCTATTTCGTAGCATTGCCTCACAAACTCCGACCATTCAAAGCCCCCGGTAAATATATTGCGGAAAAAGCGCGTGAAGAATACTACATAGTCGCCTATGCTTTCAAGCCATTTTCGCCATCCGCTTAGTTCCTGCTGTGCTTCCATCAGTGAATCTTAAATAATAGTAAACAACAACAAAGCAATGCTCAATTGTTTTTGAACTTTCAATAATATTCACTTTATAGATTCAGGCTAAATACTGATTATGACATCGGTACATCAATGATCAGGAAACGGGATGGCTCTTCGGTTATAATTGTAAGTGAACTTGTATCATAAACGCCCAGCACATCTTTTTTGTTTAAAACCTGGTTGTTTATTTTAGCCAGTCCATCAAGTACAAATATATAAGCACCGTTACCCTGGGTTTTAATATCATAGTTGATAGTTTGGCCTGCTTCGAACTCACCCATCGAAAAGGTGGCATCCTGGTTGATCCAAAGCGTGTCTTCATTTTTTTCTGGCGAGATCAAGGTGGTTAACTCGTTCAATTTAAAACGGTCTTTAAAATTCATCTGATCGTAACGCGGCTGTATATTCCTTTCTTTAGGATAAAGCCAGATCTGCAAAGTATTTGCAGCCTCTTTATGCGACGCATTATATTCTGAATGGTATACACCTGTACCTGCCGACATCACCTGCACCTCTCCCGCATTTATTACTCCGGTATTGCCCATACTATCTTTATGTTCCAAACCTCCTTTTAAAGGGATAGTGATAATTTCCATATTATCGTGCGGATGGCTGCCAAAACCACGGCCGGCGGCTATGATATCATCATTCAGTACGCGCAGCGCGCCAAAGTTCATTTTTTCGGGATTGTAATATGAAGCAAAGCTGAACGAGAAGTTTGCTTTTAACCAGCCTATATCATTATGTCCGCGTTCTGCTTCGGGATAAAATATTGTTTTCATGTTGTTTTAAATTATATGTTTAAACACACAATATTTATTCCACAATTTAATTATGCGTATTTTTGCGGAAAATCAATAAGTAATGGCCAAAAAAGCTGTCGTTGCAGGCTCAAGCGGACTTATTGGCAGTCACCTCCTGCAAATTTTATTAGAACAAGCCTATTATGATGAAGTATTGATCCTGGTCAGAAAAAAAATACCACTTCAGCATAAAAAATTAACACAGCTTGTTATTGACTTTGATCAGCCCGAAACATACAAAAATGAGCTGACAGGCCATGCCTTGTTCTGTTGTTTAGGATCGACCAAAAAGAAAACGCCTGATTTAAGCATCTATCGCAAGATTGATCATGATTATCCGTTATTACTGGCACAATTGGCTAAGCAAAACGGAGTTGAACAATATCACCTGGTGTCATCGATTGGAGCAAACATAAACGGGGCAAATTTTTATACCAAAACAAAGGGCGAAACGGAAGCTGATATAACAGCGGTAGGATTACCTTCATTACATATCTACAGGCCATCCTTCTTAGCCGGCGACAGGCAGGAAAGCAGACCAATGGAAAAATTCCTTAACGGTTTAATGACATTGATCAATCCCCTGCTTTTTGGCAGCTGGAAAAAATATCAAAGCATTCCGGGAGCAACAGTTGCCATGGCCATGTATCAACAATCAATAAAAAACGCGACTGGTGTATTTGTATACGAGTCGGATAAAATAAAACAACTATCGTGAGTACTTATCTTTCTGCCGAGAACCTTGGCCATCAATTTCATGACAACTGGTTATTTAAAAATGTAACCATAGGTATTAACCGCGGCCGTAAGGTTGCACTTGTGGGTGTTAACGGTGCCGGCAAATCAACCCTTTTAAAAATATTAGGTGGTACTATAAAACCTACCGAAGGTAAAGTGGTACAAGCCCGTGACCTTAATATGGGTTACCTTGAACAGGATCCCAACTTCAAAAACGCGGTTACCATCAGTGATTACATTTTCCATGCCGATGATGTGCAGCAGCAACTGATCCGCAGGTACGAGGAACTGATGGAGAATGATCCTGAAAATACCAAGGCCATTGAAAAGATCATGGAAGAGATGAGCGAGGTTGATGCCTGGGAATATGAGTACAAGATTAAAACCATTTTAGGCCGTTTAGATATTCATCATCTTAATCAGCATATCACTACCCTATCGGGTGGGCAAAAGAAACGTTTAGCCTTAGCTAAGCTGCTTATTGAAGATCCTGAAGTTTACATTTTGGATGAGCCTACCAACCACCTGGATATTGATACCATTGAATGGCTGGAGAAATTACTGACCGAAGGAAACAAAACCATACTAATGGTTACACACGACAGGTACTTCCTGGATAATGTATGTAACGAGATATTGGAGATTGATCGTGGCAAAATTCAGCCTTATAATGGCAGCTACGGTTATTATCTTGAAAAGAAAGCGGAGCGTGAAGCAGCAGATGAAGCATCTTTCCAAAAAAACTCGAACCTGTTAAGGAAAGAACTGGAATGGATGCGCCGCCAGCCTCAGGCCCGTGGTACCAAATCAAAAGCACGTATTGATGCCTATTACGACCTGGAAGAAAAAACCAAGAATGGCGGTATCCGTGATAAAGTTGAACTAAGCGTTAAAACAGCACGCCAAGGCAACAAGATCATGGAGATGGATAACCTGTACAAGTCATTCAACGGCAATACTTATATAGATAACTTTAGTTATATATTTAAAAAAGGTGACAGGATAGGTTTAGCCGGAAAGAACGGTAGTGGTAAATCAACACTGTTAAATATCATTACCGGCGCTTTACAGCCTGATAAAGGAACAATTGTAAAAGGCGAAACTACTGTAATAGGCTATTTTCACCAGGCAGGTATCACCTTTAAAGAAGATGAGCGCGTAATTGATATCGTAAAGAACGTTGCAGAGTTCATAACCATGGCCGATGGAAAGACTATTTCTGCCTCTGCATTGCTAACCTTGTTTCTCTTCCCTCCTGCCAAGCAATATGGTTTTATATCAAAACTGAGCGGTGGCGAAAAGAAACGCCTGCAACTAATGAGCATCCTGATGAAGAACCCCAACTTCCTGATCCTGGATGAGCCTACAAATGATCTGGATATTGATACACTGAACGTATTGGAAGAGTTCTTAACCAACTACGGCGGTGTATTAATGATGGTATCGCACGACAGGTATTTACTGGATAAACTTACCGACCAGCTTTTCATCATGGAAGAAAAGGGCCATGTACGCATCTTTAATGGCAACTATTCGTCGTACAGGCTCGAACTGGAAGAAGCCAAACAACAAGCTAAAAAGCCTGCTCCTATAGTACAAACACAGGCTCCAGCAGCTAAAAAAAGCAAGTTAAGCTTTAAAGAAACCAAAGAATTAGAAGGCATAGAAGCTGAAATAAATACCATTGAAGTAAGTATAAAAGATAAAACTGCACAGTTAGACACAGTAGGCATCGACCCTAAAAAACTGGATGAAATACTGAAGCAAATTGAAGTTTTAAATAATCAACTGGACGATAAAAGCACCCGTTGGATGGAATTAACCGAGTTAAACGAAGGATAATGAAAACATCAGATATTATAGCAACAACAGGTGTTATCATTCTTTTGATAGCCTTTTTATTGAATTTAACAGGTAAACTATCAGCACAGAATAAGCTTTACAGCTTAATGAATTTCATTGGAGCAGGAACATGCGGCTATGCTTCATACATGATAAGCTTCTACCCTTTTGTGGTATTAGAGAGCATCTGGGCATTTGTAGCTTTAATATCATTATTCAGGGTTCCACGTGGAACATCTGCTTAATTGAGGTAATTTTGTGGTTTATTAATAAAGCTGGAGCAGTAAGTTATAGATTGAATTTAAAATTCAATAAGCTTCAGAATTACATTTAATATAGATGTTCCACGTAGAACATCTCAAAAATTAGAAGGATTTTAAGTCGGCATAATCAAACTTAAAACCCGCCTTAGTACTTTAAATAAACGTTCCACGTGGAACAAACAAGTCGGAAGTATAAAGTTATAAGCCAAAATTAAGCAGGTTTGGAACTAAAACTTCGGATTTAAGAGTTCAAAACGTGGAACAAGGAGGATAAAATGTTTAAGAAATATAATGTAATAGTAGTAGGTGCCGGGCATGCAGGCTGTGAAGCTGCTGCTGCCGCTGCCAACTTAGGTTCGTCAGTTTTACTGATAACCATGAATATGGGCACCATTGCACAGATGAGTTGTAACCCCGCAATGGGCGGTGTTGCTAAGGGACAAATAGTGCGCGAGGTAGATGCTTTGGGTGGATATTCGGGCATTATAACTGATAAAACATCTATCCAGTTTAGGATGCTTAACCAATCAAAAGGGCCTGCAATGTGGAGCCCAAGAGCCCAAAGCGACCGTATGAGGTTTGCCGAAGAGTGGCGTTTAGCATTAGAAGCAACTCCTAATGTTGATTTTTGGCAGGACACTGTTACCTCCCTATTGGTAAAAAATAATACCATCGCAGGTGTACGTACCTCTATAGGTATCGAAATCGAAGCAGATGCAGTGGTATTAACCAACGGTACTTTCTTAAACGGAGTAATCCATATAGGTGAAAAAAAGTTTGGCGGAGGTCGTACAGGCGAGAAAGCCGCTACAGGATTAACCGAGCAATTGGTTGAATTAGGCTTTGAAGCAGGCCGTATGAAGACCGGTACCCCACCCCGTGTGGATGGTCGCAGTCTTAACTATAGCCTAATGGAAGAACAATGGGGCGACCCTGTAAGAGGCAAATTCTCTTTTACCGACGTACCTTTTATAGAAGAACAACGCTGCTGCTGGATCACCTATACCAATACAGATGTACACGAAACATTGAAGGAAGGTTTTGAAAAATCGCCAATGTTTACCGGTAGAATTAAAGGTTTAGGTCCGCGTTATTGCCCATCTATTGAAGATAAGATCAACCGTTTTGCAGAGCGCGACCGTCACCAGATCTTCGTTGAACCCGAAGGATTGAATACTGTAGAGATCTATGTAAATGGTTTCTCTACCTCCCTTCCTGAAGATGTACAATACAAAGCACTCACCAAAATACCCGGATTTGAGAACGCCAAAATGTTCAGACCAGGTTATGCCATCGAGTATGATTTCTTCCCACCTACGCAATTGGGTTTAACTTTGGAGACTAAACAGATCAGCAACCTGTACTTCGCAGGGCAGATCAATGGTACTACAGGTTATGAAGAAGCAGCTTCACAAGGCTTCATAGCAGGTATCAATGCACACCAAAAAATCAATGACAAACATGAGCTGATACTGAAAAGATCAGAATCATATATAGGTGTTTTAATAGACGACCTGGTTACTAAAGGCACCGAAGAGCCATACCGTATGTTTACTTCAAGGGCCGAGCACCGCTTATTATTACGCCAGGATAATGCTGATATCAGGCTCTCCCCTATGGGTCACGAGCTGGGATTGATCAGCGATGAGCGTCTGGAAAAAGTAAACCAGAAAATAAAAAACTCCGACGATATTGTAGCCTATACCAAAAGCAAGTCTATCGATCCATCGACAGTAAATAGCTTGATGGAAGAGTTAGGTACAAGTCCGCTGGCGCAAAGTACCAAACTGTTCAATTTATTGAGCCGTCCCCAGGTAACCTTCAATGATCTGAAAACTGCTGATGCCCCTTTAGCCGAATTGCTTTCGGCCTATGATAAAGAAACTATTGAGCAGGCTGAAATAAAAATCAAATATGAGAGTTATTTCATCAAGGAGATGGAGATCGTTGACCGGATGAAAAAAATGGAAGACCGCGAGATCAATCCAAATTTTGATTATCA
>NZ_DASVOB010000090.1:0-4807 GCF_036383575.1 Mucilaginibacter sp.
CCGCAAAATTTTTTAAAGATGGCGGCGAGGTAGGCTGGTGATCGATTTAGCGGTCGGAGTAATTTGATGAAAAACAGCCCAAGTTCAATGAACAGGGCTGTTTTGTTTTTAATATCCTTATCCCCTATTTTTCGCCGCAAATCACCTCTTGTTTGTCGTGATCACACCCTTTATAGCAAATAACCTTTGCAGATATTTGTAGTAGAAGATCATACAAATCAATTATTAAATCTATTTATATGCGAAAGTTAAAATTACAGATACAAATGACCGTTGATGGCTTTGCAGCCGGACCAAATGGCGAGAACGACTGGGTATTCATCTCCGGCGGGGATGAAGCCGCTTTGCAGAAAATAATAGACCTCGCCGACAGCAGCGATACCCTTTTATTGGGACGTAAGCTGGCGCAATCGGGATTTATCGATTATTGGCAAAACCTGGCCGACAACGGGCCTGATGGCCAGCAACGAACTTTAGCGCAACGAATAGCGGGTTTGCACAAGATCATTTTCAGCCACACAGAAACAGCCATCAGTGGCAATAATGTAGAGGTTGAAAACGGCGATTTGGCCAGCGCCGTACAGGCACTCAAAAATCAACCCGGCAAAGATATCCTCGTTTACGGAGGTGTTGATTTTGTGAGCTCGCTAATCAGCCTGAACCTCATTGACGAATATTTTATTATAACATGCCCGGTTGCCATCGGAAGCGGGCTTTCAATTTTCAAGGAAAAAAAGATCCTGAAGTTAGAAAGTTCAATTGCTTATAATAATGGGAAAGTGCTGAATAAATACTTGCCGGCATAAATCTGTTAGAATAATTAAGACAATCAAAATATAAAGCCTTCAACAATTAAGTTAAAGGCTTTATATTTTGTATATGTGCCCTAATTATGAGAGCCGTTAAAAATAGAACAAGGTTTTGCCAAAGTCCCCAATAGAGTTACCCAAAAAGGGATACTCCCAAAAGAAAAAACATATCAAAAATTTAATAGCTTTTAATCCCAATCAATTTTATAGTCAAATAGCCAGGCATTACCCTTCACACCAAATATATTGACAAATATGCGTATCATCCATTCACGAATTAGTTGTTTGAATGTACCAGAAATTTCTTTGTCCTCGCCCCGCCTTCTGCCTTCCTGAACAATTTTCTCAACCCGTGGCTTTCTTAATGCTTCAAAAGTTGAGAATGCGGAAGCTACAGTTTTTTCATTTCTCAGAAGTTTGGCTAACATCATTGCATCCTCTAATGCCATCGAAGCCCCTTGGCCCGCATTAGGACTTACCGCATGAGCGGCGTCACCAATAAGCATGATTTTACCCGAAAACCAATTTGGTAATGACTGTACATCGAAAACATTAAATCGCATTACGTTGTCGCTTTTTTCAATAATCTCCTTTACCGGCGATGCATAGTTCCCATAAAATTTAAAAATTGATTCTTTTTCATTCTGCTGATCGAAGTCAGTTAATTCTGCCCTGGAATAAGGATGTGTTACTTTAATATTTGTCCACCACATAATTTCATCACTCCCTGCCCCGCTAAAACCAAAGAAACCATTTTTACCATAAATAAAATTCAGGCTATCAATTTCATCTTGTTTTATTATTTTGATCTGTTCAGTTTTTATAAAACCGGCGGAGCTTACAATACCTGTAAATGCAGGAAAAGGGCCATTGGGTAGTAAGTATTTTCTAACAGCGCTTCCTATGCCGTCCGCGCCAATTAAAATATCTCCAATAGTAAAGCTCCCATCATCAAAATAAGCTTTGATCTCGCCATTTTGTTGGATTATATCTTTAAGTTTTTTATTGTAGTTAATTGGAATATCTTGTTTTTTAACTTCATCAACCAAAATCTTATTTAAAGACGCGCGACTTATAGCCACTCCGGGCTGTTCATATTTTTCAGGAATACTGTACCTTATTTTAGCCAATGTTTTACCCCGGCTGTTTTTAAACCACGCATGTTTAATAACAGTGCCTGCATTAATTACATCTTCATTTAAACCGAGGCTGGCAAGTACATTTAACCCATTGGGTGCCAGGCCAAGCCCTCCGCCAACATTCTCTTCATATGGCCTTGATTCGTAGATAACTGATGAAATGCCAGCTTTTTTGAGGAATAATGCCAATGCCGGACCACCAATACCTCCTCCTATAATAATTACTTTTAGTTTTTTGCTATCCATTATAATTTATTAAATTGTAATATTTCTTAAGTTCTTCTCTTTCAGCAAATGTCGCTAAGCTGCCAACAGTGAGTTAATGTTTGGCGGAGTAAAAGTTATATATCAGGGATTATTTATGTTCCCTTTTGATAAATTGGAATAAGAGAAAGAGCAAAATTTAATGCTACAATGAAATGAGTTTTAACTTAAAAAATACCGAAAAGAACGAACTCCTGTTACATAACCAAGGTCATATTATCGATGATCAACCTCCGGGATTATCGGAAAATCATTCAGATACTATTTATGACTTTGGAAATCTTACACTTAACGAGTGGCTTTTTGATGGCATATTAATTAGAGAATCGAAAATATTATTCAATGAACCATTGCAAATGGATTGGCAGGGTAATTTTGAAATGGTTACAATGCATTTCAATTTAAAGGGGGCTTTGGATGTTAATATAAAAGCGGATAACAGCACCTTTTCTTTTAAAAACAATCAGCATAATTTAATGTATGGCAGTGAAGCCGGGGGCGCTATTAAGGTAGAGGATTTAGTACAGCATATTTTTATGATCCAAATGGGCCGTGATGCATTCTTTAGGATCGCTGAAAATGGTAACGAAATTTTGAAGCGTTTTGCCGATGATGTGTATAAAGGCAAAACCGCTGTACTGTCAAATCAAAATTTAAATATTGACCTATCCATTCAGCGGTGTATTCAAGATATATTGACTTGCAACAAATTTGGCGCATTAAAAAAGATGTATCTTTTTTCTAAAACTATAGAGCTTTTAGTATTACAGGCCGAAGCATATAATAATTCTTATGTACTTCCAAAAGGAGTTCTTAAAACGGAGTATGAACGTGATAGCATTATATATGCAAAAGAATTTATGTTAAAACATATAGATTTTCCACCTACTTTAACAGAACTCTCCCGAATTGTTGGCATTAATGAATTCAAGTTAAAAAAGGGGTTTAAAGAGGTTTTCGGCACAACAGTATTCGGCTACCTGGCAGAAACGAGATTGGAAATGGCCAAAAATGATTTGTTGGATAGCTCCAAAACAGTTTCACAAATTGCCTTGGAATTAGGCTACTCTTCTGTTCAGCATTTTAGTAATGCTTTTAAAAAGAGATTTAACATTTCACCTGGTCAAATAAAAAACCAGGATGTTATTTCCAATTGATCAACATATTTGATAAATCCACGTTAAATTATTCCATCTTAGGGCAAATTCCTCGCTTTCAGATAACGAGAATTTATCAAAGATTATTTAGAAGAAAGCCCCACATATCTATGGGGCTTGAGCTCCCCTAACCCGACATTTTTCAAACCGCTTACTACAGCGTTCGATACCTGCCGGGGTTTGGCTTGCTATAAAATTCTGCAATTAGTTATTTCCAGTCGCATTGTCCAGTCCGGGAGCTTCTCTTCTTAGCCAAGTTTTTTTCGCAGCCATTTACGAACCGGCTCATCATACCATTTCAACGTGATATACGCCAGGATAATTGCGCCGATCAAAATAGCTAACGCATAAGGCCAGGCCTGTACAATGGTTACGCCTTTATGATTGCTGATCCATGCCACATAAAAATAAACCAGCGGATAATGCACCAGGTAAAGCGGATAGGAGATATCGCCGAGAAATTTGCAGATCCTGCTCTCCGTTTGATTTTGCATCACGCCACTGGCACCAAGGTAAACGATAAGTGGGAAAACGATAATGATACAAACGGATTCATAGATCCCGTTCATCCAAAGATGGTTAGCGCCGCCGATGCGTGGCATATATAGTACGATAGCCACCAAGAGGCTACACCACAAAAAGGCATTTTTAATTTGTGTTGGCTTTGCTACACGCGAAAGCAACAGCCCGGCAAAGAACGGGTATATGGTGCGGGTAATGCCCACGCGCACCTGTTCCACGTTCAGCGTCCAGCCACCGCTAACATCTCCATTGGTTATCGCCAGGTGCGCAAGTGCAACAGCTGCCAGGCATACTAACACTGTCAGCGTAGTTTTTGAAAATTTCCTTATCCAAACCGCATAAAGAATGTTGGCGATGTATTCAAAGAACAATGACCATCCTACGCTGTTCATGGGGTGCATCTCTTCCCAGCCACGTATATCAAGCGATAAGGGTATGGGCAGGATGGTATAACCGATCAGCATTACCAGCAGCATCTTCCAGACAGGAACAGTATGGATGAGTGGCCATATCGTCGAATCCGTAAAGTAGAAGCCGATAGCACCGAGGGTCATCCCTAAAATTACCATTGACTGAAGGCGTTCAATACGGCGTTTAAAGAAAGTACCGATCGTCATGTTATGCCAGCGGTCGTCATAAGCATAGCCGATCACAAAACCCGACAACAGGAAAAAGAAATCGACCGCCAGGTATCCGTGATTAACGATAATATCCAGATGACCGGTCCCCAGTGGTTCGGTTAAATGAAAGGTAACTACGATGATGGCTGCAACACCGCGTAGGCCATCCAATATTGGGTAATGCGGTTTGGTGATCAGTTTATTATTATTCATTATATAAGGGTGATAATTGGTCTATGATATAATAAGAGCCGTACAGCCTCCACACCTAAGGTGGAAACTGTACGGCTCGCATC
>NZ_DASVOB010000091.1:0-2728 GCF_036383575.1 Mucilaginibacter sp.
GCTAATGATGCGGAGCCTATGTAACTGCCATTTTTAGTAACCTGGTCAAGCAGGGTATTAGCCCTGAAAATGCCATTGAAATCGGTGCCCCAGGCTTCGGTAACATATGCATTTGCCGCTAACGAGGGCGAGAAATCATTCACCGGGTCCCAGTCACGCACGGTAACCGAAACACCATAAATATTATCCGAACGGATCTCGGACATATTGGCTAATCGTACCGGGTAATTGTGCAGATCGGCATAAATAGCATTTGTAGCCTGCAAAAAATCACTTGGCGACCTGTAAAAAGTTGCTGTTGTTGAGCTGGATATAGGCACCTGGTTTAAATCCTTATTACAGGAGGCCATTAAAAAAACAGCTGATATGGTTGATAGAAAAAATATCTTTTTCATTTTGATAATGTTGAAATAATTAAAAAGTAACATTTAGCCCGAAAATCAATGATTTAGCTAATGGCAAGCCTCCGTAATCACCTGCTTCGGGGTAGTTACTGTCTGAGCTGATGGCTGTATTTTGCGCCTCTGGATTCAAACCTCCATAATATTTATCATGCCCAAAGAAGTTTTCGGCCGTAACGTACAGGCGTGCAGCACCTAAAACTTTGGTTTTAAATATATTTTTAAGATCGTAACCCAATGTAATATTCCTAACCCTCACATAATCTGAAGAATACAACCAATCGGTATTGGCTACGAAACCAAATGTAGAGTAGGCTTTGCTAACCCGGCCAGCACCCTGGTTTTCAGGTGATCTCCAACGGTTATCATAAAATGCAGGTGCATTATCGGTAAAGCCCTGGCCTGTGCGGGTGATGGCCCTGCCCAATAAAGAGTAAACTGATCCGCCATTCTGGCCCTGCACTAAAACAGTAAGATCGAAACCTTTCCAGCGTACAGTATTGGTGATTCCCCAGGTATAAGTAGGGTTTGGATGACCAACAATTTGTTTATCGGCCTCGGTTATTACTCCATCACCGTTCAGGTCCTGATATTTGGGATCACCAACTGTTTCGCCTGTACCATAGGTTGCTACATGGTTATCAATGTCTGCCTGTGTTAGGAAACCAATTTGTTTAACAACATAAATACTGTTCAAAGGCTGGCCTACGCGCAAAATGGCATCAGAAACATCAAATGAATTTGGAATAATAATTTGTTTCTGGTTACCATAAAGGCTTACGATCTTATTTTTATAGTGGCTGATATTAATTGATGTACTCCATTGAACCTTACCAACTAAATTACGGCTGGTTAATTCCAGCTCCTGCCCCACGTTACGTACCGAACCGGCATTGCGCAACTGGCTGCTAAAACCAGTGGACTGAAGGATCGGCACATTCAGCAATAAGTCGGTATTCAATTTGTTGTAGTAATCAAATGAACCGGTTAAACGGTTACTGAAAAACCCGAAGTCGAGCCCTACATCATAGGTTTGTGATTTTTCCCATTTGATATCGGGGTTTGGTAGATTGCTTGGAGCCTGCCCGATAGCCAATGCCTGCGGCGAGCCTAAAACATATCCGTATGAACCTATTTGTGAAATACTTCCGTAATCGGCAATGCTGTTATTTCCATTTACACCATAACTAAAGCGCAGTTTCAGATCGCTCATTACGGGCAGCCTTTTCATGAAATCTTCCTGTATGATACGCCAGCCTACCGATGCTGAAGGGAAAACGCCATATTTGGTATTGCCGCCAAATCTTGACGAACCATCCTCGCGTAAGCTTGCGGATAAAAGGTATTTGTTCTTATATGCATATTGCGCGCGGCTAAAGTATGATACTAACACACTTTTGGTTCCGGTTGTGTTGCCGGTTACGTTGGCAGCAGCATTTAAGGTTTGAATAACACTGCTGGTGTAACCGCCAACCGATGATAGCGTAGATTGATCTAAGCGGTCGGTATTGTATGACTGGCCTAATAATATACTCAGGCTATGGTTTGCGTGAATGGTGGTATTATAGGTAAGCGTATTTTCATTAACAAATGTTTGTCTTTTAAAAGTACTGTACGAACCCGAAGTGTTAGCGGTAAGATTGGCGTTTGTAGATGCATTAAACGTTCTGGAAGCCAAAGTACCTGCAATGGTGTACGGCGTGTAACTGTTGGATGCATTATCAACATTATCGAGGTTCAATGAGCTCCTTAATGTTAAGCCTTTTATGATTTCGTATTCGGCAAATATGCTGCCCAGTGTACGGTATTTTTTGGTTTGCCCTACTTTGTTCTCCAATTTGGCTATAGGACTGTTTGCCGAGTTACCCCAGGTGTATTGCCCGTTTTTAAAAGCATTAGGGTATAAGCCAACGGTATCTTCCTGTATAGGGCTATAGCTCAGCGCCTGGTGAAAAATATTATCTTTTCCCTCCACACCAGGATCCTGCGAAATAGAATAAGTAGGCGCTATGTTTAAACCCAGTTTCAGATTTTTGGCGATTCGAGCTTCCACGTTGGCCCTGGCCGAGTAGGCTTTATAACCCAACCCTTTCACAAAACCATCCTGATTAGCATAGTTTCCTGAAATAAAATAATTTACAAATTCATTACCTCCGCTTGCACTTAAAGCCTGGTTTTGCATAGCTCCCTTTTGCTCAATGGCTTTCTGCCAATCTACATATTCTAAGCCCGGATGACCTGGCGTAGCCCATCTTGGGTCGAGCATATAGGCCGAACTAAAAGCACCGCCATTCAGTGCCTGACGTGTTGCATTGTCATCACTTGCT
>NZ_DASVOB010000092.1:0-3609 GCF_036383575.1 Mucilaginibacter sp.
AGCAAGCATATCATAGCGGTGCTCCCAGAAATAATCGGCAGAAATTGATAAGCGATTATTCAGGAAAGCAGCATCCAGGCCGTAGTTTGTTTTCAGGTCATGGTCCCAGGTTAGGTTAGCATTGGGGATGGCGATATTTAGCAATGCGCCTAAACCTCTGTCACCATTACCACCGAAAACCGCACCGCCCTTGTTACCGGTACCAAACTGATAGTTAACCGCATATAAATATGATGGCGTGTTATCAGAACCTAATAAACCAACCGATCCCCTGAATTTCAACAGATCAACAAAGCTTACCGATTTAAAGAAATTTTCCTTAGAAACTACCCAGCCAGCCGAAGCAGATGGGAAATATCCCCATTGGTGACCCGGTGCAAAGTTGGTATTAGCATCGGCCCTCATGGCCAGTTCTACCAGGTATTTATCAGCGTAAGCATAATTTACCCTGCCGGCAACCGCTTTACGGCCATATTCTTTTACCAGAGTAGCCTGGTTTGAAGATTGGTCGCCGGTGGTGAATGTCTGGTTATCTTTTCCGCCTACAATCACACCGTCGGCTTCTGCTGCCACACCTTCACTATATGATTCATACTGCTCGTACAATGCAAGAGCTGTGATCTCATGTGCGCCGAACCGTTTGTGGTAAGTAAGGTTGGCGTTGAACTGGTAGTTATCAGCCAATGACGGTGTAAGACGTACCTTATCACCATTTTTTATAGCTTTTACGCTTACCACAGTTCCTCCCGGAATATGGTTGTTGTCGCCTTCACCCGAATACTGATTGTAGTAGAATGTTGAACCATATTGCTTGTTAAAAGCATTATTGATGTTACGGTTATAGCTTGCATTGGCAGTTAACCCGCTGATACCCGGAATTTCGTAACTCAAATTGACTAAACCATTAAATACAGTATTATTGTTACCTGTGTAGTTGTTAGAATTTTGAACGGCAAAAAAGTTAAGGTTATCATTATTGCTGGTCCCTAAGTATACAGGGTGCCCGTCAATAAAATATTTTTGCCATGGTGGTGCCTGGTTAAGTGACAGAAAGTCGTTATCCGGACTTTCGGTGGTGCTTGAAAGTTTGTACCAGTATATTTTGCTTTTGGCAAGATCTTCACTCAGTGACAAAGACAGTTTTAGGCCTTTTGCAACCTTTGCATCAACGCTGGCCCTAAGCCCGAAACGGTTGGTATTTACACCTTTAAAGTTGGAGTTTTGGTTTACGTAGTTGGCGCCGGCAAAATAGGTCACCTTATCATTACCACCGGTTATGCTAAGCGCGTTACGGGTTGTTACCGCCGGCTTAAATGCCTGCTCTAAAAAGTTTTGATTATTGGCTTTGAAGTAATCAAGCTCATCAGGCGTATAATATTTTAAGTCTTTATTGCTTAAGTCTCCGTTGATATAACCCTCGGGTGTGATGGTATGGTTATATCTTGTTTGCTCAATATCATTCAGATAAGTAGCCATCTGAACGCCCGACATCATTTTAGGCAATTGAATAGCATCGGCAACACCTACCGACGAGCTGAAACTCACCTTCGGCGCACCCAGCTGCCCGCGTTTGGTTGTTATAACGATAACGCCGTTAGCGCCCAAAATACCGTAAATGGCTGCAGCAGCATCTTTCAGTATCGAGATGTTCTCTACCTCGCTTTGATCAAGCAGGTTAAAATCACTTTCGGTACGCTGCACACCGTCAATGATATATAAAGGTGTAGTACTACCCCCATTTTTTGCCAGGAAAACAGGGTTACGGATAGTGATGGTTCCACTTTGGCCAGGTCTTGCTATACCACCGCTTACGCTAACAGCAGCATTTGTACCGCGCAGCGCAGCTGCAAGGTTGGTGGTAGGGATATCCTGGATAGCTTTCATATCCACAGGGGCAACAGCTCCTGTTAAGTGGATCTTCTTTTGGGTACCGTAACCTACTACCACAACTTCGTCGAGGTTGTTTTGTGAGGGTACCATTTTAAAATCGGCGTTCATTTCGCCAATTTTCAGTGACTTTTCCTGGTAGTTGTATCCAAGAAATTTAGCCCCCACCACAACGGCTTGAAGGTTAGTGGCCTTAATTGAATATTTACCATCGGCATTGGTGATAGTGCCTGTATTACTGCCCTTTACCTGTATGGCAACCCCGGGCAGGGAAACACCCTTTTCGTCTGTAACGGTACCCGTTATATTACGATCCTGGGCTTTTAGCGCACTGCCTAAGCACAGTAACACCGAAAGTAAGAGGAAAAGTTTTCTCATAAACTTGATAATTTAATTTTCATGATCAGGTTAATTAATTGGTATAATTGGTTTGCCCGGCTAAAGCTTATATCATGATACCGGGAATATTAGGTTAGTTCAAATTATTGTTTTGCGGCTTGCCGCTCCTTGATCCGTTTTTGCCATTCTTCACCCTCCTTTTTCATATCGTAACCCTGTGCAGACAGATAGTTATTAATGCGTCCTTTAAACTTGCCAAACCAGGCATGTTTTTTCTCTGCTGATTCGGCATCTATTGCGTTCTCCCTTGCTTCCAGCAGCCATCCTTTAATTTTGCCTTTTTGTTTTTCGGTAAGGTTTGGGATCTCGTCCTGGTAAGCGGTGTAAGTAATTGGATAAATGCGGTAGGTCATGCCGTCTTTTATATTATCAACCTCATCGGCGCTTAATTCTTTGTTCAGCTTTTTGATATATGATGCATGTAATACTTTAACCTGCTTTACCACATCGCTATCTACCAGGGCAATTTTGGTATTGGCCCCTGCCTTGTCATCAGGCATTTGCGCTTTGATATCGTTTGCTTTTGTTTTACGCGCGTCGTAAACGGTGTTCAGGTCATTATACTGGGCAACCACAATATCACGCACTTTCTTAAATTTTACCGAGTCGGTAATGCCTGCTCCGGTAACAATTTTGTTTGAGCGTTCGGTGATCACCTTTATATAGTTGTTATCGGCTGGAGCTTGTGCAAAAGCTGCGTTGCCTGCCGCTGATAATAACAATATGGCTATGTATTTAAAGTGCTTCATGAGTGTTTTAATTGGTCAAATTCTTTATACTGCTTATACAAAAGCCCTCAAAAAGTTTATAGTATCCTGCCATTTTTTACGCAATTAATTGTTTATATCACAATTAATTAAGTGTTAAAATCTTGTCAGTTCTAAAAGCCTGCTAAAAAGTATAATTAATTTTATTGGTTTATATTTCCTGGTATCCCGCAGCCTGATTTACAACTTGCTTTAACAAATATCACGTGTTAGCCTTTGCGTTTCCTGTTTGTATTTATCTATTTATTATACAATCTTACCATAACGCCTTTTTCGTGCAAAGCTAAATTTTTGTCAAAAGAAAATTACATTGCTGCAAATTGGGTTTGATTAAAAATTGCTACTTTTAAAAATATAAACCAACGCGGCACATACATAAATATGGGCCGGCCCGCTAACCTTTATTGATTTTCGTAAAATGAAGCCCCATTTTCTCAAGGTTGCGGTAAAACCGCAAAATTCATTCAGTATACGGCATGATATTTTGCCCACCTTCAGAGGTATCTGGCATTACCATCCCGAGCTTGAATTACACTACGTAATAAAGGGCGAAGGG
>NZ_DASVOB010000093.1:0-3864 GCF_036383575.1 Mucilaginibacter sp.
GACCGCAGCCTGCTTCGTTATAGTGTTACCGGTTCAGAGGGTGCGACTTATGAGTACATGACCAAATACATGGACAAGGTATCAAACCTGGTTGAGGATTCAATTCCTGAGTCAAACGTTAATCTTGAAATTGTTTCACCATCATTTGGCGGTGGCGGAGCGTCAAATACCGGCTTCGGCAGGGTAGGACTTGTTAACCCTGATGAACGGAAACGGACCCAGCAGGAACTTGCCGACTGGCTCAATGCTAAATTGAGGAAAATGCCCGATGCCCGTGCCATTGTGGTGCAGGAACAAACCATCAGCGGTGGCGGTTCGGGATCAAAAACATCGTTACCGGTGCAGTACGTTATCCAGAACCAGGATTTTGAAAAGATCCGCAAGGTGCTGCCAACATTTTTTGCCGAGGTGTCAAAAAGCCCCGTTTTCCAGGGAACGGATGTTAACCTGAAATTTACCAAGCCTGAACTGCGCGTAGTTACCGACCGCGAGCGTGCCCGCGACTTAGGTGTTTCTGTTGATGATATTGCGCAGACGCTGCAGTTGTATTATAGTGCCGGCAGGTTAGACTATTTCCTGATCAACGGTAAACAATACCAGGTGATAGCACAGGTTGACCGTGCCCACCGTGATCAGCCGCTTGATCTGAAATCTGTTTATGTACGTAGCTCAAAAGGCACTTTGGTGCAGCTGGATAACGTGGTTAAAACCACCGAGGGAGCTACGCCTCCCGCTATTTATCACTTTAACCGTTATAAATCGGCAACACTTTCGGCCGGACTTGCCCCGGGTTATACCGTTGGTGATGGTATCAAAGAAATGGACAGGATCTCAAAAAGTTTACTTGACGATACTTTCAGTACTGCATTGAGCGGTCCGTCACGTGACTATGCCGAAGGTTCATCGAATATCCTTTTTGCCTTTGGTTTTGCATTGTTGTTGATCTACCTGGTACTGGCCGCCCAGTTTGAAAGCTTTATGGATCCATTGATCGTGATGCTTACCGTGCCGCTGGCTATTTCGGGCGCGTTTTTATCATTGTGGCTGTTTAACCAAACGCTCAATATTTTCAGCGAGATCGGGATCATCACCCTGGTAGGGCTGGTAACCAAAAACGGGATCTTGATTGTAGAATTTGCCAATCAGCGGATGGAGCAGGGGGTAGCCAAATACGAGGCTGTTGTTGAAGCTGCCACTGCGCGTTTACGCCCTATATTAATGACAAGTTTGGCCGTGGTGCTTGGATCTGTACCTATCGCGTTTGCATTAGGTGCCGGTGCAAAAAGCCGTGTATCATTAGGTATTGTTATTATGGGCGGGATGCTATTTTCGTTGGTGCTAACGCTTTATATTATCCCGATGATGTACCTGCTGCTGGCTGCTAAAAGTCGGAAAGACCACGACCACGATCCTGAAGATATGGCCGCCGAAGCCGAAATGGCCGAAGCCGCACGTCATCCGCATCACCTTGAACCTAAACTGATCGAAAACCTGTAATTTAATATGATGATCAAGAAAATAACCTGCCTGGTTTTTGGTTTTGCAATGGTATCAACCATAGCCTTAGCCCAGCAGGACGCACCGCTGCTTACCTTAAAAGATGCGGTAGAAATAGCGCTGAAGAACAACTATAACATCAAGTTGTCGCAAAACAACTCAACCATAGCATCAAATAATGTTACGCTTGGTAATGCGGGAGTTTTGCCCCAGCTAACCGGAAATTTTTCGGATAATAATAGCCGCCAGTCAACCAAACAAACGCTTAATACCGGTAAGGATAATAATATAAACGCGCACAACTCCAACAACAGTTATGGTGTAAACCTTAACTGGACTATTTTTGATGGATTCAACATGTTTGCCACTTACGACCAGTTGAAGCAGCTTGATAAGCTCGGGATTTTACGCTTACAGGATACCGTACAACGCACAGTAGCCAATGTGGTTAATACCTATTATGATCTGATCAGTCAAAATGAACAGATCAAGGCGCTTAAGGGAGCTATAGGTATCTCACATACTCAACTGCGTATTGCTACAGATAAATTTAATGTAGGTAGGGCATCAAGGCTTGATGTGCTTAACGCGCAGGTAAACCTGAATACTGATACCGGTAACCTGGTTATCCAGTATCAATTATTTAAATCAACCAAAATTCTGCTGAACCAGTTACTCATCCGTGATCTTCAATCAAATTTTTCGGTGGCTGATACCATTGTGGTTGATGATAAGCTGATCCTTGCCGATGTGCTCAATAACGCACAGTTGCAAAACCCCGGGATATTATCGGCACAAATTAACCAGCGCCTGGCCGAGATCAACCTCAAGCAGGTACGCTCAACACGCTACCCGCAGGTGGGTTTAACATCCGGCTATGTGTTTACTAACAGTAAAACGCCGGCCGGTTTCACGGTATCGCAAAATGTACACGGGTTTAATTACGGGCTAACCGCAAGCATTAATATTTTTGATGGTTTTAATCAAAACAGGCGCGAAAAAAACGCGAAGATCCAGATTGATAATGCAGGTATTGCTGCCAAGCAAACCAAGCTGAATATTGAAAGTCAGATCAATAGCTTGTTTGTTGCCTATCTTTCGGGCCTCGATTTGGTTAAACTGGAAGAAGCCAACGTAAACCTTAATAAAAAGAACCTGGATATTACGCTTGATAAATATAAGTTAGGCAATATTACTCCGCTTGAAGTAAGGGAAGCGCAGCGTAATTACCTTGACGCGCAATCAAAGTTTTTTGCTGCACAATATCAAAGTAAACAGGCCGAGATCATGTTAAAACAAATAACCAACAGCATTAACATCAATTAAAAAATATTTTAATAATAAGTTTAAAAACTTATTTTTGAAACATGACCACCCCTTTTAAAACCTGCCTGCTTATTGATGATAACTACATTGATAACTTTATAACACGCAGGGTTTTAGAGAACAGTAACTTCGCCGAGAATATCATTGTGCGCCAGTCACCGATGGAGGCCATTGAATCATTAAAAGACGGATCGGTAGATCCGGATGTCATTTTTTTAGATATCAGGATGCCATTGATGAGCGGTTTTGAGTTTCTGCAGGAGTACGATGGGTTGGAAATTGCTAAAAAAGGAATTAAAATATATATGTTATCATCATCGCTTGACCCTACCGATATGCGGCAATCAAGCGATAATAAGCATATTACACAGTTTATTCATAAGCCACTTACTGTTAAAGCGCTCGAGGAAATTTGTCAATGATCTTAGTTGCAGATAGCGGATCATCAAAAACTGATTGGCTGCTGACCATTTCAGACCAGGAAACCCGCTCGTTCCTTACTGCGGGATTAAACCCATATTTTTTAACCGAAAAGGAGATAGCCCGTATTATACTGGACCAGGCCCCCGAAATGGTAGCTCTTGCTCCGGAAATTTCTGAAATTTACTTTTTTGGCGCGGGATGCAGCAGTCCCGACAGGCATGAGATCGTATCAAATGCACTAAGCACGCATTTTAGCAAAGCCTACATCAGTGTTGACAGTGACCTGCTGGGATGTGCTTATGCAACCTGCGGCCAGGAAAAGGGAATTTGTTGCGTAATGGGAACGGGTAGTAATATCTCTTTTTTTGACGGTGAAGACATTTATGACGGACAGCATGGTCTTGGCTTTGTTTTGGGCGATGAAGGCTCCGGCACCTGGTTTGGTAAAAAATTGATCACCGATTTTTTATACGGCAACATGCCGCATGATATCAGTCAGAAATTTGATAAGGCCTACCACCTTAACAAGGAGATCGTGATCAAAAATGTATATCAAAGGCCCAATGCCAACACTTACCTGGCATCGTTCAGTAAGTTTGTAAGTGAAATAAAAACTAC
>NZ_DASVOB010000094.1:0-14797 GCF_036383575.1 Mucilaginibacter sp.
ACAGCTCTTGAACCATAACAAGGTGCGATTCGTAATCGCAATTTAACCTGCAATTGACGCAAATGTTATTTTGCAGGCTGACAACATGGCGTTTTATTCTACTAAAATATAATTAATGAATTTCGATCCGTTTGATTTTAAAAATGCTTTACCGGTTATAAATGAGGATTCAGAATTTTTCCCGTTAATGTCATCGGAAGATGAGGAGGAGATGAATAATGAGGAACTTCCCGATGTAATGCCTATTTTACCCTTGCGCAATACCGTGCTTTTTCCCGGTGTTGTGATCCCAATTACGGTTGGCAGGGATAAATCAATAAAACTAATCCGCGATGCCAATAAAGGCAGCCGCATGATTGGGGTGGTTTCGCAACAGGATGTGGGCATTGAAGACCCTACTTTTAACCAGCTTAATAAAGTTGGTACCATAGCACTCATCATAAAAATGCTGCAAATGCCCGATGGTAACACCACTGTCATCATCCAGGGTAAAAAGCGCTTTTATTTAAAAGAAGAAGTACAAAGCGAGCCTTACATAAAAGCTACCGTTGAACCCTTCCATGAAATAAAAACCAAGGAAGACAAGGAGTTTAAAGCCATGGTATCATCCATTAAGGATATGGCCATGAACATTATCCAGCTTTCGCCAAATATCCCAAGCGAAGCAGGTATTGCTATCCGTAATATCGAAAGCACATCGTTCCTGATCAACTTCATATCATCAAATATGAATGCTGATATGACGGCTAAACAGCATCTGCTTGAAATTGCTAACCTGCGCGAACGTGCCAACCTGGTATTGGAGCATTTAACGCTCGACCTGCAAATGCTGGAACTTAAAAACCAGATCCAAACCAAAGTACGTGTCGACCTTGATAAACAGCAGCGCGACTATTTCCTTAATCAGCAGCTTAAAACCATACAGGAAGAGTTAGGCGGTAACACGCCCGATCTGGAAATTGAGAGCCTGCGCCAGCGTGGCATTAAAAAGAAATGGGCTAAGGAAGTTAAAGACCATTTTAATAAAGAACTTGAAAAACTGGCGCGTACCAATCCCGCGGCGGCCGATTACTCGGTACAGATCAATTACCTTGAACTGCTGCTTGACCTGCCCTGGAACGACTTTACTAAAGACAACTTCGACCTTAAGCGTGCGCAAAAGATCCTTGACAAAGACCACTTTGGATTGGATAAGGTAAAACAGCGCATTATCGAATACCTCGCCGTGCTGAAATTAAAGCACGACATGAAAGCGCCTATCCTTTGTTTGGTAGGCCCTCCGGGAGTTGGTAAAACATCCTTAGGTAAATCAATAGCCAAAGCTTTAGGCCGTAAGTATGTGCGCATGGCATTAGGCGGGATCCGCGATGAGGCCGAGATCCGCGGTCATCGTAAAACATATATTGGTGCTATGCCGGGCCGTATCATCCAGTCGATAAAAAAAGCGGGCGCATCAAACCCGGTATTTATTTTGGATGAGATAGATAAGGTAGGCAACGATTTCAGGGGCGATCCTTCATCGGCCTTGCTTGAAGTGCTCGACCCTGAACAAAACGGTACTTTTTATGACCATTATGTTGAGATGGATTACGACCTTTCAAACGTGATGTTCATAGCAACCGCCAACTCATTGAGCACTATCCAGCCTGCATTGTTAGACAGGATGGAGATCATCGAGGTGAACGGTTATACCATTGAAGAAAAAATTGAGATAGCCAAGCAACACCTTGTTCCAAAACAGCGTGAGGCCCACGGCTTAAAACTAAAAGATATAAGCCTCAAGGCTGATGTGCTTGAAAAGGTGATAGTTGATTACACCCGCGAATCGGGTGTACGTTCACTGGAGAAAAAAATAGGTTCGGTTGTGCGTGGTGTGGCTAAAAACATAGCCATGGAAGAACCGTACAACAGCGCTGTAAGCAAAAAAGATATTGAGAAAATATTAGGCGCACCTATTTTTGATAAAGACCTTTACGAAGGCAATGATGTTGCAGGCGTTGTAACAGGCCTGGCCTGGACTTCGGTAGGCGGTGATATCTTGTTCATTGAAGCAAGCTTAAGTCCCGGAAAAGGCCGCTTAACGCTAACAGGCAGCCTTGGCGACGTAATGAAAGAGTCAGTTACCATTGCCCTCGCCTACCTGCGGGCGCACGCTGCCGATTTCGACATCAACCCTAAGCTGTTTGATCAGTGGGATGTACACGTACACGTACCGGCAGGCGCTACCCCTAAAGATGGCCCATCGGCAGGTGTTACCATGCTTACTGCGTTGGTATCAGCATTTACACAGCGTAAAGTAAAACCTAATCTGGCCATGACCGGTGAGATAACCCTGCGTGGTCGCGTGTTGCCTGTTGGAGGTATCAAGGAGAAGATCCTGGCTGCCAAACGTGCTAATATTAAGGAGATCATCTTGTGTAAATCTAACCAAAAGGATATCCTGGAAATTAAAGAAGATTACATAAAAGATCTTAGTTTCCATTACGTTACCGATATGAGGGATGTAATAAGCTTAGCCCTGCTTAACGAAAAAGTTAAAAAGCCTATTGACCTTACCATTAAAGAAGACGATAAAGCAGCTGTTAATTAAGCAGCCTGCTAACCCAAACAAAAAGGATTCACGACGTTGTGAATCCTTTTTTGTTTTAAAGGAAATAAAGAAAAAGGGAGGGAAAGTGCGATTCCCCTATTGAGAGTAATAGCCCATGAATAGAAATAAGTAAAGAATTAACCGCCGTATCGACTCACCCCGACATCGCTGCGCTTGTCACCCCTCTCTACGCAAGTGTAAAGAGGGGATTTTTATCTTTTTTTCTTTACCCTCTTTCCGCCAAAGGCGAAGAGAGGATGGTCCAGCGTAGCGTAGACCGGGTGAGTCGACTATGCGCCATACCTATTTTCTTTAACTGTTAATACATCGGCTATTTCCCTCTCAAGAGAGGAATTTAAAAGCTGCAATCCCTGTTAATTTATAACTCCTTTATTTGCATTGGGTTTTTTATATATTAGCGCACATATACTATTTAAACCCCAATGCCTAATAAACTATTTTTAACACTGGTATGCCTGCTAAGCGCTACCTGTTTATTTGCACAAACCCGCGGTCACGAATTTGGTATCCAATCTGATAATGATTCATTCCTTGGTCAGGGATCCGACAGGTATTACACCAATGGTATTTTCTTTTATTACCGAAAAGCTTTAACAGTAAAACCATCAGAAAATGATCTCCAAAATAAAGTTTTAGGATTTGAACTGGGGCAAAAAATGTTTAACCCGCAATCGGGCTACGTCCGCGGGCCATTTGATATCGACAGGCCTTTTGCTGCATATACTTATTTAGGTTCAACATTAAACTTCCTATATAAAAATGAAAGCAACCTCAAACTTGGTGCACAATTAGGTGTAGTAGGCCCTGCTGCAGGCGGCGAACCTGTACAAAAGCTTATCCACAATACATTTGGTTTTTATCATCTTAACGGCTGGCAATACCAGATCAAAAACGATGTGGAACTCAACCTTTCGGCCGAGTATAATAAGCTGCTGGCCCGCGCCTCATGGATCGACCTTACATTTAGTTCATATGCCAACCTGGGCAATGGTTTTACCGGCGCCGGAGCCGGCGGTATGGTGCGTTTAGGCAATTTTAACCAGTTGTTCAATTCTATCAGCACGCAAAGCACGGTATCAACTGGCGGCGAAGAAAAATTATTGCACAAGCACGAGATCTTTTTTTACTATAAGCCTTTGGCTAACCTGGTTGGTTATGATGCAACTATACAGGGCAGCCTGTTCCGCAAACATGATGATCCGAACAGCCTGGAAGTAGTTTCAGAAAAAAAACCTTTTATATTTAGTCAGCAGGTTGGCGTAGCTTTTACCACGAGCCGCTTTGCCTTTGATATAGCTGCTATATTCCATACCAAAGACGCCAAAGAGATGATCCGCTCGCATCAGTGGGGATCAATTACAGGGTTTTATAGATTTAAGTAGAGAGGTTAGAGATTAGGAGAACCGTTACTTGAACCACCATGTCATTGCGAGCGCAGCGTGGCACTCGCACGGAAGCTAAGCCGCCTTATATAGCATGCGGTGGCCACGCTGCGCTCGCAATGACATACTTTTAGGAAGTTCCCCCTCTAATCACTAATATCAAATCTCTTTCCTCTCCCCTCCTTCTTCACTGCTTGTATTTTCTTACTATCCAGCCTTGCGGCTTTGGCGGCTTTGCTTACTTTGGTTGGCTTACGCACTTTGGGCTTTTGAAGGGCCCTTGTGAGCAGTGATATTAACCGTTCAATCGCTTTTTCTTTATTGAGATATTGGCTCCGTTCTTCATCACATACTACCTGTACATAGCCATCTTTATTGAACCTGTTTTGCAGCTTTTCGGTTAGCAGTTGTTTTTCCTCATCGGTAAACAATGCTGATGAGGCTATTGAAAACAACAGTTCAACCTTGCTCGAAACCTTATTTACGTTTTGGCCGCCCTTTCCGCCGCTTCTGGATGTTTTATAGCTCGTTTCCTTTTGGAGATCGGCTTTAGTGAAATTCATCTTCAAAAATAAGCCTAATTGAGTTACCCCGGTCGGGCCATTTGCTAATAATTTGTTATTTTAGCAGCTCTATGAACAACAACATCGTAGTAGCCATTGATGGTTATTCTTCGTGCGGCAAAAGCACCCTGGCAAAAGCTTTAGCAAAAGAGCTTCATTTCATTTATGTTGATAGCGGTGCTATGTACCGTGCCGTGACCTTATATTTTTTAAGGCACAATATTGATCTTGAAAATCATGCCCAGGTAGCCGAAACATTACATAATATCCACCTTAACTTTCAAACACAAAATCATAAAACCTTCATCACATTAAATGAGGAAGATGTATCTGAAGAGATCCGCCAGATGCATGTAGCTGATAAAGTTAGTACGGTAGCCGCCATTAAAGAAGTGCGTGTTGCCATGGTAAGACAGCAGCAGCGTTTAGGTCGCTCAAAAAATATCATTATGGATGGGCGTGATATAGGCACGGTGGTATTTCCCGATGCCCAGGTGAAGCTGTTCATGACCGCCGACCCAAAGATCCGCGCCGTACGCCGTTACAAAGAGTTATTACCAACCAACCCTAACATTACCTTAGAAGAAGTTTTTGATAACCTTGCCCATCGCGACTACCAGGACACCACCCGCGAAGAAAGCCCTCTTACCCGCGCCGAAGATGCCATTATATTAGATAACACCGACCTGAGCCAGGACGAACAATTAATGTTTGCCATAAGCTACATTGAGCCGTTTATTGCGGAGTAGCGGGAACCATGATTTTCAGGATTAGAGGATTTCTTGATATTTAAAGCCTATCAGGAAATCCCTTAATCAAGCAAATCAAGGTTTTAAAATATATCAGCGAAATCAACGTAATCAAAACCATCAACGGTCAAATTTCTCCGCCTTAACCCCAAACTTGTTTAAAAAATCCACCCCCTCATCGCTTGCCAAGCCTTTATACTCAGCGTACGATTTATCATAGTAAACATGGGTGATCCCTGCCGAATAGATAAGCCTTGCACAAGGCAAACAAGGTGACAGGGTAGTATAAAGTGTAGCCCCTTCAAGTCGCGCACCGTTTTTTACAGCATAAAGTATAGCGTTTTCTTCGGCATGCAGGGCAAGCGAGCAGCTGCCTTTTGAATCGCGTGCGCAACCAACCCCAGGCCATTCCTCATCGCAATTATGCGTACCTGCAGGAGGCCCGTTATAACCTATAGATATGATCCTGGTATCGCGGGTTAAAACCGCTCCAACATGCGCCTTAACGCAATGTGACCGCTGAGAAAGATCAGTGGCCAGGTTCATGAAAATATGATCGAAGCTGGGTTTTGCCATCTGTGGTTAGAGATTTGAGATTGGTTAAAATTATTGTAAAAAGAAAAGAGGTTGAAAATTAAAGGACTAACCTCTAATCTCCAACCTCCAGTCTCTAAAAAATATTAATGTCCGCCTTTAACTTCAACAGTATCAAAATCGATACCTTGTTGTTTTAAGACACTTTTAGCCTTAATTGCATAAAATGCAAGATAAGCAAAACAAGCTACGCCAACTAAATATGACCATTGGATGCCGATCAAGTCCGGACCACCCAAATAACCTTGTAACAAGCTAATGAAACCGCCACCCATGATCATCATGATCAGGAAGCTTGAGCCTTCATTGGTATGATTACCTAAACCGGTTACAGCAAGGGTATAGATACATGGCCATAATGTTGAGCAAAATAAGCCCACGCTTATAAATGCGAACACGCTTACCATACCGCTTGATAGCATACCTATAAATAATGCGGTAATTGCACAACCCGAGAATATTAATAACTGACGGGCCGGATTACCACGGCTTAACAAATCGGCGATGATTAATACTACAATTACAAATGCATATATGTAAAATGGAGTAATGTCATGTTGAGCAAGCTTGTTAACAGCCAGGAATACAGCAAAGGCGATGTAAGGCATAACAACCCTTAATATCTTTTTAGCACCACCAGCCAGGTTGAACGCACCTATTGACGCTGTCCACCGACCTATCATTAAACTGGCCCAGTAAAGAGAAATAAAAGGAGCTATATTTCCGGTTTCTGTATGGAGCTTTTCTTTCATAAATTCGGGTAGGTTACTTGCCGTTGATACTTCAACCCCCACATAAACAAATATGGCAATCATGCCCAACGATAACTGCAAGTAGCTTAACGCACTTTTTTTGCCGGTAGGTTTAACACCCTTTGAAATATCAGTTGGAGAGCTGATCACATCTTCATCAGTTACCGATGCTATTTTATTAGGAACAGATGAAAATTTAAAAATAACAGCTACTACTAAAAATAATGCCCCTAATATGAGGTACGGGAATTTAACCGCGCTGATGCTTGCTACGTGCGTAGCGCCACCAACTTGTCCAAAAATAGCTAAGCTAACCAGTAGCGGGCCTATTGTAGTACCAAAGTTGTTTACCCCGCCTGTCAGGCTAAGACGTTGAGCACCTGTTTTAGGATCGCCCAAGGCAACTACCAAGGCATTTGCAGCAATTTGCTGAAGCGAAAAACCTAAACCAACAATAAACAAACCGGTGATCATCAAATAAAATGAAGCAGTTTCGGCAGCCGGGTAAAATAACAATGTACCCAAAGCTGATAAAATAAGACCAGCTGCAATACCGTTTTTATAACCATACTTATTTAATATATCGCCACCACTTGCCTTTGAAACGAAGAAGTATATGATTGAACCTACGGTATAAGCTAAATAGAAAGCAAATGAGATCATTTGTGATTGCCATTGCGCCAAACTTAGCTTTTCTTTAAATACAGGTATTAAGATGTCATTACTGGCAGCCACGAAGCCCCAGAAGAAAAATACAGTAATTAACGTGAGCAACGCCGACCCGTAATTTTTTTTGTCGTTTTGTTCCATTTTAAAATAGGTTGTACAGATTTGATTTTTGAATCTCTAAACATAACCCAATTTTGCTAAAACTCTCCACTCTTTTTTAAATAAATTAAATCACAATTTTAACTTTCGTTGTTTATGAGATAAAATTGCATATTCGCAATGTTCAAAAAAGAACAAAGCTTAACTTAATGATAAAAGCCATTGTTTCGGGTATCGGGTTTGGATTAGTACTCACATTTATTACCGGCCCGGTTTTTTTTGCGCTTATTAAAACCAGCATCGAAAAAGGGTTTCATGCCGGTATCTCGCTTGCCCTTGGTGTGGTTTGCAGCGATGTTGTTTTTGTTGGCGCGATCCTGTTCGGTTCGCAATATATCGATGTATCTGATCATACCAAAGTTATAGCCGGTGTTGTGGGCAGCGCCATATTATTTGCGCTTGGGCTATATTATATGTTCAAGAAAAGCGAGATCAATTACGAAAATAAGGTACCCTCAAGTGCCGACCGCTTTGGCTACGTACTTAAAGGCTTCCTGATGTGTATTTTTAACCCTACCCTCCTTTTCCACTGGACGGTAGTGATCGGCGCAGCCAGTACAACATTCCTGGTAGGCACCCCCCACAGGTCATTTCATATAGCCGTTATGTTCTTAACCATACTCATCATTCAGTTTGGGATGGATACCCTCAAAGCTTTTTACGCCAATAAACTACGCGACCGCATTTCGGTTAAATTTATTCACCGCCTTAACGAAGTAGCCGGCATAGCACTTATTATAGCTTCATTGGTACTTATTGATAAGCTGGTTACTCATTTTGTTTTTGCGGCACCAGCGGGATCCTGATAACTTGCACATTACAACCCAATTCCATTTTAAACCTTATCATCATGCTACTTAAAATTGTCTACGTGCTATTCGCTGTTACGGCTGATCTGTTGATATATTCAAGGCTTCATAAAAAGAATTGGATCAATAACACTCAATTTAATTTAATTAGCGCAACATTAGTTCTTTTTATACTATTACACATGTTTAATCTGAGCTTTCTTTTACCATTCGGCTTTGTTACCCAAATAACTATTATAGCTTTAGCACCGGTAATTAGTCACTTTTGGTTCAGATATTTGGTTGTGAAAAGAATAAATAAAATTACAACCGAACAAAACCAGCAATTTATGGCTACAGGTTTAAAGATTTTTTCTTTCTTCTTTTTGAAGTTTTTGTACTTCATGGTGTTGATTGTTCAGGTATCTTTTATAATTTCACCGCCATTGAAATAAACATTGTACCCGGATCATTCCGAAAACGAACAGACCTATTAACTAAAAATATCTTTAATATTCCCGACTATATCAACCTCCTCCTGGCCGATATATTTTATCCCACTGGCAATTATATGTTCTTTTAACTCATTATAATTACCATGATAATATTCTGATACTACGGCTATTTTTCTGTTATTGATCATTAAATACAAAAATTCATAGCTTTTATGCCTCTTGAGTGCCAAACTGAGGTTTTAAACCCGCTTATCTGCTCAGCATTGTAAATCCGGGTAATACCTAAACCACAATAACGTTTAACAAAAATTCCATCGCGCGCTATCTTCACACTTATAATTGTTGTTTTTACCTGGCCAAAAAAACATATCACCCAAAAAAAGAGGAAAAACGAACTTATCAGCAAACATGAGAAAGGTGCATTCTTGAAGCCAGAGATAGCTTCAAAAAAAAGCTTAGGAAATGAAACAGCCTGAATAATACAGCCTGCTGTCACCAAATAGCCCCAAAAAGTAAGTTTAGATTTCATTTGTCAACAAAAAGAGACAGCGGCAATATTAAACAAAAAAGGCGATGAAAAAATCATCGCCTTAATATTCTGTTCCCCCTTCAGAGGGTTAGGGGCTTTACATATAAGCTCTTTGGTTTTTACCTTCCATCCAGTTAACAAAGGCGCGGTTAACAACCTTGTTACCACCAGGGGTTGGGTAATCGCCGCTGAAGTACCAGTCACCAAGATTATCAGGACAAGCGATGTGCAGGTTATCCAATGTCTGGTAAATTACCTGTACTTCACAGTTCACGTTCTTAGGCGTGATGATCTTAGCTATACGGTCAGAGATCTGCTGGTCGGTAAACATGGCATAGATCTCTTTAACATAGTTTTCAACTTCTTCTTTCGGTAGTTTGTGGCTGTCTTTACATTTTTGGTAAACATCCAGGATCACATCTTCCCTATCCAGCTCTTTTAACAAGCTGATGGCCGCTTCAAAGGCAACAAATTCGCCCATGCGCGACATATCAATGCCGTAGCAGTCAGGGTAACGGATCTGAGGGGCCGATGAAACTACAACCACCTTTTTAGGACCAAGCCTGTCCAAAATTTTCAGGATACTTTGCTTTAATGTAGTACCGCGAACAATCGAATCATCCAGTACAACCAGCGTATCGGTACCTTTTTTGATAAGGCCGTAAGTAGTATCATAAACGTGTGCTACCATTTCGGAACGGTCTGCATCCTGGGTGATAAAGGTACGCAGCTTAACGTCCTTAATAGCAATTTTCTCAACCCTTGGTGCTACCTGTAATATTTCGGCAATATCTTTTTCAGTGATATCGCTTCCCAGTTCAAGCAACTTTTCATGCTGATATTTTTTTACATACTTGTGCATGCCTTCAACCATGCCGTAAAAGGCAACCTCGGCAGTGTTTGGTATGTAGGAAAAAACTGTGTTTTTGATATCATGATCAACAAAATCCAATATCTGCGGACAAAGCAAACGGCCTAATTGTTTACGCTCGCGGTAAATAGCCGAGTCGCTGCCGCGCGAAAAGTAGATCCGCTCAAATGAGCAGGCTTTCTTTTCTTTTGGCTCGCTGAACATATCTTCAGAGATCTTGCCGTTCTTTTTAACGATCAAAGCATGACCCGGGCGAATTTCCCTGATCTCTTCCATCGGTATATTAAATGCTGTTTGGATAGCAGGGCGCTCTGAAGCTGCAACCACGATCTCATCATTGTAATAGTAAAACGCCGGACGGATCCCAACCGGGTCGCGCATTACAAAGGCATCGCCATGGCCCAGGATCCCGGCGATGGTATAACCACCATCCCAGTTCTTGGCCGATTTGCGGAGAATTTTGGCTACGTCCATATCGTTAGCGATCAGCTTGCTGATCTCCACGTTATCGTCTAATCCTTCGCGTTTATATTGATCAAACAAGCCTTGATTTTCGGTATCAATAAAGTGGCCTATTTTTTCAAGTACAGTGATAGTATCAGCTTGCTCTTTCGGGTGCTGGCCAAGGTCATAAAGTTGTTGTAACAGCTCATCAACATTGGTCATGTTGAAGTTACCTGCTATAACCAAATTACGTGTTTGCCAGTTGTTTTGCCTCAAAAATGGGTGGCAGCTTTCAATGCTGTTTTTACCATGGGTACCGTAACGCAGGTGCCCTAATAAAACTTCGCCGGTAAAGCTAACATGTTCTTTAAGCCATTCGGCATCAAGCATCTTTTCGGGGGTCTCTTTTTGAATCTCCGCGAATTTCTTCTGGATGTATTCAAAAATATCAGCAACGGCATTTGAAGCCATGGAGCGGTGACGACTGATGTAGCGTTTGCCCGGAGCAATATCCAGTTTAATGGTAGCAACACCGGCGCCATCCTGGCCGCGGTTGTGCTGTTTTTCCATTAAAAGGTAAAGTTTGTTCAGGCCGTACAGTGCAGTTCCGTACTTTTTCTGATAATAAGATAGTGGCTTTAGTAAGCGGATAAATGCCACACCGCATTCATGTTTAATCTGATCGCTCATGATTCGGAATGAGGCTGCAAAGGTATCATTTTAAAATGAAGTATGGGTACATTCAATTGTCATTAATTAGTAGTTTGTTAATTGTTTTGTCGATTGGATAAATCGCCGATTAAATGAACTGTAATTACACTGAAAACCAACCATTCACCCAATCAACATAACAAATTACATACCTATTTTTTAAACCCAACCATCTGGTGCAGCTTAACCGGGTCATAAATCCTGCCCTCTTTTATCACTACTGATACCTTGCGGATGTCCCTGATATTGTTCAGCGGATCACCGTCGATAATAACCAGGTCGGCTTGTTTACCCACCTCAATTGTGCCTGTTGTTTTATCAAGGCTCATTACTGTAGCAGGGGTAATAGTTGCTGTTTTGATAGCCTGTGCCGGGGTTAGTCCAGCTTCTACATATAATTCCAGTTCGCGGTCAAGACTGTAACCCGGGAAGCCCATATCTGTACCGGCAACTATGGGTATCCCCGCATCATACAATACCTTCACCGTTTTCTTCATGCTCTCATATGCCGGCTTCACCTTAGCAGCCTGTGCAGGCTCTTCGCCCATATTTTTAAACAGCGCCTGAAGCGGCAGCGGCAAATTATAATAGTTAGGTTCAAGTTTGGTGATATCATCCTTAACATTACGGAAAGCCAGCTCAAAAACACCTATGGTAGGATCGATAACCACATGATGATCTTTTATAAACTTAATGGCTGCGATACTTATCGAATCATCAAAAATAGTAGCCCTGTTCTTATCCCGTTTCATGATAGAATACACGTACTGAACATGGTTAACCATATTCATCCCCGAATCAACACCCTGCTGCAGGGTCATACCATTGGGAATGTGGCCTGTTACGCTTAAACCCAAACGGTGTGCCTCATCGCAAATTGCTTTAACTATGGCTGGTTTTACCGAACTGTAGATCTTGATCTGCTGAAAGCCATTTTCTTTGTAACGATCGACCGCTTTTATAGCCTCTTCCTTTGTATCAGCCTGGATAATACCCAGTGCATACGGCCCTTTGCCATCGATGATACCTGCTTTGATGATATTTGGCCCAACACCTTTGCCACCGTCAATAGCGGTTTTTATAGCATTGATATATCCAAATTCATTACCGCAATCACGTACGGTAGTTACACCGGCAGCAAGATAGGCAGGTCCCCATTCGGCCTGTTCAAAGTGCGCGTGCATATCCCAAAGACCCGGTAAAATTGTTTTTCCTTTAGCATCAATGATCTTAGCCCCTGCCGGAATTTTCACTTCACCGGCTTTACCTGTTTGTTTGATAATGCCATTCTCTATTAAAACAACAGCATTTGCTGTGCTTGTACCTGTGTTTACGTCAACCAGATTACCACCGATAACGGCTATCACTTTATCAACCTTCCCGGTTGGCGCAGCTGCTTTAGCAAACAGTTCCATACCATAGGTAGCAGCCTTGCTGATGAGTTGGGGCAACAGTTCTTCATAAGGCACGCGCATCATTTCCAGCTTGTCCCCTTCGGCATCATTAGTGATCAAACAGATTAGCTTACCTTCATTATCTGTCCAAACCAATTCATTACCCCAAACCAGTCCGCTTATAGTAAGCCGGTTTAGTGTAAGCGGCTTACCGTTAAAGGTAAGCTGATCAGTACCTGATCTTTTGATCTGTACATCACCAAATGGCAGCGTATGAACGTTTGCAGGTTGTTTATGCTTATTCCAATATTGAATAAGCACCTGCTGTACCGTGCCCGGCGAATAGCCTGCTACCGGGAAACTAAGCGGCAGTACTTTTTGTGTATACGACGAATCATTAACCCTGATAGCTACGTCACCTCCGCGAATGGTCACCTTATCATCAATAGTCGAAAACCTTGAGGTATTACCTTTTATGGTCAGCTCCAGCGGGTCTGACACAGGATTTACCTTCAGTTCAGCAGTAAGGGGTACGGGTGAACCGCGATCAACAAATTTAAAATCGATGTTATAATGAACAGCATCTTTATACTTGCGTACATAGTAAGTCTCTTTGCCAATATGTTGTTCAAACTTATGCAGGAAGAAGGTCCCGCTGTCGGTTGGTAAATCTGTTTGTGCCCGGGCGTTTGTTATCAAGGCCGAAAGGGCGGCAAATAATAATATAGGTCTTTTCATAAGGTCAGTAATGTTAATGTAAGATAGTAGTTTGTTTGGGATGTTACAAAGCCGCTTGCGAGATTTTGGCTAAAGCTCTTATTGGATCAACCTCTGACCCTTTACTGGTCGAAGTTTAGCGATAGCGTAACTTCCCGCCATTGTTGGTGTTGTCACCATAGGTTGGAAAGATGAAGATCGGTTGGAAATACTGGTTAAAAAAGCTATGTCATTGCGAGGAGCGGCATGGGCAAAAGCACTTGGGGCGACGCGGCAATCCCGTAGCTATACAGGGCGGACATGCATTGGCTACGAGATTGCCGCGCTACGCTCGCAATGACATATTTTTTTATTTAAAAATAGAGGTAATTTCATCTTCCGAACACCTATGGTAACAACACCAACAAAGGCGCGAGCAGAGACGTGCAACTACACCTCCGCACATTGCAAATCACCACCGTAAATACCAAAACAATCTACCCTATATACCTGAACGTAATATTAATCCTTGCCCCCTGCATTCTACTTGTTTTGGGTACCTGGTGAAGCCAGTAGTGTTGTGTTTGCCCCTGCATAATCAGCAGATCTCCATTATTGAGGTTGATAGAAACTTTGGCATTCTTTTGCTGCTTATGCTTAAACTGAAAAATCCGCGAAGCGCCAAATGATACCGAAGCTATGACCGGGTTGCCGCCCAGCTCAGTTTCATCATCGCTATGCCAGCCCATACTATCACTGCCGTCCCGGTAATAATTAAGTAAGGCAGTATTGAACCGGTGACCGCACTGCTGTTCCGCCGCATGCTTAATCCCCTCAAGCAGCGGACTAAATTTAACAGGTACGTTCACCACACCCGAATATACATATACCTCGTCGCTCTCCCCATACCATGCAGTAAGCCGCGGAAAGTTGATCTCCTTGCCATAGATCTTCATTTTATCCTGCTTCCATGGAACTTCATTCACCAATTGGTCGAACACCTCGTCCTTAAAAAAATAAGGATAAAGCAGTACCTCACCATCAAAAGGCAATAAGTTTTTTGGCGCACCAAACAGGTTTAGCTGATCATTATTGAATAGATCCATGCTCAAATATCAGTATACTACAATAAAAACGCGCAGTCCACTTTGCTCTCAATATGATAAAACCTATCATTTTGATAGCTTTTCCTCATATTGAGAAAATCTTTCTCATTTTGATAAACAACTGTAAAACAAACATCTAAATAAAAATAAATTCTACTGGCATGCTTATTGGCTATGTGCATGCATAGTACAAAATGTAATTTACGATGGCATTGTTTACCACTGCGGCAGCAAAATTTTCAAAACGGACCATAAACTCCTCCGTTGCTTTGGTATCATCACCTCTTTTTCCCCTAACAATTTATACAATTCATGAATTCGCAC
>NZ_DASVOB010000095.1:0-13816 GCF_036383575.1 Mucilaginibacter sp.
GCAGATCCATTATGATCCGATCCCCAGGGATATAAGTCATTCCAATAGGTACTGTATGAGCTAAAAGAAGTAGCAGGAATAACATTTACCCACGATACAGTGTTAGTTGACAGGCGATCGGCAGGAGTATTTACAGCAGAATTGGCTGTAGCCGTAGTATCTTTTCTGCATGCAAAAAATGAAGAGGCTGCAATAAATACAAATAAAACAAGAGTTAATTTTTTCATAATAAAGATTTTTTAGGTTAATAGATGTTCTTCTCCCGATATTTAATGAGAGCTCTGGTTAATTGGTGAAACAAATTAACAGACTTAAAATCCTTTTGATGGGGGACAAAACTGGATTTTATAGGGGTTATTTATACTATTGATTTAGTGCAACTTAACAACATGGTCCGAAAATATGCCTAAAAACAGAAAGGTCGCTTTCTTTTCGAAAACAACCTTTTTTGATTATGGTACTAACTGAGGTATAATCAATTAGCTTCCAATCATGAGTTTTAACATTCTCATTTTGGATTCATTTTCTTATTTCGTAACACAGCTCCACCATTCCGCTTTTGTGGGCTGTTACATTCTTGAGATGCAAAGCTTGCTCTTGTCCTATCTCATCAAAAAAGGGTGTTCCTTCACCCAGAATAACCGGCAGGATCGACTGCCTTATTTCATCCGCTAAGTTTAAACGGATGAAATCTTTGGTGAGTTTGGCACCGCCTACAAGCCAAACATTCTTGTAGTTTGGTTTTAGTTGTTCGATCACCAATTTGTGCAGATCCCCTGAATAAATTTTAATATTCGGCCTTTCTACCGGTAGTTTTCTGTGAGTTAACACAATGGTCGGCACATCTCCATAAACCCAGCCATATAATTTTGAAAGTTCCAGGGCATGTTCGTACGTCCGGGAACCCATGATGTAACAATCTATCTTTTTAAGAAATTCATTCGCCTCCTGCTCAGTAACATGAACGCCTTTCTCGTAATTGTCGGACGTATCAAACCATGAAACGCTATTATCCTTTTTGGCAATATAACCATCAAGACTTGAAACCATATGTATGGTTATTTTAAACATATCTGCCGCCATTTGAATGATTATAATTCAGAAATACGTATTGCCTGATAATAGCCAATTATGTGAGCAAAGGGCTCTCTTCCAAACAAATGTAGAAAAAGGGAATATTCTAAAGACTTAGAAGCTATCTAAATTTGATTATTTTTAATTGTAGTCTCCCGCGTGCAATTTCCGGCAGAATTAGAAACCTTTTAAATCGGTCTGTCCGCCGAGAGACGCATGTGATGCGTCTCTACAAAAAACTTTCCATTCGCTTTTAAACAGATTCTTAAGTTCCAAGATGATTTACATACATTAATTAAAGAAACTTCGACATTTAAATATTATGCACAGAATCTTTAATTTCATTTTAAAATACTAAAAATATTAGTATTTTTGTTTTGAGCAAAACAAGATAGCATGTTGTTTGAGTTTTGAATAAGATATTGTACCTAAACCATATCACAATGATTGCAAATACTATGAATGACCGGCTTTCCCGTTAATCCACTTGTTGGATGGGAAGTTCGGTCACAGTAGTTGCCTGTTCCCGGAAATTTCGGGTTAGCCCGGTGATTTGCTTTTTAAGCCGGGTTCCCTGCTTCTTTAATTTGATAATTGTTCCGGTATTGCTCTCCGTCTTCAATGTCGAAAGCAGTGTGATAGCCAGTTGGTTGTCATGCCAATTGCCAATTGCTTCCTGTACCCGGTCAAGATAAGTTTCATTGAAGGATATACCCAGTTCGGGGCGGGTCAGGGTATAATTATACAGCAGTACCTTCAATTGCTTACGACAAGTATGCAGTTCCTCGTCAAAACGGAGTTGGCTTAAGGTTGCGGCAATGATTTCCAATTGTTGCCGGTAATATAAAGTGAGGTGCAGCTTGCTGATCGGGCCGATCCGCTTCAGGAGCCTGCGGCGTGTTTTTCGAAGCCAAGTCCGGTGCCTGTCCTCATCAGCATTAAATGCCAGGGTAGCACTATTCATAACATCTTGTTGTTCCCGGATAAAATCATCATTTCCGCCAACGGCTTGGCCCAATTCCTGGTTTATATAAGCATCCCTGATCTCACCGGCCTGCTTAAATATTTTACGAACAGGTTTAAAGCGTTTCGCCAGTACAGAATCCTGTGCGGCGCTGTCTGCCAGGATCAAAATAGCCCTCAGTTTTTTTACGCCGGTACGAAAACGGTGAAGCTCTTCCTGTTCACCGGTTTTGACAAAAGAGCGGAGGTGGCGTTTCATAACCCGCCACGTCTTAACTATATATTTCCGTTCCGTCTTCTTTTTCATACCGTGGATTATTATTGTTTGGATTTTCCCGCTGTCAGAAATTCATAAAAATCGATATGTTACTTTACAAAACATTGCAGCACATTTTTGGTCAGTTCAAAAAACCTATCATGCCCCTAACTAAATAATAGTGCAAAACCCAACATAAAAATACAGTTAAAAAATATTTCTTTTAAGGCTTTAAATGCAAAAGGGACGGCAGTTTTGCCATCCCTTTTGCTCGTTAAACTCGTTCTGCTTTTGCCCGAAGACAAAGCACATTAATATTCAGTAGCTCCGATATCAAAAGCGGTGCCTGATGGGCGCACTGCGCCATAATAATCAAATTTTATACCGTACGATAAAACGTTGGCCCCTTTATTAATAAGCGGTGATGATGATTGCAAATGAAAATTATCACCTCCATAATTAACAAACTTACACGTGTTTACATCTGTGCTTACATAATTATTTGATGCCGTTAGTTTTACTCCGGTGCTTTTTCTGATTATTGCCTGTACAGATGCTGGTTGTATCAATACGTTATTAATAACAGTATTCATCGGGATTGTTTCGGAGTTCAGCTTTATTCCTCCCAACACCGAACCAATGATGCTATTATTGATAAACTGAAAATTCTTCCCTGGTGTATACCTTGAATCTGCAAAGATGCCGTAGGATTTTGAATTGATAATGTAATTATTGAACACTACATTATCGCCAAATCCAAGAACGATAATACCATCGCCAGGAGCATTTTTAACCAGGTTATTATAACATTTACCGCCGGTACCCTCTCCTATTTGTATACCGTTATCCTGGTATGCAGAAAACGGGCTTCTTCCCGGATTTTTAACCGTATTACTATAAATTTCGCAACCAGAAGTAGCACTGCCAACCTGGATCCCTTCAGAGCCGGTTGAATCAACCAGGTTCCTATAGATCTTGGCGTTAATTACGTCATGAGGTAAAACGGTACCGCAGGATGTGGAAACCCCATCCTCGTAAAATGAATTTCCTATGTAAAGCCCTTCGCCGCCTGTTTTATGAACATAATTATCATGAATCAAAACGTTTTTCATAACAAACCTGCCCCGCTGAGTTGCCACATCACATGTTGGGTCTGTTTTAGCCATAATGCCGGCAAAGCCGCTGTTACGTACTTCAACACCTGCAATTTCAAAATCAGTGCTCAGGTCATCCATCGTCATGCCGATGTTGCCGCCGTTTACATCAAAGCCGTATTTAATTGTGGATACACCATTTCCCAGCACTTTAAAATACTGACAATTTTGAGTCTTAAATGCGTATGAAGCCGTGGTTTCAGTAGTGAATGACACCCTGCCACCCTGATTAACAATTAAGATAGGAGCAGCAGCAGTCCCTTTAAAGTTTTTAAGCAATAAAGAGCCCCTTTTACCTGCGGGAATATATATTTTGGCCCCCGCGGGAATCTTTGTCCCGTCAACCATCCATTCAGTAGTTTTAACTGTGTATGTATAGGTAGAAGCTGCCGTTG
This sequence comes from Mucilaginibacter sp., assembly GCF_036383575.1. GTDB lineage: Bacteria > Bacteroidota > Bacteroidia > Sphingobacteriales > Sphingobacteriaceae > Mucilaginibacter. Next base: position 3,843 of record NZ_DASVOB010000095.1, read on the forward strand.
TTGCTAAACTTTGGTCCGAATTAACCTGCTCCGGAATAGGGCTTGTCGGTTTTTCAATTTTGTTTACGCTTTTTGAACACCTTGCGAAACATGATATAACCAGCACACCGGCAATCATGCGTATTAAGTAATTGTTATTTCCCATTTATGAACCTAAAAGAATCTTGATTTTATTGAATTTAAATAGTCTTGATAGCCAACTTGTCCTTACAACGCAGCACCGGTTGTTTTACGATAGTTATGTTAATATTGTTACCTTACAATTAAACAACTAACAAATGGAAGTTTACAAACTTTCGGGTGACAAAAATTACAATAAAAAGTTTCTTTTAATTCCTGAACTGATGTCATTAGGCTAAGAAAATTCACGTCATGTTAGCCGCCTACTAACAGACGAATGGGGTAGGAAAGATGCTATTTAACCAATAAGCGCTGTAATCCTGAATATTTAAATCAAGCGAATTTCTCCACACCATCATACTGAACTTGTTTCAGCAGCAAGAAAGGAAGGTGATTTGCCATACATATGGCTTGGCGAATGAGGTGTTGAAACAAGTTCCATGACATAATCAAAATAGGTGTCATGCTGAGCCTGCCGAAGCATAGTGGGCAGGGCCTCTGCGCGCGAGTCTTCGACAGGCTCAGACCGACCAGCCCTCTTTTGTCATTTGCTCTTCAGGGTTCGCCGGATTTAAACACTCAACATGACACCTATTTTATTATTTCATGGGTAGCGAATTAGAACCACGATTTTTTATTCTAAACAACTTTTTACATATGTACCCTTGCCCAACTGCGCAACCTGGTTATGGCTTCGTAAAGCACCCCGGCTTCACCTCTAAAATCGCCTGAGCCTTTTGCTTCACCTGTTTTAACATCGTACCATTCAAAAAACCCCTTGTTCTTTAGCACGCGGTCAATCATCGGGCTTAGTTCAGCGTAGGCTTCACTTGCCATATTATTCTCAATTAAGGGGGCAATCATCCGGCCGCCAAACCACGTCCAGTCGCCGCCGTTTTGATAGGTGAATGGCGGCATATTCGGAAATTCTTCAAGGGGGTACGGCGGATAAACAGTAAGACCGATAGTGGCATATTTTTCCTTAGATGCCGCTTTCAAAAACTGATCATTGATGTCAATGAGCTCCTTTGGGGTATTCAGGCCCGCTTTTATAGCACATATGGTACCGCCAAGGTAAAGTATCTGTTTTTCATTAAATGATGGCGGAAACGGCGAGCCATCAAGATAAATATGCGGAATATATTTACCTGCTTTTGCATCCCACAAATGATGCCGGACCCTTATTTTCATACAGATGGCAATATCTCCCCAATACCGTGATGCCTTGTACCCGGCAGGCTTCATAGCTAAAAAATCATGTATGGCCAGCAAAAACATGGCGTTATCATAAATATCAATTGCCCATTTTGTTTTGTCGTTTATAGCCACGCCCCAGCCATGCTGGGTTTGCACATCACCCCAGTCAACCGTAGTAGCGCCAATTACCAAACCGTACTTAGCCGACCAGCGTTCTTTCATAATATAGTTCATGGCATCGTCCATGCGCTGTATTACGGTTCGGCCACCGATGGTATCTGTTAAAATACTTTTATCGCCGGTAACGTCGATATACTTTTTAACTGCCTGGATCAATGACGATTCCTGGTCGGTTTCAACTGTATTTTTATGAATGGCCCAGCCGGGCGCCAGTTCAGAATATAAATACTGATACCCTACGTTTGCTTGTTCTTTATGAATAGCACCATCTGGAATATTGCCATCCTTACCCTGAATTTTAAAAAAAAGCAATAGTTTATCTTTAACCTCGTCCCTGCTACGTACCCGCAATGAGCCCTCAATAAAAGTATTAAAATCGCGGATCCAGATCTCACCGTATGAAGTGCCCGCGGTAAAGCCGGTCAATAAACGCAATGCCCTTGCTTCAACGGTATCCAAACGGTTGTCGTTCATAATTTGCTTTGCAAGTTCTTTTTGGAGTACGGAGCTTTGGGCAAACAGCATCGCCGGAAGGCTTAGTACGATAGTTAGCAGCAAGATTTTCAGTGCATTCATTAAAGGCAATAATCAGGAAAATTTATAAGTAATAAACTGATTATTTTCCGCTACTCAGGTTCTTAAGGGCGAGGAACCAACAAAGGATGCTGCATACAATCCTTTTTCAATATCTATCTGCCTTTTCCCATCGCAATAAAACTAAAACAATAAAGCGGCCATTTGTACAAACATTTACTGTTAAAGGCAAAGAAAAGCGAACAGAACTACCGGGTTAATGCAGTAATAAGAAGTAACCAAACATAACTTTCCTACTATTATCATATTAATGTATTAAAAGTTATGTATAGCACATTTAAAAACACCGGATTAAGGCATGTAAATACATAGTTGAGCTTTTTGTTATCTTTACCGTAATTAAACTCATTAAGGTTAGCAGAAACCACTATGAAATTAGCCATCGATCATAAAAGTCCCATACCTCTTCATATACAGGCCGAGCAATTGCTTCGCGAACTGATCAAGGATCCGGCCTACCAGGCGGGTAAATTACTGCCTAATGAGGTTGAGCTGGCTAAAAAGCTGGCCATATCCCGCACAACATTGCGCCAGGCTATTAATAAATTGGTTTATGAAGAGCTGCTGATCCGTAAGAAAGGCTTCGGCACCAAGGTTGCCCGTTCAAAAATCAGTTCAAAATCAATGAACTGGCTTAGTTTTTCGCAGGAAATGAAGGCGAGGGGTATCAATGTAAAAAACTATGAGCTGCATGTAAGCTGGGTATTCCCCGATGAAAGTACCGCCAGTTTTTTTGATATCGGCACAGAGAAAAAAATTGTAAAAATGGAGCGGCTGCGTGGCAGCAGCGACAATCCTTTTGTTTATTTCATATCCTATTTCCATCCCCGGATAGGCCTTACCGGCGAAGAGGATTTTAAACGCCCACTTTACGAGATGCTTGAGGATGAATACTCTACGGTAGCCAACCTGTCAAAAGAAGAGATCAGCGCCCTTGAAGCCAATAAGTTCATAGCCGGCAAGCTTGAAATTGAAACCGGAAGTCCCGTGTTATTCAGGAAAAGATTTGTTTACGACCAGGGCGAACGCCCCATGGAATATAACCTTGGCTATTATAAAGCGGAAAGTTTTGTATACACCGTTGAAAGCCGTAGAACCTGATCCTGTAGTAAATTGGCTGATAAAACTCCGACGCAAACGAGGCTATTTAAGATGACCACCATTATAAGGTACGAAACAATCGCGAACTATAGAGAGCGGTCAGGGATTGCTTCGTTCCTTATAATGACATGATTGCAAGTCACCGATTGTTAGATGTGTTTTTTGATCGATATTACAAATATGGGCGTTGCCTGCGGCCCGTGCTATCCGCTCATACGCCTGCAGGCATTACGCTCAAGGCCGGTATCCGCTCCTATCACTAACGCGGCCCCCGCACGCACCATCGCTTAAATGTATGTTATACGTCATCACGGTTTTTCAGGGTTTCCCAGATGGTTACTCGCAATGACGATCTCATTTTTGCGACTCCATTTTTTACAACTTTCTCTTTTGCAAAAGCATGCTATACTTTGAAAATATTGCAATTCGTTGCCAATTATCTATAAACTAATTATCATTTATAAAAAAATACCAATAAAAGTAAAATTTCCATACTAAGATGACAATAAATGTAAAGATTACACGTATATTTGTACCATCATGTAAATAGCTGACAGGCAGCGAGACTGGTTCGAGTCCAGATTTGCATCTCTTCTCATAATTTAGGTTTATAATTGGTTAGAACGCATTCCTGCCCATCAGGAGTGCTTCTTTTTTTTATAGCCTTTTTGGCGGAATGCTTAAGGCCAAAAGCTTTTAAATCTGCTGCCCACTGTTCTTGATTAACCCTTATAATAATATCAGAGAAAATATTAAAGTACTTTTTGGGTAACCAGTGCTGGATTACTACCATGCTTAATATCCTGCACACATCTAAATCCAACGTGGTTTGTTGCCGACCGATATTCTCCCTTGCCCCTTGAGCCTACCATATACCGCGTACAGTATTGATCGGTACACAAAAATGAACCACCTCGTTGAACTTTCTTTTTCTGCCCGGGCTCCAGTGGATCTAAAGAAGCAGACGGGCCTTTCGGATTGCGCGCAACCTTATTAGGATCGAAACTATTATAATAATCATTGCGGTACCAATCGGCACACCACTCCCAGGCATTACCGGCCATATCATACAAACCGTAAGCATTCGCCGGATATTTTTTTACAGGGCCAAGACCAGTTTCACCATCCTCAGCATTATCATGATCAGGGAAAGATCCCTGGAATGTGTTGGCCATCCAGCGCCCATCCTGTTTTAACTGGTTTCCCCAGGGATATAGGTCGCCTGCTTTACCTCCCCTTGCGGCAAACTCCCATTCGGCCTCCGTTGGCAGGCGTTTGCCGGCCCATTTGGCATAGGCGGCAGCATCCTCCCAGCATACCTGTACAACCGGGTAATTCTCTTTTCCCTTTAAATCCGAGCCCGGGCCAAGCGGGTGTTTCCAGTCGGCCCCTTTTTGGTACGACCACCATTGTGAAAGGTCATTTAGCTGCACTTTATGACCCGGAGGAGTAAAAACAACCGATCCTGCAACCAGTTCTTCGGGTGATGCACCCGGAAATTCTGCTGCTGTAGGTTTCTGTTCGGCTACAGTTATGTAACCAGTAGCTTTTACAAATTTGGCAAACTCCACGTTGGTAACCTCTGTTTTGTCCATGTAAAAACCATCAACAAATACCCGGTGAACAGGCCTGGCATCGTCCATCGCTTCCATACCACCATCAGTCATGCCGGTTGGATTGATCCCGCCCATGCTAAAGGCCCCTCCGGGAATCCAGGCCATGTCTGCATTGGATTTACCCGTTGCTGTGCTAACCGCGTTAACCACTGTAGGTTTAAATGCTTCGCCCCCTTGGTGCATGTATAAAATGCTATCCTCTTTGATCATCCCGTTTTTGGTGCATGAAATAGCGGCTTTGATTTTAAAACCGGCTGCTGAAGCATTTGTTGCTGGCCGGGATGTTACGCTGTCGGTGTTGTTGTCTTTATTAGTAGTGTGACAACTCTGGAAAACGAGAGGCAATAGCACCAGGACTGGCGCTGTGATTAATGTAATTTTGGTAAATGAGATAAGCCTAATTTTCATCAAATTCAAACTTAGTGATCTTTGCGCAAAGACAAGCCCTGGTTGTGTAAAGATTATAGGATAATCTCCCTTACTATCTAACCTTAAACAACCTATTAATTATCTTGTTTTTCATACTTTTATCTACCCTATTGCATCAAAATGCAACACGGCATAAAAATGAACCGAAAACGCTTCATCTCCTCCTTAGTAACTGCCGGGGCCGCATTATCAACATCAGGGTCATGGGCAACCGTTCCTGAAATTCCTTATGCTAATATCCATCATAAAATCCCTCCGTATTTAAAAGCGGGCGATACCATAGGCATTATCAGTCCATCGGGGTATATCAGTTTAGCCGACATTATACCATCTGTACAGCTCATTCAAAGCTGGGGTTTTAAGGTAGAGATTGGCGATAACACCGGCAAAAAGGATTTTATATATGGAGGCACGGATGAAGAACGCACGGCAGACTTACAGCAAATGCTGGACAACCCGGAGATCAAAGCTATTATGTGTGCCAGGGGCGGCTATGGATTAGTAAGGATCATTGACCAGCTCAATTTTAAGCAGTTTAAGAAAAATCCTAAATGGCTCATCGGTTTCAGCGATATTACTGCTTTGCACTGCCATATCAACCGCAATTTTGGGATAGCAACCCTGCATTCAAAAATGTGTAATAGTTTCCCTGATGATTGGGCAAAAGCCGATGCTATGCAGATTGCTACCATTCAATCTATAAGACAGGCCCTTACAGGCGAAAGCCTCAATTATTCGTCACCCCCAGTTTCACAAAACCGCTTTGGCAAAGCCGAAGCCCCATTGGTTGGCGGAAACCTGAGTCTGATCGCGACGCTCTCGGGCACTCCGTCTGATCTGGATACCAATGGAAAGATCTTATTTGTTGAAGATACCCACGAGTATCTTTACAATATCGACCGCATGTTCTGGAACCTGAAACAAAGCGGTAAACTTTCCCGGTTAGCCGGCTTAATAATCGGCGGCTTTCAGCTAAAACCCGATATTGAAGGAGAAGAATTTGGCAGTACCATTTATGATATCGTTACCGAAAAAGTAAAAGAATACACCTACCCCATTTGCTTCGATTTTCCGGTGGGCCATCAAAGAAATAATTTCGCACTTAAATGCGGTGTATGGCATACGTTTGAAGTTAATGCGGAGGGAAGCACCCTTAAATCGCTCTGATCTTTATTTTAAAGCCTCATCAAAATCAACAAATACATCGGCCTTGTCATTATCATAAATGCCTCCGGCTATGATGTTTTGCCCTGTTGTTCCCGGGTTATTACCATGACCCAGCGGCCATGAGCCTTTTGAATTGGTAACGCCAAAACCGGCGCATGAAGCTGCCTGTAATGCAAAATCGGTACAGTTATTTTTAGATAGATGATACTCTAATCCATCGTACAGACGGGTTAGCTTCAGGATGCGCTTAAACCGGCGTTCGGTTATAAACTTGCCCATAACCTCGTCCCACTGGTGCGCGGCGTCATTTTTGAATGTACCGGAAGTTTCAGGTTCCCATGGAGTTGCTGAAAAGATATTGTCTTTTTTAGGATAAAATCCGAAGGAAACAGAAACCGAAGTTGAATCTGTATTATACTTGATGAGCGTAATAAAAGTATGGCCGGTATTAGCCCTCACAAACACAGTCGGCTTACCGGGTTTTGGTTGCTTTACATGAAACAGCAAGGCATAAGCGGCTGCCTTTTTTCCGTCGTTAAAAGTATTCAGGATGCGGTCGTACGTGATCGATTTGCTCTTCTTCTCCTTTTTATCCTTCAACTGAACCGGCGTGTTTACAAATACCGAATCGTCATTAGCATTAATAGCCAGCAGACCGCTGTTTAAATGCACCAACTTCACTGTAGTATCTGAAGTTAATGAATCCGGAGCAGCAGGTACAGCATTATTGTCATCCTTTTTAAATGCCATCGCTTTAAAAAAGCACTTCATGGCTAAGGGATACAAATGCAGCTTGGCAAACACATTGGCAAGCTTGTAGTATGATTTAACTTTAGCCTGGTTGTAGTTAGCTTCATTGGTGTTGCTTACCGATAGTTCCTTTAAATAACCCATCAATTTTTTACGGCCCGCGTGGGTATCCAACTCACTTTCCAGATCACTTTCAAAACCCGCATCAGTTTTATCAACAACTGGTTTATTTGATACCGTGGTAAGCAGCCTGGCTGAATAGTTATCATCAATTACGCTATGTGTAGCTGTATCTGGCAAATTGAGCTTATACCTTACCGCAGCCGATAACTGGGCTGATGCGGGAAGCGCGAATGATATAAAAATTATGATTACAAAAGCGCTGAATAAATGCTTTATATAATGGGTAGTCATGATCAATTTTTAAGCTTGTGATAATTTGTTGTTCGATATAATAACGAAGGGGAAGCGGTTAATGTTTACCGGCAACAACAACAATAACCTGGCTGGTTATAGCTTAACAAACGAAAACATGGCGGTGCGCTGTTCATATTTACACAAACGTAATAACATTTTAAATAGTCTACAAGTTTAGTAGATTATTTTTAATTAAACTTGCATGCCGATATATTTTATACAACGATGGATCAATACGCTTTAATTACAGGGGCCGGTAAGGGCATTGGACGATCAATGGCTATATTGCTTGCCCAAAAGGGATATAACCTGTTGTTGGTTTCCCGGTCGGAAAGTGACCTCGCTACAGTATCCGACCAGATAAAAACCGATTATCACGTTAAGACTAATTACCTGGCGGCTGATCTTTCAAAAACAGGGGCTGCCCTGCTGGTATTTAACTGGGTTAAAAGCTTAAATGTCCCCGTAGCCATATTGATAAATAATGCTGGGCATGGCCTGTGGGGTAATTTTGATGAACTGGATTTAATAGCGCAAACCGGCATGATGCAGGTTAATATGAATGCTGTCGCCGAACTCTCCTATCATTTTATCCCGCTTTTAAAATTGCAGCAGCAGGCTTTCATCCTCAATGTATCCAGCACCGCGGCTTACCAGGCTGTACCAACGCTGGCGATATATGCGGCTACCAAAACATTTGTTTTATCATTTAGCCGGGCATTAAAATACGAGCTTAAGGACTCGCACATATCTATAAGCTGTTTATGCCCCGGCCCTACCGATACAGGTTTCGCTCACCGTGCTGGGATGGACGCTTTGGCCGAACTGGCCGCCAAATTTAATATGAAAGCCGACGAAGTTGCAGTCATAGGCATAAAAGGGATGTTCAATAAGAAAGCCGAAATAGTACCCGGATTTTTAAACAAGCTTTCGGCAGTAGCGGCAACCCACAGTCCTAAAAGCCTGATTGAAAGGGTAACAGCCAAGCTTTACAAGCACTAAAAAATATTTTCATAAATATTTGGAGTGATTAACAATTTGTTTACATTTGCAATAGTCTACTAAAAAGATAGATTTAATATACATTGAACAATACGCACCACATATTATTTGCATGCCCAATGCGAATGCCCTTGATGAAAAGGGTCATGTGCAGCTGTTGTTGTTAATTTTCCCTTAAAGGAGCAGTTCCTTTCCTACATACCGCATAGGCGGTGCCCAGTGTTTACAGTTCATTTTCCAGGTACATAAATATCTTTCCACCACATGTCAACGTCATATCAAAAATTCACCTTAGGCTCAACTATTACGCCCGAACAACAAGCTTTTTTTAACCAGCACGGCTTTATCCACTTTAAAAATTTCATTAAGCCCGAAACGGTTACTGATATCATAAACGCATCAAAACAGGTTGAAAATACCTGGATCAGCAATAAAACCGAAAAGGTGAACGGAGTGCCCATCAAATTCGGCAAAGACCTTGACGGCTCGCCTATTGTACAGCGTTTTGCTTTTATCAATCAACATCATAGCCTGTTAGATGAATTTACTAAAGATCCCCGCTTCCAGGTGTTGCTTAACCTCATAGGCGAAGGTTCACGCTTAGGAACTGACGAGAAAGACGGCATGGTTTTTAACCACTACGTAAACGGCCCCGAAAGCAGCTTTACTAAAATGGGCTGGCATACCGATGGCCTGCGCGATATTTTCCACGGCCAGAAATTGAACCCGATGCTTAATGTTGGCATCCACCTGAGCACGCTAAAACCAGAAAATGGCGGTCTGCGGATTCTTCCCGGTACACATAAACAAAACCTTTACCAGATGCTTTTCCGTAAAAAGTATTTCCTTGATCATGATACCGACGAAAATGAGGTAGCTATTATCCCCACTGCCGGCGACCTGACCATACATGATGGCCGCCTGTGGCACCGCGTAGCCCAGTCAACCGTTATAGGTGAAGAAAGCCGCCGCAGGGTAATATATATCCCTATCATCGCCGGTAAATATGAGCCAAAGCACGCCGACAGCCCTACCGCCTTTTATCAACGTTTTGCAGGTATCGTTAAGTAAAAATTTATGTTAATCGCCTTATTCATCAGCTATCTCATCCGCACCGGGAAAATCACAGCCCTGAAAAGTTTCTTTACAGAACGGGCCCTGGTTAAAGTTCCCGTAAAATAAAACCATGTCTTTGCGAGGAGGTACGACGAAGCAATCTCGTAGCTATGCAGATCGGACATACATTGGCTACGAGATTGCCGCGCTTCGCAACGACATATTGTATTACCCGCCGCCGCTCGGCTCCAGCCGAGTGGCAGTTATTTCCAGGCCTCTGGCCTGTGTACGCCATGCGAATTTACGCCGGCCAGAGGCCGTTTTGATAGTTACCACTCGGCTGGA
>NZ_DASVOB010000096.1:0-9540 GCF_036383575.1 Mucilaginibacter sp.
TATGTCCTTTTTGTTCAAGAAAATGTTTGATCTCGGCGGCTAATACCGGCTCTGCGCCTTCATGGTCAAGTATTTCCAGTATCTCCAAAGCGCAAAGCCAATCGTCATGATGATCTTTTTGCAGCTGCAGCCACACGTTACCTAAAAAGCCATAATCACCATGATTTATTCGACAATTACGCACCTGTTGATATAGCCTGTGCAGTTCTTTGGTTTTATGATCGTGCGCGGCATGATGGGTTTCTGTTTTTGATTTATAAACAATAGTTTCATATGCCTCTCTGTCGGCTGCCCCGCAAAATACCGAAACGATCTCTTCGCCAACAGCCATATCATAAACGCCCCAAGCCGGATCAAACAACACTGTTTCTTTTTTATCAGTAACGGTAACGTCATCAAAAGTGATTACCATGATCTTTTCTTCTGACGAGAGGATACTCTTCACGCCGCCTTTTAATTTGATACCGCTTTCAAAATACAGCTCAGTTTCCTGACCTTTTACTATACCCACCTTTTTTAAATCATCTTCCGAAAAATCCTCTAAAGCAATATCATAACCTTTCAGCTTACCAACCGGCGAACTGAAACCATCCTTATGATAATCTTTACCATGTTCTTTTAACTGTTTATTGTTCAGGGCCAGCGCGGTGGGCCCTGTGGTTTTAATAAAATAAGGTTTACCACCGGCATCTGTTTTAAAGTCGGTGATGTTGCCTGAAACCTGCAAACCCGAACTGTAAACCGCGGTACAGATATTTTTACTTTCAACTGCTTTTTTTAAACCGTAAGCGCCGCCTTTTCTGAAAGACATGGTGTTGGCAAACTCTTCGAGCACGTTGATCAGGTTCTGAAAATCGGGGGTTACAAAAAGCTGAGGCTGGGGCTGGGTAATATCATAGCTATACTTAACGGCATCAATAGTATACCAAAGCTTTTTGATATCCTTTTTCATGCAGGTTGAGCTTTCGCCGATGGATGAAAGCAGGCCCGCCCCATAGATCTTAGGCTGTTCTAATGTACCGATCAGGCCATACTCTACCGTCCACCAATGCAGGCGGCTCAGGAGGGCCATTTCTGATGGCTCGCCTATATTTTCCTGGCAATAAGTTACTAATTCTTCCGCCTTGATAATTTCCTGTTCATCGGCATCGGGCATTTCTTTTAATATCGATAAAGCCCGGATAGCCTCATACAGCTCAAAGTCCTGTGCCGAAAACATGGCTTTAGCCCCTATCGACCCAAAATAGCTCAGGTATTCGTGGTAATCCTTATCGGCAATAATAGGTGCATGTCCCGCCGATTCATGGATGATATCAGGTGCCGGAGTATATTCAATATGTTTTAACTGGCGGATATCGGCCGCTATAACTAGTACGCGGTAAGCCTGGTATTCCATAAAGGCAGCCGGTGGGATAAAGCCGTCAACCGTGACCGCCCCCCAGCCAATTTTGCCAAGAGCATCGTTCATCTCCTGCAAATTAGGGATATGCTCTATGGTTAACCCTGCTTTTTGCAAGCCGGGTATGTACGGGTAGTAGGCTACATCTTTAAGATAGCTGTAATTCTGGCGCATTACATAGCGCCACACCGCATGATCAATGGGTGTATAGTGCTCGTAGTGCTGGTCGACTATAAATTGCTTTAAATGACCGGGCAATGCCGCAACCTGCGGATTATTAAAATCATTAAAATGGCTCATTGATAAACTGACGATTTATAATATAACGCCAAGTTTAGCAGTTGGTTGCCATGAAAACAAACTTCAGTCTATTATTATGAAATTAGATTTAAAACAGAATATTATTCTTCTATTGGATGATTTTCCATCTTTGGTTCTTCTCCTTTTTTAAGTCCGCCGTCCAAACGCTTAGGAGCCAAAACGTAATATACTCCAAATAAAGCAACAATAATTGAGATCAGATAAAACCCGAAGCTCAGGTAAACTGCCATATCTTCGGCTAAGTTAAACTGGCGGGCCAATGTAAGGAACAGCGCGTCGCGGATACCGCCGCCACCTAAACTGAACGGAATAATTGCCGCTAACGATGAAAAAAGAAATGACAGCAGATATGGAGCAAATTTACCGTTGAAATCCTGCGCAAGCAGTAAGCAAACAATGGTAAGCAATTGCATGCTTTGTACGCCTATGGCTTTTAAATGCGCCTGTAAAAAGTTGTGGGTATATTCTTTAAAAAACTTACGGGCTACAAAGTAATAGATCACCGAACCAATCGATACTATGCCGAGTGGCCAGCCCAGGTGATAGGGGAAACTTGGGATTAAAATAATCAGGCCTACTACAATAGCGCCAATGGCCCAAAAACCGCTCAACCTATCAAACAGGATAGCCCAGAATACTTTTTTGGTTGGCAAATTATAACGTTTGTGCAATAGGTAAATTTTATAGCCATCACCGCCGATACCTCCGGGTAATAACACATTATAGCACAAGCCAAGAAAATATAAGCGAAGGTTAAAACGCCAGTCTAACCGTAACCCGATGGATTTGAAATAGCTTAATAACCGCCATGACGAAAAAAACATCGACCCTACATAACAGGCTATAGCGGCTGCAAGCCAGGCCCTGTTGGCATTGGCAAGGCGGTCTTTTATTTTAACAAAAGGTACGTTACTGAAAACCCAGTAAAGCAAACCACCGGTTACTACTATGATAAGGATTATTTTTACTACGCCCCAAAGCTTACCTTTCCAGGTTTTGTGTTCGGCACCTTCGTCAATGATGTCTTCTGGTTGTGTCATTCGGCTGCAAAGCTATGTTATTTTTTTATTTAGATGTACAGGATAGTCAATTAACAATTTTTCTTCATTTTGTTTTCACAAATATTAAAACCAGGAAATCAGCTAATTATTATAGCACGATTTTCCACATGGTTAACTTATCGTTCCCGCAGTTAAAAACATAACCATTGTAATCAAATATTCAACTCTGTGTAATCATAATATCAATTCGGTGAAATCCTAATAACAAAGTGTTATTTTTGCGCAAATTTTTTGGAGATGAGTAAAGTAAACGTTGGTTTAGTACAAATGACCTGTACTGCTAATAAACAGCAGAACCTGGAAAAGGCAATTGTTAAAGTAAGGGAAGCTGCTGCCAAAGGCGCACAAATAGTTTGTTTACAGGAACTTTTCACCTCGCTTTATTTTTGCGATGTTGAGGATTACGACAACTTTAAGCTGGCCGAAGCTATCCCGGGCCCTTCAACCGATGAACTTTCGAAGGTTGCTGCCGAGCTTAATGTAGTGATCATTGCTTCATTGTTTGAAAAACGTGCCCAGGGTGTTTATCATAATACCACCGCTGTTTTAGATGCCGACGGAAGTTACTTAGGCAAGTATCGCAAAATGCACATCCCTGATGATCCGGGCTTTTACGAAAAATTTTACTTCACCCCCGGCGACCTGGGCTACAAAGTATTCAATACCAAATTTGCCCGCGTAGGCGTATTAATTTGCTGGGACCAATGGTATCCTGAAGCAGCACGCATCACCGCCTTAATGGGTGCCGATATATTATTTTACCCAACCGCCATTGGCTGGGCCACTACACAAGATGAAGCCACCAATGTTGAGCAATACAACGCATGGCAAACCATCCAGCGTTCGCACGCTGTAGCTAACGGTATACATGTAGTAAGTGTAAACCGTGTAGGCGAAGAAGCAGGCGTAAAATTCTGGGGCGGTTCATTCTTTGCCAATCCATTTGGCGCGATCATTCATCAAACATCACATGATCAGGAAGAAGTTATTGTTCAGGAACTGGATCTGGATAAATCTGATTATTACAGAAGCCATTGGCCGTTTTTAAGGGATCGCCGTATTGATTCTTATCAGCCGATAACAAAGCGTTTGCTTGACGAGGACTAATCTCTTCTACATGTCATTGCGAGGAGGTACGACGAAGCAACCGCATACTGTACAGGGCCGCTCTGTATAGCATGCGATTGCCGCGCTACGCTCGCAATGACATACAGTTTTTCACATTTGCATCACCAAATTATGAGCCAACAAATTTCAACTATACTAACCCCTGCCTCGCAAGGATTTTCTTTCCCCGCCGAGTGGGCTAAACATACTGCTACATGGCTGAGCTGGCCTCACAAAGAAGCTTCATGGCCTGGCAAAATAGATACCATTTACGCACCTTATATTGAGTTTATCAAGGTAGTTACCGAAGGCGAGCTGGTACGCATTAACGTTGTTAACGAGGATATGAAAGCCTCCGTTATTTTCCAGTTGCAAAATGCCGGAGTCGATCTTAATAAAATAGAGATCTTTGAATTTCCTACTAATGATGCCTGGTGCCGCGATCATGGTCCGGCGTTTTTGGTAAACCCAACTACCAGGCAAAAAGCCATTGTGGATTGGGGTTATAATGCCTGGGGTGACAAGTATCCTCCATTCGATCTGGATGATGTGATCCCCACCAAAATAGGTAACCACTTTGGCTTACCTGTATTTAATCCTGGCATCGTAATGGAAGGCGGCTCAGTCGACTTTAACGGTAAAGGCACTATTTTAACTACTACAGCCTGCCTGCTCAACAAAAACCGTAACCCGCAGCTTAACCAGCAACAAATTGAAAGCTACCTGCAAAACTATTACGGCGCCGAGCAGATCCTTTGGCTGGGAGATGGCATTGTAGGCGATGATACGGATGGCCATATCGATGATATCACCCGCTTTGTGAACGAGGACACCGTAGTTACCGTTGTTGAGGAAGACAAAAACGACGAGAACTACCACATACTTCAGGAAAACCTTGAAACCCTGAAAACCATGCGCCTGCTTAACGGCAAACAGCTTAACATTGTTGAATTGCCGATGCCTGATGCAGTAGTTTATGAAGATACGCGCTTACCGGCATCTTACGCTAATTTCTACATTGCCAATTCGGCTGTGATAGTGCCTACTTACCGTTCAAAGAACGACGATAAAGCACTTGACATACTTACGCAATGCTTCCCCGACCGCAAGGTTGTCGGTATCGACAGCACCGACATTATCTGGGGCCTCGGCAGTTTCCACTGCCTGAGCCAGCAGGAACCGGAATAAGCCCCACCCAACCCTCCCCTGAAGGGGAGGGCTTTAAAAATATTCAGCTTTACTCACCTTACTATTAAAAGTCTCCCCCTTCAGGGGGGGATTTAGAGGGGGCTTTCACCGCCTTTATCCCCCATTTTACCGACATCTCCCCTTACATCGCCAAGTATTGATTGACCTGCCTGTTGCATCGCTGTAGATTTGGGTAACATTAAAACTTAAGACGATGAACAACGATATAATAAACACCGAAAACAAAAGAAATGGCAAAATCATGTTAGGAATAATTTTACTGGCCGCCGGTGGTTTATTTCTGATAGATCAGCTTGATGCCTTACTTATTCCCGATTGGCTTTTTAGCTGGCCAATGTGGTTCATAGCCTGGGGCGCTTACATGGGTGCCAAACATGACTTCAAAAAACCATCATGGATCTTCATGATGCTGATAGGCGTAATATTCCTGATCAATGAAAACGTTTATGACGCCGACCGTATAACCTGGCCAATTGCACTTATCATACTTGGTGCATGGATAGCCATCAGGCCCGCCAAACAAACCGACCGTGACTTTTGGGAAAAGAACGAAAAAGCCAAACAGCATTTCGACTTTGAACAGCCTAAAACAGAAGCTTAAACTCAACCATCCATCATATATCAAAGCCGGTGCATTTATAAAAAGCTCCGGCTTTTTGTATATAAATCGGCCACTTGTTTAAGATTTATAAGGCTACATAGAACCATGGCATTTTAAAAAGCCCAGGTTTTTCCATCACATGTACTGTTGAACCAACAGATGTGTGGTAATAAAAAGATTTGGTAACAGTGATATTTTCAATTTCGTGATGCTGTCCCCAACTATCTATCTGGATATGATAACTGGTTGTTTTTTTATGAGACACGTGCGCGGCTGTTACAATAGCAGGATACACCTGCGGCCGAAAGCCGTCAAAATAGCAATTGATGTTAATAGCAGCACCTAAACCATAACCTCCCGCCAATATGATCATCAAGGCCAGCTGCCCTACCCGGGAGCCATATGTTTTGTTAAATCCCTTAACTACCAGTGGTGCCAGAAATATAGCGCCCAAAACCAGGCTTGGGATCAATAAATTGTGATAATTTAATATGTGATAATAAAAGAAAGATTTCATCACAAGCAGCAATACCCCCATGTATAAACCCATCAGCAGGCCATTATATGCACTATTCTTTTTTGAAATCAGAGTTATCAGGCCGTTGCCCAGGTAAATGATAACAATGCCAACCAAAGGATAAAGCAATAAAATTATGTCAATGTCATTACTATCCAAAAACAAGAATAGAAAGATAAACATAAGCGCAAATGCCGAAAAATTGTAACCCCCCGAAATGCGGGCAGCGGTTTTAAATTTCACAGCCCGTTCTTCGTTGGTATAGCCTAATTCGGGATTAGCCAAAATTTGATCTTTTTCTGTCTCAAATTCTTCTTTGTTCAGGTCTCTGAGGTTTTCGCGTAACCATTTTGTTAATTCACCGAGGTTACCAATGCTTGAATAATCGCGAATTTTTATTTTAGTATAGCCTGCCTGTAAAGACTCAATAACAATTACCTTATCATTAATCCTGAAACCTTTAATATGGGTACGCAGGAGCTCTTTGGTACCAAACACGGTTGTTCTTACAATACTATCATCAGATATAGTAAGTTTACTTTTAAACTGGTTTATTAATGTGGCTACGCCAATTGTTCCAAATAAAATAGGGAGTATAATAAGCCCGTTAGCAGCTTTGGGTAGCAGGAACAATGAAAAAATAATTGCAGCTATTGCCACTGCGCCATAAAATATTCGCCAGCCTGTTGATATGGTGTATTCCTGTTCCATTTTTTGATATGATAAAGTTTAGTAATGGGTTATTTACTGATAAAAAAACGTCACAACATACAAATTTTTATTTTTGCCGCATGATAAAATATCAACCGCAACTTTTTCACCGCCAAAACATCCCCCTTTACCGATTTCTTTAAATATGTCACCAGTTTTTGTTTGGCTCAACTATAATGTTACCTTAGTTTTGGATATGATTTCAATTTGCAGATAATACAATGAACAACGATATAGAACATCCAAAAGATCCCAACAAAGGCAAGTCTGTTGCCGGGATCATTTTACTTGCTGTAGGCGGCATATTGCTGCTTCAGCAATTCCGAATTTTTTTCATACCCGATCATCTTTCCCTGTGGCCTTTATGGCTTATTTTCTGGGGTGTATATGTAGGTGCCAAGCATAATTACAAAAAAGCATCATGGGTTATGCTGGTAGCTTTAGGTGTCATATTTCTGATAACCCAAAATATTAACAATTCTGATCGCATAGTAGGCCCCTTAGCTGTAATTGGTTTTGGCATGTGGCTGATATTAAGGCGCAACAAACATTTTGATCCGCAGCAATGGAAAAACGATTTCAAAGGAGATAAATGGACCAATTGGGATAAAAAAGAACCCTTTCAGTTTGAAAAAACAGAACCTGTTGATTATACCGTAAAGGATGAAGGCGACCCAATCCCCCCTGTTGATCCGTATGCTCAAAAACAGCAGCAGTACAACACCAAATACTCCGGCGATGATTATATCGATACCGTATCTATTTTTGGAGGGGTTAACAAAACCATTCTTTCCAAACAATTCCGCGGGGGCGATATCGTTAACATATTTGGCGGCGCTGAACTTGATTTTACGCAAGCCGACATCAACGGCCGCATTATCATTGATATAACCCAGATCTTCGGCGGCACCAAAATTATTGTGCCATCAAACTGGCAGGTAGTATCTGACCTGGCAGCAGTTTTTGCCAGTGTAGATGATAAACGCATCAGGAGCACCGCAAGTGTAGGCAGCGAAAAGGTGCTGGTACTTAAAGGGGTATCCATATTTGCGGGTGTTGATATCCGCAGTTATTAATTAATCAAACCAGCTATTAACAATAAGCATTAACAACATGAACTGGTATGTAGCAAAATTAGTTTTTAGGGTGATAAGCGGGGATGGCGACCATCAGGCGCAGTTTGATGAGCAATTAAGATTGATCAGTGCAGATAACGAATTGGTGGCTTATGAAAAAGCCAACCGCATAGGTCACGCCAACCAGGATAGCTTCAAGAACATTGAAAAGCAAACCGTTAAATGGCAATTTATTGATGTGGCCGAACTTAACCAGCTTGGCGAACTTACCGACGGCACCGAGTTGTATTACAACATACACGAAACTCCTGATGCCGACCTGTACATTGCCTGGGCGCATCATAAGTCGGCCTTATTAGGAATCAGAAATTAAACCTTAAACCACAGAAAGCAACCCGTTTTGGAAGTCCCATCAATACAAACATCAAAACTATACGCGGCATTTGTAATATGCGGCCTGGCCTGGGCTGCATTGCAAACGTATATTATCCATAGTTTTGGGTTTTTATGGTTCACTGCCGCAACCGATGGACTAATGAGCGCCATATTGCTTTCATGTGCATGCTGGCTTATCAATAATAACTTACGCTATTACCAACCGGGTAAGGGCAGCTATATTAACCTGTTTATATGGTGTGTGGCGCTCGGTGGTATTTGCACCGCCGGCTGCCGTTACCTTTTACCGCTTATTAATACCGACCAGATCTATACAGGTTTCCTGGCCCAGTCATTAACCATCCGCTTTTTCACCGACTTTTTGGCGATAGGCTGGATGGCCATGATCAGTTTGCTGTGGTTTTCACAACTCGACCAAAAAGAAACCCTGAAACGTAAAACCGAAGCTGAGCAACTGGCCCGTGAGGCCGAGCTGTACAATTTAAGACAGCAATTACAACCTCACTTCCTGTTTAACAGTCTCAACTCCATCAATGCCCTTATTGGCTTTAAGCCTGATGAGGCTCGCAGGATGATCCACCAGTTATCTGATTTTTTACGCGGAACACTTAAAAAGGACGATCAGCTGCAGGTTAGTCTTACTGAAGAACTCGCACATCTTAATTTATACCTTGATATAGAGAAAGTACGATTTGGGCACCGTTTACAAACAGAAATAAGCTGTGACCCTAAATGCGGAACCGCTATACTACCATCCATGCTGTTACAGCCTTTGGTTGAAAATGCGATTAAATTTGGCCTTTATGATACCATAGGCGAAGTTACCGTGAGCATTCGCGGCGAGATTGAGGATGGCTACCTGAACTTAATGGTACAGAACCCGTATGATCCGCAAACATCAAAACCAAAAAAAGGTACAGGTTTTGGTTTGCGGGGAGTGCAACGGCGATTATATTTGCTGTATGCCCGCAATGATTTAATGGAAACCCATGCGAGCGATGATCTGTACACAACCATTATAAAAATACCGCAACTATGAAGCGAGCTTTAATTATTGACGATGAACCTTTAGCCCGCATGGTTGTAAGGGAATACCTGCTTGATTTTAAAGACATTGAACTTATACAGGAATGCAACGATGG
>NZ_DASVOB010000097.1:0-8003 GCF_036383575.1 Mucilaginibacter sp.
GCTGCGCACCTTCCGGTTGACGGATGCCCGGTACCAAGGTAATTACATGCGGATCTTTAATAGCCACAGCGCCGGTATGTTCAATGGTTACTTTATCCCAGATGCCGGTGTTACGGTCGCGGATAGGTTGGATCCAGTCCCAGCCGGCGGTATATTGAATCCCTACACCACGGGCAATGGTGCCATCGCCGCCCTGGCCGCCATTGGGGTTACCAACAACATCGGGAGGATAAACAACAACCGCCAAACGGTTATTGCCATTTTTATTGAGCCACTTGGTAATGTTATAGCTCTGGCGCAAAAACATGCCCTTATGCAGCTTGCTATTTAGTTTGTGCCCGTTCAGGAAAACATCGCAACTGTAGTTTACACCGCGAAAGTTAAGGTATGTTTGATTGCTGCCTGTTGGTGCAGCTTCTTTAAAATCTTTGGCAAACCAATAGGTATAATAATCACGGCCTACTTTGTAAATATCAGGGATCTTTTCATTGTTCATGCCGTAAAAAGGGTCAGGCACCTGTTTATTAGCCACCTGGGTAGTAAGCACAGTGCCGGGAACAACCGCAGGGTTCCAGGCAGCCAAATCGTAATTTGGTTGCGATATCGTTGTGCCGTTATCCTTAACACTATTCATTGAGGTGCATTTCCAGCCGCTGTTAAGCTCATAACCGGTTTGCGCCTCCGCGTTCTGGTAAACGCCTGAAGCAATGATTGATAACACTAATGAAAATTTAAACAATGCAGATCTGCCTGCAAAACGGGTTGTTGTCATTTATTTGGATTGGATGAATGATCAAAATTAAAAACTGCCAAATCAATTTAGCTGTAAAAACTTGGCTATATAGTGTGGTATTTTGTCTGTTAAAACATCTGTCATTGCGAGGAACGAAGCAATCGCGAACTATACAGGGCGGACCTGCTAATCGGGGATTGCTTCGTACCTCGCAATGACGTTTATAATTAAAGTATCTAAATAACTTATTAATAAACTATTTTAAAACCTGCCGCTTCATTCAGGCCGCTTGCCTGTTGTAGTTTTGCAGGGATGCTGATATCAATACCATCAGCCACCTGTTTCCATTTAAGGCTTTGTGTGCTGCCTAACAGGGTAACTTTCTTTACCTTTTTAATATCTTTTAGTTTTACAGATACTGTAGCCGGTAAAACCACCTTTTCCTGATCGCTCAGGGCAAAGGCATAAATAGTGTTGCTGTTTTTTGCTTTAGTATAGTATATATTACCTGTTGAGTACGGCGCTACCGACTGGCTGGCGTAAATTCCTTCTCCATTGATTTTCATCCACTGGCTGATACCTTGCAGGCGTTCGTAAGCTACAGGATCCCAATCGCCATCAGGGCCCGGGCCGATATTCATAAGTAGGTTACCACCGCGTGATACGATCTTCACCAATAACTGTACAATTTGCTGTACCGATTTATAATGATCGCCGGGAACGTAGCTCCATGAGTTGCCCATGGTTATGCAGCTTTCCCATGGGTGATCAAGCGGAACTTCGGGCACTTCCTGTTCTGGGGTAGTATAGTTTTCATATTTGCCTGCTACGGTACGGTCGACAACGATAAGTCCCGGTTGTTTTTGCCTGCCCATGGCTGCAATCTTCGGCATACCAATGTCCTGGTCAAATTTGATCCCGCGCTGCCATTCTACAGTTGTATCAACACTGCTTTTAGGGCGTACCCACCCACCGTCAAGCCATAAAATATCAACTTTGCCGTAATCGCTCATCAATTCGCTGATCTGGTTATAGGTAAAATCTTTAAACTTCTGCCAGCGCTCAGGATATTTTTTAGGGTCATAGTTTACGTTACGATCTTTTGGTGGGAAATAAGGCCACCAGTAATTTTCAGTATGCCAGTCGGGCTTAGAGAAATAAGCCCCTATCATAAAGTTATCTTTACGGAAAGCATTAAAGATCTCCTTGGTTACGTTACTTCTTGGATTGGTTGAAAAAGGCGTTTTGCTGCTCGTGATCTTATAATCGGTTTCTTTAGTGTCAAACATGCAAAAACCGTCATGATGCTTGGTAGTGAAAATCACGTATTTCATCCCGGCATCTTTTGCTGCCTTTACCCATTTTTCGGGATTGAATTTGGTTGGATTAAAAGTGGTTTGCAAATTTTCATAGGCGGCCTTATATCCGTTATAAGTAGCGCCATACGGGCCGCGGCGCTGCGTCCAGCCTTCATCTTCAGGGCAAATGCTCCAGCTTTCAACTACCCCCCACTGGCTGTAAGTACCCCAGTGCATAAACAAACCGAACTTAAGATCCTGCCAGTTGGCAATTTTTTGCTCAACCGCCGGGTCGCCGGCAGGAACATACTGCTTTGACATATTGTGCTGTTGAGCAAAGGCCGAAAAGCACCCAAAAACCAAAAGAAATACCGTAAATAATCGTTTCATCAAGCTTTTATTTTATAATTTACTGACAATTTTATATGGTGTATTGCCTACACACTTTTTAAAATATTTTAAAAAACATCGCAACTTACATCATAAAATTTTATTTTTCGGTTTTAATATGTTATTATTGTTACACCATTATTAAGTTTTAAATTTAGTTGATTAATTAAAAAATCTTCGTTTTGAGAGACAGAAAAGTTGATACGCTAAAATTGTGGAAACTCATTTGCAACAATGACGATGAGAACGCCTTTGAGCTCTTTTTCCATGTCCTTAACAACTCGCTCATTAAATTTTGCGTGTTGTATGTGCATCAACGGGAGATCGCCGAAGAAATAGTTTCAGACGTGTTTGTAAAGTGTTGGCTTAACCGTAAAAATCTCACCGAAATTCAAAACCCCGAAACCTACCTGTTTGTAGCGGTAAAAAACCAATCGCTAAACCACATTAAGAAATACTCAACTATCCACCTCGTACAAATTGAAGAAACCAACTCGGTTGAATTTGTAAATACTTATAACCCTCAAAAGGAAATAGAAAACAAAGAGCTCATCTTCCGGATGGACCAGGCAATAACCGGCTTACCACAGCAATGCCGCATTGTTTTCAGGCTGATAAAAGAAGACGGTATGAAGTATAAGGAGGTAGCCGAAATTCTGAATATTTCTCCCCGTACGGTACAAACCCAGCTTTTCAGAGCTATCAAGAAACTTAGTGTCGTTCTGACACAATACAATAAGCACAACGAAAATACGCCTAAAACCAATGCAATCAACATTTTAGGATCTGTAATTGTGATTTTTCAATTATTTTTTTTACACTTGTAAGTAATTAACCTAAATAAGTTGTCCTATCATAAATAAGGATGCAATTTTACGATGGGCAATGATAAATTTATAGAGCTGATAGGCAAAAAACTGTCAAACGAGATCAGCTCTGATGAAAATAACGAACTTCTGCGTTGCTTAGCTAATGATGCTTCCCTTCGTGAACAATACGAAGCCCTTTCTGCTTATTGGAAACATAACGATGCAGCATATGCTGATAATGCCCTTGCTTTTCAAAAAATAAAATCAAAAATTAAGGCGCAGGAAGTTCCCGAACCTGCAACTATTATTGCTCCTGCTAAAAAGGGCACTATATATTACCTTTGGCGCGCTGCGGCGGCGGTTGTTTTAATAGCAGGGTGTTCTTATCTTTTTTATACAAAGATGGTTGCATCGGGTCACGAAATGGCAAATACATCGCCCAGTGCCTGGCAAAATAAAAATACTTTCGTCCGCGAAAAATCAACCATCACACTATCTGACGGTACGCGTATTACCCTTAACTCAAAAAGTTCATTGAGGTACCCAACAAACTTCACGGGCAAAACCCGCGAAGTTTATTTAAGCGGCGAAGCTTTTTTTGATGTACATAAAGACCATGAACACCCGTTCATTATCCATACCGAAAAAATGAACATTAAGGTATTAGGTACGGCTTTTAATGTTAAATCATATCCAAACGATCCATCGAGCGAAACAACCCTGATCAGGGGCGCCATTGAAGTTACACTTGACGACCGCCCTTCGGACAGGATCATTTTAAAGCCAAGCGAAAAGCTCATTGTAAAAAAAGGTTCATTCACTACAGTTCATAAAAAAGAAACCAAACTTACTCCTGCAACCGACAGCAGCGCGGGTACGCAGTATGTTTTAACCAGCTTTACCCGCCTTCACCAGGACGACAACGCTGTTTTAGAAACTTCATGGACACAAAACAAACTCATTTTCAGAGGTGAAAACTTCGCCGATCTTGCGGCCCGTATGGAACGCTGGTATGGTGTTGAGATCAAGTTTAAAAATGATGAGATGAAGAAGTACCGTTTCACTGGTACTTATGAAAAAGAGACCATTACCCAGGCGCTTGACGCGTTACGCATTACTGAGGATTTTCATTATAAAATTAAAAATTCCATCATTTACATTTACTAATCATCTCCTATAGTAATACGCCAAAACGTACTGTCTTTTCTCAATTCCTCCGGATATTATTTACAATATTTATAATTGTTACACACCAATCCGTTCATTTTACACTATTACCTGTGCTAATTATAAAATTTATGTAAATTTAGACATCCCCAATGGATGTTGGCGACAGGTTTAGGTTATCGGTATAAATGAAAATACGGTTTACGTTAATATTATTCTTCAATTTACTGGCTATATTAACTGTATATTCACAAACCCGTGTCACTATCAATTTAAAATCGGCCGATTTTAAAAAGGTGATATCAACCATCGAACATCAAAGCATTTATCATTTTGTTTACAGTGAAAGGAAGATCCCCGCCTTAAACAAAGTTGATATAAGCGTTGATAACGAAGATGTTAAAACCGTTTTGGATAAAATTTTAGCCAACTCGGGTTTTGCTTATACTGAGCTTGCCAATCATCTTATAGTAATTGCCCCGGTTGATGAAATAGTTAATGTAGTTAAAGTAACGGGGATTGTTGTTGATGAAAATGGGGCACCACTTGCCGGCGCTACGGTTAGGGTGCGGGGTTCAACCATGGGCGCCTCTACAGATCTGCAAGGTGCCTTTTCATTTGAGGCTCCCGATCAATCAACATTAATAATCAGCTTTATAGGGTACGTTACCAGGGATGTAAAATTATCTGGCACCACTTCTCTTAAAATTACCCTTACCACGAGCAATATTTTAAGCGAAGTTGTAGTAACCGCGCTCGGCATAAAAAAGGAGGAGAGAAAAGTTGGCTATTCGGTAACAACCGTGGGTGGCGATGTACTTGATAAAGCCAAAGAATCAAACGTGGCTTACTCATTGGAAGGCCGCGTAGCCGGTTTAAGTATTAGTGGTGTTAACGGCGGGCCAGCGTCATCGGCAAGGATCTTACTGAGGGGGGTTACCAGCTTTGGTGCAAGCGCGCCGCTTTTTATTATCAACGGCGTTCCTATTGATAATACCCAGCGAGGAGCAGCCAATGAGTGGGGCGGCGCCGATTTTGGCGATGGCATAAGCAATATCAATCCCGATGATGTTGAAAGCATGACCGTATTGAAAGGCCAGGCAGCATCGGCTTTATATGGGGCGAGAGCGGCTAACGGCGTTATTTTGATTACTACCAAAACCAGTAAGAAAAACTCCGGGTTTGGCGTTGAGTTTAATACCAATTACCAAACAGATAAAGCTATCAACACCTTTGATTATCAAACAGTTTATGGGCAGGGTTTGTATGGTATAAGACCGGCAAGCGTGAATAACGCCATAACATCGGGCAATTTTGGCTGGGGCGAAAAACTGGATGGTAAGCCAACTATCCAGTTTGATGGCAAATATTACCCCTACTCTCCAGTTACCGATAATATCGAGAAATTTTACCGGCGTGGATACACATACACCAATACCGTAGCTTTTAATGGCGGTAATGAAACAGGAGCTTTCCGACTGTCAGTTTCCGATCTCAGGAATGGCTCCATTATCCGCAACAGCGGCCTTAACCGCAAAACGGTTAACCTTACTGCAACGCAAGGCATTTCCGATAAATTCAATGTCAACGTCATTGCTAATTATATTGACGAGTCGTCAAATCTGAAACCCAATCTGAGCGATGGCCCCCTTAATCCCAACAACATTCAATACCTTGCTGCCAACGAAAATCAGGCAGCCCTGGTACCGGGGTATGATTCAAACGGCGACGAACTGCGATGGACGGGAGATACCTTCGTGACCAATCCTTATTTTGCTGTAAATAAATTCGTTAACAATATAAGCCGCAACCGTCTCATATCGGCCATAACTGCCCGCTACAATATTAAAGACTGGCTTTATGCCCAGGCACGCTTAGGTGATGACGTGTTATATGATAAACGTTTAACCATTACCCCTACCGGTACTGCCTATTCGCCAGGGGGCGCAGGTTCCATGGATGAACAATCATCTACAGAGCGCTCTGAGCTAAATGCCGACATATTGATAGGTGCTAAACACGATATCATAAAAAAGCTGCTCAGCTTTGACTTATCTGCAGGGGCCAATCTCCGTAAAAACAGCTATGACTTTACACGCCTTTTCGGAGGCCCGTTTATTGTACCCAATTTTTACAGCTATACTAATCTGGCTACAAAAAATAGCACTTACGATTATAAAAGCTCTGAAACCCACTCAACTTATTATTCGGTCGATTTTTCGTTAAAGGATTTCCTGACACTAACTACTACCGGCCGCTATGATACTTATTCAACCCTTCCGGTTGATAACCGCAGTATTTTTACGCCATCAGTATCGGCAAGTATCCTGTTTTCAGACCTTGTACGGATCCCCGGACTTGATTTTGGAAAACTTAGATTATCATATGCCCAAACCAGCGGCGAACCTACCGATGTATACATTACGTCGCAATATTATACCATTAATAATTCTGTAAATGGCGTACCTACCGGAGGCTTTAGCGATAGCTTGCCTAACCTGTTTTTAAAGCCATATACACTTACCGAAATGGAAGTGGGCACCGATCTGAAATTTTTAAACGGGCGATTGGGTATTGATGTGGCCTACTTCCACCGCAAAACCAGGAACGAGATCATTAAAGGCGATCTGGACCTGGCAACCGGCTTTGCCCGGCGGTTTATACCAACCGGCTCTACCCAGAATAACGGCATTGAAGTTTCACTAAACGGTACACCTTTTAAAACTGCCAATTTTAACTGGTCGCCATCGTTTAACTTCACTTACGTGCAAAACAAGATCCTTCAAACAGATGGTACGCCTGAATCGGCTAACATAAGTTTTGGTACTTACCGCCCCCTTAATGCCGCTACCGCATTAGTTAAAGGCCTGCCAGGCCCGCAAATTATGGCTAATGATTACCTCCGGAACGCTAAAGGACAGATCATTTTTGACGGTAACGGACTACCCCAGGCCGGTCCGCGGGTGCCCATGGGCAGTGCAGTACCTAACATTTACGGCGGGTTCAATAACAACCTCACCTATAAAAAATTCAATTTGTCATTTTTGATCGATTACCGCTTTGGCAACAAAATACTTTCGGCCACAAATTACAACAGCATTTACAGGGGCTTTAATAAACTTACCCTGCCGGGAAGGGAAACCGGTGTTGTTGGCGATGGCGTAAATGCCAATGGTGATAAAAATACGGTTGTTGTTCCGGCACAAACCTATTACCAAGCGCTTGCCCAAAGTGTTTCGGCATTGAATGTTTTAGATGGTAGGTTCATTAAATTGAGGCAGGTTACTTTTGGATATACCTTCTCAAAGGGCTTCCTAAATAAAACACCGTTTGAGGGTATAACCTTTTCATTGGTAGGCCGAAACCTATGGACGATCATGAAAAGATCAGACAATATCGACCCCGAATCAGGCTTTTCTCCGGATATAAAATATGCCGGAATTGAGGGGGCAAGCCTTCCGCCAACGCATACTTACGGAATAAATGTTAACTTTAAACTCAAAAAATAAATAACACAAAGATGGCTTCCACCATAAAACACAAACTCCTATGCTGTTTAGTAATGCTTGCGGCGTTACTAAAATTTTCTACCGCAAATGCGCAGGT
>NZ_DASVOB010000098.1:0-3805 GCF_036383575.1 Mucilaginibacter sp.
CGGCATTTCCTTTTCTCTTTCTCTCTGCCCCTCAGCGCCTTTCAAACCTTTTCTAAGAACTTCCGCTCCTTTTCGAAGCGGCTGCAAAGGTGCGAATTTCTTTTCTCTTTCACAAAAGATTTTGAATCTTTTTTTTCTCCCCTTTTCGCCCTTCTCTAACCCTTTAATGAACTATCACGCCTCCTCGTTTCCTCGTTTGCGGGCTGCAAAGGTACACGCTTTTTCCCTTTCTCCAAATTATTTATAACTATTTCCCTTAACACTATCTTAACACCCTATTTATCAAGAAGAAAAAGTTTAGCCTTCCTCTTCCCAGCAGCCCTTTTTCCCCAGTAGCTCCATCCCTCCCCATCTAAAACATTCATTCAACATTTATGGATAACATTTAGTAAGGTCTTAATTGCCCCATTTTGTTATGTTATTATATATATGTAACTACCTGTATATACTATACCCCTCCTATTATATATACTATAAAGCTTTTCCGCCTGCGGTGTATACTAAGCCAATACACGCTTTCGGCAACTATTCTATTTAAATACCATCGAACAGCTGATGCTGTTATTAACGAAGGAACATCATTTATAGATAGCCCCCGCGTTAGGGATAGTAGCGGAAAGCCCGCAGCGTGCGTTGGCCATTGTGTAACGGCAAAGCGAGGACTTGCAGCGGATAGCCCGGCCGCAGGCAACGCCCATAATCTTATTTAAAGCCAAGATTAACTTATGATTCCTGGTAAATGATACGAAAAACACCGAAGTTATGTACCTCCGGCACACTGAAAATTCACTCGTTCTATTTCTACAAACCTTTTGCACCTCTGGTGCAGCTCGTCCTCAATCTCTCAGTCTCTTGTACTTCTGGTGCACCCCTCAATCCCATAGTTTATTGTATGTGCCATTAGTCAACGCCAGGTTATTAGCTGGCGAAGTTGCCATGTCCATGCCATCATCAACCTACCTTAATCACATTTAAAATAGCGCGCTTACACATAAATATCATATATACTACAAAAAACAAACGGCCGGCGATGACTCCATTCAATCACATAGCTCTCGATCAGTAAATCCTCAAAAACCGATATACATTATATAAGAAACAAACGTTTTAACAGTATTAGTTTAACATACCTGGCATACTCAAAGCACCAATAGTTAAAAGATGTTAAATACACTATATATATAGGTACCGGGCCAATGCCTCGTTATATATTAGCGGCTAAATAAAAATTGATTGATTTATATTATTAACTATCTTTGCAAAATGTTTAAAAAGCAACTAACGTTATTAGCCAGTGTTTTAGCTATCGTAATTATTACGCTTGGCAGTTGTAAAAGCAAATACGAAAAGTTAAAAGCCAGTAACGATTACGCCAAAAAATACCAGGAAGCTATTAAGTACTATAACAAAAAGGACTATAACAAGGCTTTAGGCTTATTTGAGGTGCTGGTTGAACGCTACCGTGGCCGTGAAGGTGCTGAAGATCTTTTTTACTACTACGCATTTACGTATTACAAACAAAAGGACTATACATCGGCCAGGTACCACTTTAAAACATTCGCGGATACCTATCCTTCAAGTTCAAGGGCTGAAGAGTGCCGCTTCTTTTCGGCTTATTGCTACTACCTTGATTCGCCGATATTTTCGCTTGATCAGGATAATACATTAAAAGCTATCGACGCTTTGCAGTTGTTCATTAACCTTTATCCAAAAAGCGACCGTGTAGCTGAGGCCAGCAAGCTGATCCAAAACCTGCGCGATAAACTGGAAACCAAAGCTTATGCCAACGCTAAACTTTATTTAACTATCAGCGATTATCAATCGGCAGTTATTGCGTTCAACAACGCACTGCGCGATTACCCTGATACCAAATACGGCGAAGAAATGGAATACCTTATTGTTAAGGCACAATACCAGTATGCTTACCATAGCTTTGAAACTAAACAGGAAGACCGTTTTAACCAGGCTATAGCTTACGCCGACCAGTTTGCTGAGAAATATCCGAACAGCAAATACCTGCACGAAACACAGACCTATATAAAAGACAGCCAGCAAGGCATTAAACAAGCTCAACGCCTTATTGCCGAAGCAATGAGTAATTCAAAAGTTGCCAAAAAGCTTGCATCTAAAGATACTGTAACAACCACTGCGCCATCTGAAAAAAATCAGCCGCAAAAAATACCATATTAATTAAGATATATTAAAGAGTTAAATATAAGATATGACAGCTAACAACAGTAATAAACCAGCAGCAGCCAGCAGCACTGTAACCCGCGATTTACGCGAGCTGGATACCAAAACAGAGAACATCTATGAGTCGCTTGTGATTATGTCAAAAAGGGCGAACCAGATCTCAAACAATATCAAAGAAGAGCTTCATCAGAAACTTTCTGAGTTTGCTTCATCAAATGACAACCTTGAAGAAGTGTTTGAAAACCGTGAGCAAATTGAAATCTCAAAACACTACGAGAAATTGCCAAAACCATCATTGGTTGCAGTTCAGGAGTTTTTAGATGGTAAAGTTTACTATCGTAACCCAACTAAAGAAGCATAATCCCCCCGGCCCCCTAAAGAGGGAGTTTAGGAAACTTATTCATAAAATAACAAAAAACTCCCGTATGGGAGTTTTTTGTTATTTTTAACTTTTATAATATAATCATTCCCCCTTTAGGGGGTAGGGGGCATATGAAAAACATTGTTTTAGGAGTTTGCGGCAGTATTGCTGCATATAAATCGGCATTACTGGTTAGGCTGTTGGTTAAAGCCGGTGCCAATGTTAAAGTTGTAATGACTACCGATGCTACTCATTTTATTACCCCGCTTACCCTTTCAACGCTATCAAAAAACCCGGCATTGGTTGATTATTTCAAAGCTGATACCGGCGAATGGAACAACCATGTTGAGCTTGGCCTTTGGGCCGATATGCTGATCATTGCCCCGGCTACAGCCAATACCCTTGCAAAAATGGCCAATGGCCTTTGCGATAACCTGCTTAGCGCCGTATATCTCTCGGCCAAATGCCCGATTTATTTTGCCCCGGCTATGGACCTGGACATGTGGCTGCATCCAGCTACCCGCCAAAACGTAAACAGGCTGCAATCATTTGGTAACACCATGATCCCCCCTGGTAATGGCGAACTGGCCAGCGGTCTGTACGGCGAAGGCCGGATGGCCGAGCCTGAAGAGATCGTTGCTTTTTTGGAAGCTGAATCAAAAAAAAAACTTCTCTTAGCCGGTCATAAAATACTGGTAACTGCCGGACCCACCTATGAAGCCATTGACCCGGTAAGATTTATCGGCAATCACTCGTCAGGTAAAATGGGTTTCGCTATCGCAGATGAGCTTGCTTTAATGGGTGCCGATGTTACACTGGTGACCGGTCCTACGGCACAGATCAGTAAACAGCACAATATAAAACGGATAAATGTTACTTCGGCAGCACAAATGCTGGAGGCCTGCGTAACTGTTTATGCCGATGTTAAAGCTTGTATTATGAGCGCTGCCGTGGCTGATTATACCCCGGCCGATGTAGCCACCCAAAAGATCAAAAAACAAGAAGGTGCCCTTACCATCGAACTGAAGAAGACCACTGATATATTAAAAACCCTTGGCGAGGCTAAACTCGAAGGACAAATACTGGTTGGTTTTGCCCTGGAAACCAACGACGAGGAAATGAATGCAATAACCAAGCTTCAAAAGAAAAATCTTGATTTTATTGTACTAAATTCGCTCAATGACGCGGGTGCCGGCTTTGCAGGCGATACCAATAAAATAACCATTATTGATCGTGAGCTCAAACAAACCA
>NZ_DASVOB010000099.1:0-5838 GCF_036383575.1 Mucilaginibacter sp.
CCTGGCTCATGATGAGCAAATACCTGCAAAACTTCGCTTATCGCATAGATATTCAGTGGTGGGTGTTTGTTTTGGCTGCTTTCGTCGCGCTATTGATCGCGTTCGTTACTGTAAGTTTCCAATCCATTAAAGCGGCCATGGCAAATCCCGTGGAGAGTTTGCGTTCAGGTGATTAGTGATTGGAGGTTAGATTTATAATGATATGTGAAGGTCGGCTTATTCAAGCCGACCTTTTTTTCTTAAAAGCTGAAAAGGCACAAGTAAGCCCCGCTAAGGCAATCGCACAATACTTGCACCAGTAAACGGGGCAAAAGGAATACTTCCAAATCCGAAATCGAACCTCCCAAATCCGAAATTTCCTAATCTCTAACCTCCAACCATTAATCTCCAAAGCCATTGTATCAATATCGTACACAAGGTGTTACACTTGCGTACAGTTGATGATTTTGATTTGATTTAAGTTGTTGATAGACAGTTTGTTTTGATTTTGGTATAGGTTTTACACTGGTACTGAAAAATATTGTACAAGATGCTTAAAAATTACTTCAAAATAGCCTGGCGTAATATCGTTCGTCATAAAGGCTATTCTGCTATAAATGTCGCTGGCTTAACTGTTGGTTTGGCAGCCTGTTTGCTCATTTTCGTGATCATTCAGTTTGAACTTAGTTTTGACACCTTCAATCCTAATTATAAAAATATATACCGTATTGTAACTCATGAAAAGCATGAAACGGAAACTTCTTTAAATCCGGGTATTGCCGTACCGGCAACCGATGCTTTACGTTTGGACATTCCACAGGCAAAGGTAGCCGCCCTGAACAGCAGTTACGGCAGCCTGATCACAGTTCCTGAAACAGCGGGTAGTAACAGCGGCGATAAAAAGTTTACCGAAAATATAGGTGTATTATTTATCCAACCTCAATTCTTTGACATTTTTAGCTATAAATGGCTGGCCGGTAGCCCGTCGGTATTAGCTAACCCCGATATGGTGGTTATAGATAAAAGTTCGGCCGTTAAGTATTTTGGCGACTGGACGAATGCTGTAGGGAAAATACTTAAAATGGATAATGTTTTGACCCTAAAAGTTGCGGGTATTGTTGAAGATGCTCCGGTAAACAGCGATTTTCCGTTCAAGGTAATGGTGTCATTTGATACCTGGAAACAGCACCCTAAAGACTATAACTACAGTGCCGAATGGGGATCGACCAGCAGCAGTCATGAAGTATTTATGTTGTTTCCGCCCAGTGTTTCAAAAGCAAATGTTGAAGCTCAGTTAAAAGCATTTTCAGCTAAACATTTTAAGAAAGGAACTGCCGAAACAACCTTGCTCCCTCAGCCCCTGGCCGAGATGCACTTTGATAAAAGTATAGGTAATCCGCTTGGCGATCATAGTACAAGTATGGCAACCCTCCGTACACTATCTTTTATCGGTTTGCTAATCATTGTTATGGCATCCATTAATTTCATTAACCTGTCAACTGCGCAATCCGTGGGCAGGTCAAAAGAAGTTGGTATCCGTAAAGTATTGGGCAGTACCCGTCCGCAGTTGATCTTCCAGGTAATTGGCGAAACTACCATCATTGTTATTGCCTCGGCCTTAATTGCTTTGGCAGTTGCCAGGCTGGCCATGCCCCAGTTGAAAAATATAGCTAACGTGCCTGATAGTATCAGCTTATTTACAACTGGCAGTTTATTGTTTTTGGTGGCAAGTACAATTGCAATAGTATTGTTATCGGGAATCTATCCCGCATTGGTGGTATCTGGCTTTAAACCGGTGCTTGCGCTTAAAAATAAAATAACTGCGGCTTCTATTGGTGGTATCCCGCTCCGTCGTGGATTGGTGATTGCTCAATTTGCCATATCACAGTTGCTTATTATCGGTACCATAGTGGCCGTAAATCAAATGGATTTTGTAAACAAGGCCGATCTTGGATTTAATAAAAGTGCGTTGCTCATCATCCCTGGCTATACGGATAGTCTGAGCCTTGGCAAGATAGAATCATTTAAATACCAGGTGATGCAAAATCCTAATGTGAAAGCGGTTAGTTTTTCTTCGGATGTACCATCGTCAGAAAACAACTGGGGAACCAATTTTAACTATAATCACTCAACCAAAGATCCCGGATTTAATACTTTTCTGAAATTTGGTGATGCCGATTATTTTAAAACATATGGGTTAACTTTTGCGGCAGGCAAAGGCTATGATGCAAGTGATACAGCAAGGCAAGTTGTAGTAAACGAAAC
Organism: Mucilaginibacter sp.; assembly: GCF_036383575.1. GTDB lineage: Bacteria > Bacteroidota > Bacteroidia > Sphingobacteriales > Sphingobacteriaceae > Mucilaginibacter. The sequence goes on from NZ_DASVOB010000099.1 coordinate 2,245, forward strand.
TTTCATTCACAAACTCGGGATTCAAAAAGCTGATGATGCTATAGGCAAAACTATCCGCCTTGGCGGCCGTAGCTGGCTTCCGATAGTTGGTGTGGTTAAAGACTTTAAAACTAACTCCCTTCGCGAAGCTATAAAACCGATAGTAATATCACCTGCCAAGAAATTTGAAAGCCAGATAGGTATTAAGATCCAGACTTCCGATCTGAGCAAAACCGTATCTCAACTGCAAAAAATGTGGGAGAATGCTTATCCCGAATATGCCTACAATGGCTATTTTCTTGATGATAACATAGCCAAATTTTATGAGCAGGAAAACAAAATGGCATTGGTATACAAGTTATTTGCCGGGATAGCCATATTTATATCCTGCCTTGGTTTATATGGGTTGGTATCGTTTATGGCGGTTCAGCGCACTAAAGAAGTAGGGATCCGCAAAGTACTGGGCGCATCGGTAAGCAGTATTGTGTTCCTGTTTTCAAAGGAGTTTATGGTGCTCATCGGTATCTCGTTCCTGATAGCGATGCCTGCCGCTTGGTACATTATGAATGGCTGGCTCCAAAACTTTGTATACCGCATTTCAATGAGCGCCTGGATCTTTTTATTGGCGATAGTATCATCATTGATAATAGCATGGGTAACCGTAGGCTATAAAGCTGTTAAAGCAGCGCTTGCCAACCCGGTTAAGAGCTTGCGATCGGAATAGTCATTTGGTCATTTGCGCTACGTCATTGAGTCATTGACAAAAACGCAAAGCAAAGAATGGCTTAATGACCCAATGACGTAGCGCAAATGACACAACGTAAATGACCTAATGACCAAACCATGATAGGAAATTACATTAAAACCATTGTACGCGGCCTGATGAAAAACCGGGTCTACAGCTTTTTGAACATCGCCGGTCTGGCTATCGGCGTGGCCTGTGCATCCATGATATTTTTGTGGGTGCAGGACGAGCTTACGTTTAACCATAATTTTGTAAAGCGGGATAACCTGTACACGGTTCGTGAAAATCAAACCTATGATGGCAAGACCTCCACATTCCGCGCCACTCCGGGGCCTATGGCAGCATCGCTAAAGGCAGATATCCCCGGTATCAAAAATGCCGCCCGCATGGCCGGCTCTGATAATATTGTATTTGCGCTTGGAGACAAGGTGATCAACGAAGATGGCTCCTATACCGACCCGGAGATCTTCCCGATGCTGAAACTCACTTTTGTACAGGGGGATGAGGCAAATGTTTTTCATGAGCTGCGTTCGGTAGTAATCAGCACCACCATGGCCAAAAAGTTTTTTGGTGATGCCAACCCTGTGGGGAAGACGCTGAAAATGAATAATGAGCAGGATTTTACGGTGACCGGCGTGTTTACCGATCTCCCTAAAAACTCAACTTTTCAAATGCAATGGTTGGCCCCGTTAAAAAACATTGATCATATGCAGCCCTGGATGCAGGATTGGGGTGCCAACTGGGCCCGCACTTACGTAGAGCTGGAGCCATCGGCAGATGTTAACGCCATTAACAAGAAACTGGCTAATTACATCGGCACCAAGAAAAACGGTAATAAAACGGTATCATTCCTTTTCGGAATGAACGACTGGAACCTGCGCGATAAATTTACCGATGGTAAAATGGGTGGCGGAAGGATCGAATATATTCGTTTGTTTTCCGCCATCGCTTTTATTATTCTCATTATAGCATGTATCAATTTCATGAACCTTTCAACAGCCCGCTCCGAGAAACGGGCTAAGGAAGTTGGGGTTCGTAAGGTAATGGGCGCAGGTAGGGGCAAACTCATCGCCCAGTTTATAGGTGAGGCTTTGATCATGGCATTTATTGCGGTAATTGTGGCCGTGCTAATAGTTTATGCAGCTCTGCCATCATTCAATAACATGGTTCAAAAGGATTTGAATATTGACCTGTTGCAGCCATTACATTTGTTTTATTTACTGTCGATAGGGTTGGTTACGGGTTTATTAGCTGGTAGCTACCCGGCATTCTATCTGTCGTCGTTTAACCCGATAGCAGTATTAAAAAACATTAAACCCCCATCGGCCGTTGGTGCCGGTTTTATCAGGCAAAGTTTGGTGGTGATCCAGTTCTCGGTGTCTATAATACTCATTATCGGTACCGTAATTATATATCAGCAAATTCAGCACGTAAAAAACAGGGAACTGGGTTATGAAAAAGATAATCTTGTTTATATCGATACCAAAGGCAAAATAACTGACCATTTTGCTGCGGTAAATAATGAGCTGAAGCAAACCGGTGTTGTGGCCGATGCCGCGTTGAGCGAATATCCGGTTTTACAGATCTGGAGCAATACCGACAATTTTTCGTGGGATGGCAAGGACGCATCAAAAAATCCGCTTATTACTATTGAAAATGTAAGTCCGCAATTTGTATCAACCATGAACATGAAGCTACTTGCGGGCCGGGACTTTTATGCCAATGCGAAGCTTGATAGCAACAACGCGATCATTAATGAAGCTTTCGCCAAACAGATGGGTAAGGCAGGTCATATTGGGGGTATTATCAGGGATGGCGGTAGTAAGCCTTACCAAATTGCGGGGATTATTAAGGATTTCCTTTACAACGACATGTATGTTTCGGGCGCGCCGCTGATGTTGTTCAGCCATCCGCAAAACAATAATATTTTAACTGTCCGCTTTAAACCAGGTGTTAATTTGACCGAAGCGCTGGCTAAAACCGGCGAGGTTTATAAACGTGCTAACCCTGGCTATCCTTTCGAGTACAAATTTGTCGATTCGGATTTTGATGAGTTATTTAAAACAGAAGCTCTCACCGGCAAGCTGGCTGGTGTGTTTGCATCCCTGGCTATCGTAATATCCTGCCTTGGTTTATTTGGCTTAGCTGCTTATACTGCTGAAAGAAGGATCAAGGAAATCGGGATCCGCAAGGTGCTTGGAGCATCGGTAGTTGGTTTAACCGGCTTGCTATCCCGCGACTTTTTAAAACTGGTGATAATTTCCTGCTTGATAGCCTTTCCGGTTGCCTGGTATGCTACTAATAACTGGCTTCAAAATTATCAATATAGGGTAACCGTACAATGGTGGGTGTTTGCTACCGCTGGAATAGCCGCGATTTTTATAGCGCTGGCAACGGTTAGTTTCCAGGCTGTTAAAGCAGCGCTGAGCAACCCGGTTAAAAGTCTCCGTTCGGAATAAGTTAGTCATTGAGTCATTTGCCGTGCGTCATTAGGTCATTGTTGCAGGGGTGCAAAACAAAATTGACTTAATGATGAATGACCAGATAAAATGATTTAATGACGCGTAGCGAGTGACACGAAGTAAATGACTTAATGTATAAGAGATGCTTAGAAATTATATAACAATCGCCTGGCGCAATATCCTTAATAATAAGGTTTACAGCGCTATTAATATACTGGGGCTTGCCGCGGGGATGGCGGTTGCGCTTATGATTGGTCTCTGGGTAGTCAACGAGTATTCATACGACAGGTTTTTGCCCAATTATGAGCAACTGTACCAGGTTGAGCAGCATTTTACTACCCAGCATGATGGCGAGCATACGCAAACTGCGGTTTCATTACCATTAGCCGAAGTATTACGTAAAGAAAT
>NZ_DASVOB010000100.1:0-4843 GCF_036383575.1 Mucilaginibacter sp.
TTATAACTGTCGAAGACCTCATTTGGCTTTAAATTATCAAACACCTCAATTTGTACATCAACAAAAAATCCTTGCTGGTATCGACCAACAAGGACTATCTTTAAAGCATTAATTTCTGTCAACCTATTTTAGGACGACTCAATAATGCTTTAGCTGGGCAACCACGACCTACAAATCCTCTATTTGTTTCACGCAAAGGCGCTAAGACGCAAAGTGAAGCCTCTTTGCTTATACAAGTTAACCATTCACCATTCTCTGCCCTCCACTCTCTTACCCCGCGTTAGGGATAGGAGCGGAAAGCCCGGAGCGTGCGTTGGCTATAGTGCGACGGAAAGCGAGGACTTGCAGTGCATAGCCCGGGCCGCAGGCAAAGCCATAATGAATGAATAAAAGTGTATTTCTTGCCTCTAAATTTATAATTGGCTGGGTACTGTTTCAAGACGACTCGTCTCTACATGAAAAAGTTTATTCCGTTAGCAAACCGGGGTGCTAACTAATCTCCAATCACCAACCTCTAATCACTAAATTACGCCATCGCAAATTCGGGCTTTACTTCGCTCAGGTGTTTATTGTACCAGTTGGTACTGTTATATCGGGCATTAATTTCGTAGATCTCGGGTTTTAGTTTCAGCAGGTTAAGGATATCCTGGCAGGAGAAACGGTTGCAAACAGGGTATAGCTCTTTGAACACGCGCTCAATGAAATAAAAATCTTCGGGGTGATCAAGCGAAAAGCGGTGCGACATGGAATAATCCAAACCGGTTTCCCATGTTACATTGCCTATATTGAAAATAAGCGGGTTTTCGTATATGTACGGCGACGTATGCTCCAGGTCATAAGGGCGACCGGCGTTCTCCCAGGCTTGTTTCAGGCAGGCCATAGACATTACCTCTACATCGTTACCATCGGGATAGGTGGCCGGGTAAAGGTTGCTGACATAATCAAACTTTTGCCTGTGGCTAAAAAAATATTCTAATACCTTATCAATGATCCGCGGATCGATCAGCGGGCAGTCGGCGGGGATTTTTACAACTACATCGGCGTTAGAGAATTTAGCTGCCTGGTAATGCCTGTCCAATAAGTTTACAAGGCTGCCGCGATAGCACTGAATGTTAAGGCTTTCGGACTCTTTGGCAATAACATCGTCTTCGGCACCTTCGGAGGTGGCAATAACAATGCTGGCCTGGTGTTGGATCATACCTATCCGCTCTACCATGCGCGCCAATAAACTTTTGCCCAATATAGGCAACATCACTTTACCATATAAACGACTTGATGCCATGCGGGCCGGCACTATGATCACTACACGCTCATCCATCTTTTCCGGAAATTTGAGGTTTATCAAAAAAATATTAACCGGGTTAAATGTATAATGGTAAGGTTTAAATATGGCGAAGTTTATATTATTAAATTGTTAACCAATATATGGATCTATAAAAAATAAAACCCGGCACACGGGCCGGGTCTTACAACATAGGTATAGGTTATTTAATAATAGAAAACGTTGGTTTGAATGTCGGCGCTTAGTTTCTTAAAGTCGGTAGCTGCTGCAATGCCCTGTAACCATACCGTATATACCGAACCTGCACGAAGGTTAACATTGGTAAGGCTGGCCAATACGGTAGTAGTACCTTTTTGACGAATATTAAGTGTATAAGTAGTGCCGCCCTTGATGGTTACAAAAGCTGACACTTGCTTGTATGCCTTGTTTGATGCCAGAACACTGTCTTTTGAAGTGACCAGGTCAACGGCACCTGCATCGGCACTTAAGTTTGCCAGGCGGACACTCGCCATCCCGGTAGCCGGCTGAACGATAGAATCGGCTACAAAAATTACGTCGCGTTTGCCTGCGGTATTGGCAAGATATACTGAATAAAGTTTTTTTGCTGTAAGGTCGATAGTATCGGCGGCTAATTTCTGCTTTGTGCCGGATACATAAAAGGTAGCTGTCCTTTTGCCTGGGTAAGCATTAATGTAATCTATACCATGACCGTAACGGATTGGGAAAGTATTAGCCCTGTTAGGCTCCAGGTAAAAATCAACCGGATCAGAATCGGGAGAGGCATTGATGACCGAAACGAGCGCCACCGGCGGCTGAACATAGTTGTTATGATCTTTTAAACACGAGCTGAGTGTTGCTGCCAGCAAACACACCATCCCGATAATGCCTGCCCGCCTTGTTAATTTTTGCTGAACTGTTTTCATAAAATAAAATATTGGTTATAAACTGATATTTTAACTTTACGTAATCAGCAGGCATTACGCTACTTGGGGTTGTAAATTTTAACCCCGGGTGTGATTTAATTTAAGTACGTTCAGGCTTTTGTTTTAGTATCTAAAGCATACGGGTTTTAATTGTAAAAAAATAGCGGATAAATGTTATCCGCTATCACAATCATAATGGAGCTTATATTATAGGAATAGTACCACCATCAATAGTAAATTCGCCGCCGTTTAAGTAAGCTGCCCTGTCTGATACCAGGAAGGCTACCAGTTCGGCAACTTCTTCAGGCTCGGCGGGGCGGCCCATAGGAATGCCTCCCAACGAATCCATAATGATTTTCAGGGCAGCTGCTTGATCGCCGCCGTTTTGAGATGCAAGGTTATCGATCATGCCTTGCGCACCACCGGTGTTGATAAATCCGGGTGCTACCGAGTTAACGCGTATACCTTTTGAGGCAAGCTCTTTGGAGATACCTTTACTATAATTACTTAGCGCTGCTTTTGCCGCAGCATAAGGTAACGTCGCTTCAAAAAGCGGCATTTTACGCTGGATGGATGAAATATGCAGGATGACACCCTGTTTCTGATTGAGCATGGTTGGCAGCAAGCCCCTGTCTAAACGAACCGCTGCCAACAAATTGGTTTGTAGAGCTGCTTCCCAATCTTCATCGCTTAACACCATGACTCCTCCGGCAGGTGATTCAGAACCGCCAAGGTTATTGATCAGGATGTCGATGCCGCCTAAACGTTCAAGCGTTTCTTTTACTACTTTATCAGTTCCTGCTTTGGTGCTAAGGTCGGCCTGGATGAAATGTTCGGGATCAAGATCTACCGGTTGGGTACGGGCAGTAGTTACAATGCTGGCCCCACCTTTAAGCAGGCGTTCAAAAATGGCCTTGCCTGCGCCTTTAGTACCTGCCGTAACCAGGATCTTTTTACCTTTAAACTCGTTTGTGTCGATATTGAAATTTGCTTTTGCAATCATTTTATGTCAATTTATGTTTGTATGATGATGCAAAGTTGGTGAAGTATCTGGGGCTGGTCAAGTACGGAAAAATGATTCAATACGGATAAATTTATCCCTGTAGTTGCCGAAATTTGCAGTTTAAATAATACCGAAACGGAAGTATTATGTACGAAAGAAAATTACCGATACAAGAGGAGTGTGGACTCGACCTGATACGTGAAGTTGTATTTGGCAAGTGGAAGATCCATCTGTTATACTACATATCACAAGGTATAAGCCGGCCCGGGCAGTTACAAAAAAATATCCCCGAGGCAACGCGCCGGGTTTTAAACATTCAACTAAAGCAACTGGAAGATGACGGATTGGTAGCTAAAACCGTGTACGATCAGCAACCGCCCAAAGTGGAATATTATTTAACAGATTTGGGCAAATCAATAATGCCTATCATCAATGAGCTTGGCCAGTGGGGTGATCATAACAGCGAACACCTGAGGAGGGTAATAAAAAACGGTTGGTATTGCCGGAGGTGTAACACCTTAACCACGATAAAAAGGACCGCTTGTTAATGTACATAACAGGCGATCCTTTTTATCCAGACTAAAACTTCGTAAGTCTTCAATAGTTTTATCCACCGGTTGTTTAAGAATAAAGCATGGGACACCACCAAACAAAAAAAGGCGAAAAGAAACAAAACCTTTCGCCTTTTTTCTTTAACCTTTCCCCTATCTATTAATTACAGATTGTTTTTAATTTTTGATTATAATCAGGATTTAGCGGTTCATTGGTTTGAGCCAGGCGCTGCGAACCTACATTGGCCGGACAGGCAATGCCATTAGGCCCGTCATAAACCAAACCGGGTTTTGTGCTGAGGAGTTCTTTCGGTACGTAGATCTGTACCGTGGTTTTTGAATAGCTATGCGGATAGAACCGGATGTAATATCCATCTGGATGTAATGACCATATCCCTGATGGTACCGCCGGATCGGGCGCCGGAGCCAAACCGGCTAACATGGCATACTTTTCCATCTCTTCGTAAGATGAATTACCAGAGGCAGCTAATCGGCGGATATTGTTTTCAGCCTCAAAAATACTTTGAACCGCAGGCGGCAATTGGCTTTTGGCTTTATCCATTACACTGACGGGCAATACACCCAGCGCACCTCCTTCCAGCATTAACAGTTCATTAGCTGATAGCAGCCTGGTTGCGGTAAGCTTAATATCGGCTCCCATATCAACAAACCTGGTGCGTGCAATAATCGACCATAATAATATCTGGATGCTATGCTGGTCAACCTCGGGATGAGTTTCAGCATGTTTTAATATCAGTATTACCACATCACGCTTTGGCCCCAGCACCGGGGCAAGCATATACCCGTCGCCTGTACTGGGGCCACGGGTACCCGCATGCAGACAATAGCTTTTGCTGGTCATTTCATAAAAACCAGCGCAAAGCTTAAATCCGCCTCCGGGTGCTTTTGGCAAAAGGTATAAAGGCTCGGCCACCTGCCCTTCCATAAACGATGGTGGTTTGGAGCCTGTTTTGTTAACGTCATTAAAACTGGTGGTAATGGCCTGCGGCTGTTTTAGCAATTTATTAAGGCTGCCGCCCGATACCATATCGGTTCCTTTATCCAATATGGCTTTCCCAAAACC
>NZ_DASVOB010000101.1:0-16018 GCF_036383575.1 Mucilaginibacter sp.
TATCGGCCGGCTATGGCAGTGGCGGTTACGGCGGCGGAATCGGCGGCGGAATTGGGATTAACCTTGGCGGCGGTGGTGGTCGCGGGGGCAGTTCAAAAATAACCTACTATTACGGCGAAACTACCGCCGGTATGAAACGACTTACCAACGAAAACTTTGAGGATATTATGAGCGACATTATGGGCGATGAACCAGATCTTGTAGATCAGATCCACGAGCATAAATTCAGTCTTAAAAGTATTGATAAGCTCATTGCAAAGTTCAACGAGCTGCAAAAAGCAAGGCAATAGAAAATTGTTACCGTTGAAGACTTACGAAGTTTTAAAAACTTCGTAAGTCTGGAGTATACGTTGTCTCAAATCTCACGCCAAATTTCTCCTATCTAATCAGGGCGTTGCCTGCGGCCGGGCTATCCGCTCATACTGCGCAAGGCCTTAGTCACGGGCTGGTATCCGCTACTATCCCTAACGCAAAACCTCATATTTATAACGCTATCAAAACGCAATTTGAGAATAAAACTGGTTACCGGCCAGACATGCTTCCTCTTTTTTCTTCCCTGAACGTCACGCGTTTACCCACAAATGTTAATTAATTAAAAACCATTTAGCGTAATTACAAGTTATTAAACTATAGTAATTAACCAAATAAATAACTTTTAATTAATTATATCGACATAGACGGCTACTCATTACATTTTAATTCACTAAAAAAACAGAAAGAAAGATGAACATGAAAAAGTCAGTTTTAATAGCCGTTGCTTCAATAGCCATTGGTTTTTTATCAAACCAGGCAATAGCTCAAACACAGGATACAACCAAAAAGGACACTGCTAAAACAACTGCCGCTCCTGCAACAACCCCATCAACCGCTGCCGCATCAAATGATGTAGTTGGCGTTATGGCAACATCAACTAATTACGCGCCAATGGCGCTTGCAATAAAATCAGCTCAGCTTGAGCCAACATTGCAGGCACCAGGCCCGTTCACCATATTTGCACCAAATGATGTAGCTTTCAGCAAATTGCCAAAAGCACAGTTTGATGCCCTGATGAAAGATCCGGCCAAATTTGCTCCGATACTGAAATATCACGTAGTTGCGGGCAAATACACTAAAGCCGATATCATTAAGGCATTAGGTGTAGGTAAAGGCAAGGCCGACCTGAAAACCATCGACGGGCAAACATTGCATTTATCTGTAAACGATAAAAGCAACCTGCAGATCGTGGATGCCAAGGGCGCCGCAGTATTGGTAACGTCGTTTGACACCGAGGCGAGTAATGGTGTTATACACGGCGTTAATGGCATTATGACACCTTAACCACAAACACCTTGTTTGAAATTTAAATCCATGAAGAGCCCGGTCAAAAGCCGGGTTCTTTCATTTATGGCTACGTACAAGCCAGGAATCTTTGGTTAGCTGATAGTCAAGAAAAATATGTTCACCATTATCGGAAGGGAATTGACCAGCGAGATAAAAATCATTTTTTACAAGTAGCTTAACTGAATTTTCATTTCTCCCGACCGGACAGGCAGTTATTGCCTCAAAGCCTGCCGTTTCAAAACCATACTTAAGCACCGCTGATAAAGCCTCCTGCATTAAACCCTTTCCTTGTTGATCAGGGTAAAGCTCATACCCTATTTCTGCTTTTTTATCGATCGGTTCAAGGTTCCAGTAACATATGGTTCCGATGAGATCGTTATCATCTTTTAACGTTACAGCCCAGTAAAAACCTTCGCCCCTGCTCACTATGCCTTCTATTTTTTTAATAAATGAGCGCGCTTCATCAATAGTGATATCATTTGAACGCCCAAGATATTTGTTCACTTCGGGATTAGAGCGGATAGCCAATAGTTGCGGTGCATCCGAGTCGAGCAATCCGCGCAAGCGCAGGCGTTCGGTACTAAGCAGTGGCATTCCGGGCACATTCATAACTATGCGGTTTTCTTATTTTCTCTATCGGCAATGAATACCACAGGCAGGCCAACACAAATTACCAGCGTCAGCATCCCGATAAGGGCGGTGGTTACAGGTATATGAAAGCCAGGCTTCGTGGTTATTTTACTCAGTGGCACTACGCCTAAATTCATGATAAGCCAGGCCGTTACACCATAAACAACCGCTACAAAGTATTTATTGCGCAACCCGTTGTAAAAGAATGGATAAAGCAGAAAAAACACCGCGCTGAATAAAAAAGCGATAACATAGTGAAAAATCACCCCGGCAACTATGATCTCTGCTCCACCTGCAAAAGCCGGCGCACCAAAGGCACCGCTGGCAATAAATTTAAAAATAACGCCAGGGTTTACTTTATAATTCAGGATCATGGCTGCAAGGCCATCGAGCGTACCTGTTATAAACCCAGCGAACAGGATATTGATTAGTTTACTCTTTCTCTTCGGGTTGACTTTTGTTAGCATGGCAGAAATTACAAAAGCGTAAATTTATGGTTTTAGGATTCGATAAATTGTGTGTGAAACATATTTTTTACCTGCGTTTCCTGATTAGTAAAACTTCATTATAGTCCTTTTCTACAGTGCGATTACTACTTCAAATATTCATCCATAAAATAAAATACTCTTTTCCTGATATCTTCAGCATCAAACATCACCCCGTAATGCGGTGCATTGGGTACAATGATAAGCTCATTTTTTACACCGGCAAGCTTGAGGTATGAACTTAACAAAACCGATTGAGTATAATTCACCGATTCATCTTTTTCCCCCTGAACGATAAGGAATGGCGGATCGTTTTTATCAACATAAGTAACCGGGCTGGCTATATTAGCCAGATCGGGCCGATCTATAGGGTAAGCACCGAGCAACAGGTTTACCGGGCTTTTAGGGTCGTTAACATCGCTGCCTTTTAGCGACAGGAAGTTTGACGGACCATAAAAATCAAGAGCGAGCTTAATTTTGAAATGAGGTTTGTTCCCCTCGGGGTAAAACTGTTTGATATTGTTATTATTAGACAAGGCCAGTAACGACGCCAAATGCCCTCCGGCCGAAAAACCGATCACTCCAAACTTATCCTTGTTAAGTTTATATTTTGAAGCGTTTTGATAAAGAAACTCAATAGCCTGATTGCAATCTTGAATCTGTGCGGGAAATGGTGCAGTAGTGCTCCAACGATAATCAATAGAAGCCACGGCATAACCATTATCAATAAAGCCCTGAACGGTTTTCTGCATATAGCCCATGTCGGCATATTTATCGTTCAGCATCCAAGCACCACCATGGATCCAGATAATAACCGGGTAGCTATCTTTTGCCGTTGGCGGCAGGTAGATATCCAGCAGGTGCTTTTTTAAGGTATCACCGGCATAGTTTATATCTCCATACAATATAGTGCCCTTTGGAAAAAATGGCTGTTTTGGGCTTGATGTTTGAGCGTGAATTGATACGGATAAAGCACTGATCAGAACGATCAGCAGGGTTTGGGTAATCTTCTTCATAACTGGTTAATTGCTTAAAGATAATGCATATCCTTAAAAATCAACAATTAAATCCCTACCGAAAAATACAATATCCAGGCTATAAATAACAATTGTAAAGGAATGCGGAACCATAAATAGCCGGTACCACTGCCATCGTAAGTGGCCTTTTCAAAATTTACATGCTTGATAGTGGCATTGATATTTGCAGGCAGCATTACTACAAACATGATGAGTAAAATGATCCCGGCAATGTGCCTTGTAGTGTTAATAATCAACAATGCACCGAGGATTATCTCCATTATACCGGTTAAATAAACTAAAGCCCCTTTAAAAGGGATAAAGGACGGCATCATCATGGCCATGCCTTTGGTAAACATAAAATGCCCTAATGACGCAAACCAAAGCATCAGCATCATGGCAACGTTACCACTAAGGATAATATTCCAATCGTCAATAAAGAGACGCGAAATAACGGCCGTAAGGATAAAACTTATGATGAGAACGAGCAGGACTTTCATAAGGTAATTAAACTTTAGACAGAGCAAATAGAGTTAAGTAACCAAAACTTCCCCAATATATTACAAAGAATATAAAATCCAAAAACGTGATGTTTCGGTTATCAAATAAATCTTTATAGTCATTAGTTGGCATACCTAATTCTTGCTTTTGAATCTTTCTGCTTGCTATCCTTAACCCCTGGTATAACAACAACAATATAGTGGTATTTAATAAAAGGCCCCGTGCCCCATTGTAAACGGTATTATTTTTAAATAAAAAGAATAAACAGATATGAACCGCTCCGAACCCGCACCAAATTAGAAAGGTTTTTAAATTTCTTAAAGAAACGTAGTTAAGCAAATAGTTGAACATTTGAAGGGGTAGCACATAAAAAAATAAACTAACAACCTTATTTGGGCCTAAATTCCAAAAGTTATAAATAATAAAAATTACTGTTACAACTCCATAGCCCCACACAGTAATTAAATCCCATGTGGATAATGGCTCAAAATAAAATAGCGGCTTTTTTAAAGCTCTACGCCTTGGCATAATTCTATGCTTTTATCAACTGCTCCCCTTCAATCTTCTTCTGCAATTCCAAAATAGCACCGATAAGCGCTTCGGGACGCGGCGGGCAGCCTTGTACGTATACATCAACGGGGATCACCCTGTCAACGCCTTTTACAACGTGGTAACCATGCTGCCAGTACGGGCCGCCGCAGTTGGAGCATGACCCCATCGAGATCACATATTTAGGATCGGGCATTTGCTCGTACAGGCGTTTAATGCGTTCGGCCATTTTAAAGGTAACTGTACCGGCAATAATGATCACATCAGCCTGACGGGCAGACGGGCGGGGGAAAACACCAAAGCGGTCGAGATCATAAGTAGAAGCCATAGAGCCCATCATTTCGATGGCACAGCAGGCTATACCAAAACTGAGCGGCCATAAAGACGATAACCGCGCCCAATTGAGCAGGTCGTTCATTTTGGTTATCACTACACCACCATTCTCGCTTGTTATATCATTACTCATTTGCAGGCTTTTTAAAGGTTGGTTTAAACATAGGTTTGCGTGCAGGCTCGGCGGCGGGGGTAGTAGCAGTAGCAGCAGTTGCTGTTATAGTTTCAGCATTGAAAGCTTTTACCGTAAAGCGGCCTTGTTCCTGGTTTAGCTGTTCGTACAACGATGGCGGAATATGTACATCAGTATGCGGTACAACCGGGGTTGGTTTTATCCAGTCCAAATCTCCCTTGCGCCAAACGTAAATTAAACCGATAATCAGGATGCCCAAAAACACAAACATTTCGGTAAGTGAAAGCCAGCCCCAGCGTGTGTCCTGCGCTGCAATTTCATGGCTGCCAAATACCGTTGCCCATGGAAAAATAAAAACCATCTCCACATCAAACAGCAAGAAAACCAGTGCTATAACATAAAAGCGCGAATTAAAAGGCAACCAGGCATTACCGGTTGGTTCTTCACCACATTCGTACGAGCTTAGCTTCTCGGCATTGGGATTATTGGGGGCCAAAAGTTTGTTGATAAAAAATATCACGCACACCATTATTATCCCCGTAATAATAAAGATGAGTATCTTTCCAAATTCTGATATTTGCGAAACATCCGTCATGAGTACAAATTTAGTAAAACAAACAGATTTTGACGCTATAATAATTGGCGGGGGCGCATGCGGCCTCATGTGCGCCGTACAGGCCGGCTTTTTAGGTAAGCGTGTATTAGTACTTGAAAAAAACGATCGTGTTGGCGCAAAGATCCTGATCAGCGGCGGAGGGCGTTGTAACTATACCAATCTTTATGTTACCGATCAGCAGTTTATTTCGCAAAATCCACACTTCTCAAAATCAGCCTTTTCGCAGTGGACGGTTGATGATACCATCAGCTTTTTTGAGACCTACGGCATCAACGGTAAGGAAAAAACGTTAGGCCAGCTTTTCCCGGTAAGCGATAAAGCTAAAGATGTGGTTGAGGTTTTCACCAACCTGTGTGATGATCTTGGGCAGGAGATTTGGGTTAATGCCGAAGTTAAAACAGTTGAAAAAACTGACGATGGCTTTACAGTACGCGCCGAAGTTAACGGTAAACAGGAATATATCAGCGCCGTCAGTGTGGTCATGGCAGCCGGAGGTTTACCTATTCCCAAAATGGGCGCTACCGATTTTGGCTTGCGAACGGCACGCAATTTCGATTTAAAAGTTACTGATACCGCCCCTGCCCTGGTGCCGCTCACCATTACCGGCAAAGATCAGCCCTGGTATGAGCAACTATCTGGCAATAGCATTTTTTGCCGTGTTTGGAACGACAAGGCCAGTTTTGAAGAAAACATCCTGTTTACCCACTGGGGCCTCAGCGGACCAGCCATATTACAGATCTCCTCCTACTGGAAACCCGGCGAAATCATCAATATCGATCTGCTCCCCAATCAAAACATTGCCGACCTCATTCAACAGGAAAAAGAAACCAATGGCAAAAAAATGCTGCTGGCCTACATAGCATCCTTATATACCCGCAAATTTGCCGAAGCTTTAAGTGGTAAGCTCCCGGCCGAGAAAAACATGGCGTCATTGACTAAAGCTGATATTGAAAATATCAGCGCACTCATCCATGATTTTAAGGTAAAACCTGCCGGCGATAAAGGTTATGACAAGGCCGAAGTAATGCGCGGTGGTGTAGCTACCGATGAACTATCGTCCAAAACACTGGAAGCTAAAAAGGTGCCAGGATTGTTTTTTGGTGGCGAATGTGTTGATGTTACCGGATGGCTTGGCGGCTATAATTTTCAATGGGCTTGGGCAAGCGGTTTTGTTATAGCGCAGAACATATGACTGTTGATTTTTTTGATTACGTTGATTTCGTTGATGTTATTTCACACGTACCGTATTTCTCTTATTATTCGTTTGCCGTCGCTCGGCTCCGGCCGAGTGTCAGTTATTTCCAGGCCTCTGGCCTGTATTCGCTTAACAGGTTGACATCGTCGGCCAGAGGCCGTAGGATAATTAGCCACCCGGCTGGAGCCGGGCGGCGGCGGGGTTTCCCTGTACAGTTTGGCGTTGCTTACTCGCAATGACGAATGTATAAGGAGGTTTACCGCTCCACTATCTTATAATTTCTATACTCACCAACGCGCCAGCCAGTAAGGTCTTCAATTTTTTGCAGTGCCTTGCGGCGGAAGTCCATGCCGGCCCTTAGCTTTTTGGAGTCGAAATCGATATTCCAGTTGGTAGCGGCTATTCGTTTTTGTATAGGCGCCGGATGTGTGCCGGTAAAGCGGATCAGGCGATCTGCATTACCATAATCAAATTCGTAAGTTTCGGGCAGGTGTTCGGCAAACCAGGTTTCGTCGTGATAAAACTTATTAAAGTTACGCACCTTGTGGGTTAACCCTTGCGGAGGTTTTGCCCAGCCATAATGATAGATATAGGCATCAATAAGCTTTACATTTATCTTGCGGTCATCAAGCCTGAAGCCCTGTGCATCGCGATAGGAATGGATCCCTTTGATATTCTTCAGCAAACGGATCTCGCGGCGATACCAACGCCTCGAATGACCGTAATAGTCATACGAGCCATAAAAATGCAGGTATTTAAACAGCAAGCCTTCAATATTGGGTTTATTTAAAGCTTCCTGCATTTCTTTTTTGATGAGCGGGTGATATTTTTCATGCACCGCTTCATCGCCCTGGATATAAAAACACCAGTCGGCATCAGGTGATATAGCCGCAAACGCTTTATCAGTTTCGGCAGCGAAAACTTTTCCGCCCTCCCTCAATGACTCGTCCCAAACCGAGTCAATAATTTTGATAATTGGCGAGTTGATAGCCTCGATCAGTCCGCGGGTACCGTCATCAGAATTACCAACTACTACAATAAATTCATCGCAAAGCGGCAATATCGATGTTATAGCCTCAACAATTGGATAATCGTTACGTACTGCATTCCTGATAAAGGTAAAACCGGATACTTTCATAAGCGGCGTAAAGATAGATAAGAGAATCAAGATTTGAGGATAGAATCAAGACTTGCAGATGCAAGATTCAGGACATTGCTTAGTGGGTACTATCAATTTGTGACATTGGGATTAACGCATTTTGGCTGCCGATACGTTACTTTGCAAAAAAATAAAATATACTACTGCAATCAGCGGTAACCCATATCAATAAAGTATCACTATGAAGGCACTCGCCAGGCAACTGTTCAAAACTTTTCTATTTTCTGTAATCATATCTATAGTAGCAAGCTGTATCTATTATGCACTTCAGCATAAAGGCGTAGGCGAGGATCTGAAAGCGATATTGCCTTCTATATCTGAAGGTGTGGCCTTCCTTAACATTATCATTTTTATCATGTCGCTCCCTGCCTTGTTTTTGGTTAATCCGGCATATTACAATAATTTATCCATAAGATTGGTGCTGTATTATGCTGGTTCCATTGTATTTACTATTACTGCCTTTCGCCTGCAATTAAGTCCCGAAAACAAAGCCGTTTACTTTATTACAGCCATCAGTTTCATAGTGGTACACAGCGTTTTTTATTACCTGATGACCAAAAAACGCCGTTAAGCTACTGTTGTTTAAAGCATTTATAGGCTTTTTGAAAGATTTAGGCTAAACTTGCATCTTCAAATATGAAAGCATTTTACGGAGATTTAAAACTGGGTATTTTAGGCGGCGGACAGTTAGGCCGCATGCTGATACAGCAAGCCATAAACTATAACGTTACTGTTAAAATACTTGATCCCGATAGGGAAGCGCCGTGCCGTAAACTTTGTGATGAGTTTACTATTGGTTCACTGGGCGATTATGAAACGGTATATAACTTCGGCAAAACTGTCGACCTGCTTACCATTGAAATAGAGAAGGTTAACGTTGATGCCCTTGAACAATTGGAAAAGGAAGGCGTACTGGTTTATCCCCAATCACGCATTATCCGCCTGATCCAGGATAAAGGCTTGCAAAAGCAGTTTTTCAAAGAAAACGATATCCCTACTGCCGATTTCCAGATCATATCATCACCTCAACAGCTTCAGCAAAGCCTGATCCCTTTCCCTTATATCCAAAAACTGCGTAAGGATGGTTATGACGGCAAAGGCGTATATAAAGTAATTGACGAAAGTTACCTTGCCGGTGCTTTTAAAGAGCCAAGCCTTATTGAGAAATGGATCGATTTTGAAAAAGAGATCGCGGTAATTGTTGCCCGTAATGAAAACGGCGAGATCAGCACTTTCCCGATGGTTGAAATGGAGTTTAACCCTAAAGCCAACCTTGTGGAATTTTTGATAGCCCCATCTACCCTCCCATTTGCCATACAGCAAAAAGCAGAGCAGATAGCTAAGAAAATTGCCGACAGCCTTAAAATTGTAGGCCTACTGGCAGTTGAAATGTTTTTAGATAAACATGGCCGTATCCTGGTGAATGAGCTTGCCCCGCGCCCGCATAACAGCGGTCACCAAACCATTGAGGGTAACGTGGTATCACAGTTTGAGCAGCATTTAAGGGCAATATTTAATCAGCCATTAGGTAATACCGCCTGCCTTAATAATGCCATTATGGTGAACGTTTTAGGCGAAGCAGGTTATGAAGGTCCCGCCATTTATCAAGGCATCGAAAAGGTATTGAAAGTACCAGGAGTATATATCCACCTTTACGGTAAAGCACTAACTAAGCCTTTCAGGAAAATGGGCCATGTTACTATTGTTGATGCCGACAGGGAAAAGGCAATCGAAAAAGCAAGATTTGTACAAAAAACATTAAAAGTAATAAGTTAATACAGACGTAAACCACCCGTCATTGCGAGGCACGAAGCAATCTCGAACTATACAGGGCCAACCTGCTAACCGGGATTGCTTCGTGCCTCGCAATGACGCTTATAAAATAAAACCATGAGTACACCAAAAGTCGCCATTATAATGGGCAGCAAATCGGATCTGAATGTAATGCAGGACGCTGCTGATGTATTAGCCGAATTAGGCGTTGATTATGAAATAACCGTGGTATCGGCCCACCGCACACCTGATCGTATGTTCAGCTACGCCCGTGCCGCTGCCGACCGTGGTATAAAAGTAATTATAGCCGGTGCAGGCGGTGCAGCCCACCTACCGGGTATGGTTGCCTCATTAACACATTTACCGGTGATTGGCGTACCAGTAAAATCAAGTAACTCTATTGATGGCTGGGATTCTATCCTATCCATTTTGCAAATGCCAAATGGTATCCCTGTAGCAACCGTAGCTTTAAATGCAGCCAAAAACGCAGGGATCCTTGCAGCCCAGATCCTTTCAACAGCAGATGAATATCTTGTAAAAAACCTCATCGACTTTAAAGAAAACCTTAAAAAGAAAGTTGAAGAATCGGCAAGGGAAATGGAAGGTGAAGAATAGTTGACAGTTTGCAGTTGCCTGTGGGCAGTTAACAGTTTATACCAAAAATGGGATTTGATTTTAATCAAATCCCATTTTTGGTATAATAATATTAGCCGTTTTGTAAGAGTTACTGCAAACTGCCCACAGGCAACTGCCAACTCAATTCAAAGCCGGATTTTCCGGAAAATTAGCAATGTGTGCGTAGCGCTGGCCAAGATTAATCACTACCTGGCGCCAAAGATTTTGTTCATCAAGGGTAAATAACGCTTCCACATCAAATTTATTCGTTACTATCCAGCTGTCGTCTTTTATTTCTTCATCCAGCTGTTTTGGAGTCCAACCGGAGTATCCGGCGAAAAATTTAATTTCCTCGGGACTTAATTGATAGTTGGATACCAGGTATTTCACTTGTTCAAAATCGCCGCCCCAATAAAGACCATCGGCTATTTCTATACCGCCTTCTATTTTATCGGGAGCGCAATGAATAAAATGTAAAGTATTTTTCGCTACAGGACCACCTTCGTAAACAGGCATCTCCGAGTAAGAAACATCGGGCAGTACATCGCCCAGTAAATATTCGCTTTGATGGTTCAGAATAAAGCCCATAGCACCTTCCTCAGAGTATTCTGTTAAAATTATTACCGATCTCTTAAAATTCGGATCCATCATAAAGGGTTCCGAAATAAGTAAATGGCCTGCCGCGGCCGCTATAGGACTAAGCATAAAGTTTAGCGTTTAAATACATAACAAGCATAACAAAAATATGTTCAATTATGAATAATGATTTACATCATTATATACGGCTTAATTAATTTGTAAGTTTGCATTAAAATGA
This sequence comes from Mucilaginibacter sp., assembly GCF_036383575.1. GTDB lineage: Bacteria > Bacteroidota > Bacteroidia > Sphingobacteriales > Sphingobacteriaceae > Mucilaginibacter. The sequence continues at coordinate 11,143 of NZ_DASVOB010000101.1, forward strand.
ATCAGCAGGAAATACAAAATTTAAGGCAGGATTACAGTGCATCTACCCTATCAGAAAACAGCACTAAAGGTGATCCTATTAAACAATTTGAACAATGGTTTAACGAAGCTTTGGAGGCAAAATTGCATGAGCCCAATGCAATGACGCTTTCAACAGCTACCATAAATGGCAAGCCTTCGGCACGCATCGTACTTTTAAAAGGCTTCCATACAGGCGGTTTTATATTCTTCACCAACTATTTAAGCCGTAAAGGCAAAGAGATAGCCAAGAACCCGCAGGGCGCGTTAACCTTTTTTTGGGGAGGCCTTGAGCGCCAGGTGCGTATTGAAGGCACTATCGAAAAAGTAAGCAAGGAAGAGTCTGAAAAATATTTCCATTCGCGCCCTAAAGGCAGCCAGGTTGGTGCGGTAGTATCGCCCCAAAGCCAGGAAATTGAAAGCCGGGAATTGCTGGAGCAAAAATGGAACGAACTGGAAGCAGAATATGCCGATAAAGAAGTGCCCAAACCTTCATACAGGGGTGGCTATATCTTAAACCCGCAAGTGGTTGAGTTTTGGCAAGGACGCCCAAGCCGAATGCACGACCGCATCCTGTATAAAAAAACTGATAAAAAAACCTGGAAAAAAGTACGCCTTGCGCCATGAGTTTTGATGATATTAAACAATTGCTCACCGACAAATTTGGTGATACTGTAATTACCGGCGAAGAAACCAGCGGCCTGCAACCCGCCCTGCTTATTAACCCGGATGATATTACAGCGGTATGCCTGGAATTACGCAACAATCCTAAAACTTATTTCGATTTCCTGTCGAGCCTGAGTGGGGTGCATTATAATGATGAGGCAAACCGTTTTGGCGTGGTTTATCATTTGGCATCTATCCCATACAAAACCCAGCTTACTTTAAAAATAAGCAAGCCTCACCAAAAAGAAAGCCCTGAACTGCCCGAATTTAAAAGTATAACCTCCGTTTACCGCACAGCCGACTGGCATGAGCGCGAAGCCTACGATTTGTTAGGCATCTACTTTGAAGGCCACCCCGATCTTCGCCGGATCTTATTGCCCGACGACTGGGATGGCTTTCCTTTAAGGAAAGACTACCAGAACGCCGAATTTTATAAGGGGATCAGGATAGATTAATATCCTGTACCGATGCTTATATCTTTGAGCTGCAAGGCTTAACTATTTAAATCATATCCCGTATAATATCCATAGTTTAATTAAATCTTTTTATTAAGATTGTATAACCCTATTTATTAAACCATGGATATTATAAGGAGAGATAACATCACCTACGAGGAATTTATTGAGGAGCATTATAAACCCGGCATCCCGGTAGTTTTTACCAAGGCAGCCAAGGTTTGGAAGGCTAACGGCCTCTTCACCCCCGATTGGTTTCGTGAAAATTATCCCGACCGTAAAACTGACGTTAGGGGTACTACTTATACCATGAAACAGGTTATGGATATGGTTGAAGCCAGCACTGAAAATAAGCCAGCCCCCTATCCTATGATTTTTGATATCCCATCAACCATTCCCGAATTGATGCCGCTTTTGGATCCGCTCGATCTGAATTACGCATCGCCAAACTGGTTGCGTAACAAAATGTTCAACATCGGTAAGTGGGGCGGGGCTATTGAAATGTTTGTCGGCGGCCCCGGCGGCCGGTTTCCTTACATGCATATCGACTATTATCACCTTAATGCATGGATCACACAGCTTTACGGCGAAAAGCGCTTTACCGTGTTCCCACGTGGGCAGGAAGACCTGCTTTATCCGCGACCAGATGATCCGTGGCGTTCAGAACTAAATATTTTTGAACCGGATTACGAAAAATATCCAAAGTATAAAGATGCCACCCCAATACATTTTGTTGTAGGCCCGGGCGAAACTTTGTTTATCCCTTTTGGCACCTGGCATTCGGCATATTCATTAACACCTACCATATCGGTTGCTTTTGATACGCTCAACAACAAAAACCATAAAGAATTTATGAAAGACGTTTGGACCTTCAAAAGCCGCGACAGCAAGGCAAAAGCAGTGGCGATGTACAGCTATGCATGGGTAGCAACCCAGCTCAGCAAAATGACCGACAAATCGACAGTAAAGTAAATTATCTGGATTTAATCAACTTAGCGGCTACAACAACCAGAGGGATCGATCTTTAAAATAATTCGATGTGTTTGAAAAAATTGCAGTAAGAAATTTTACGCGAATTATTTTTCAGACTTATCACAATTAATCGAATTACACGAATTTTTCAATTACATAAATTTGACATTCGTGCAATTCGATTAATTTGAAAATATTAGTGTAAAAATTTCTTATTCGCTCGCCTCCCGTCAGCATACATTTTTAAAAGCAATTTCCCCGCTAAAACAGCCCTATAATTGAAAAAAAAAGCTGATTTTTGATATCTATATTATGGTATAACTATACTATATACGGATACTAATTTAACAGGATATAAAATTGGTCATTACAAACCCTAAATACGAAGAAGCCCTACTCAGGTACAATAAAAAGATAGCCGACGCCAGTGTTGAGGATATGATCCTTAATGTTGGTCCGCAGCACCCCTCAACCCATGGTGTTTTACGCTTGGAGTTAATTACTGATGGCGAGATAGTAAAAGAAGTGATCCCCCATATTGGTTACCTGCACCGCTGCTTCGATAAACATGCCGAATCGTTAACCTATCAGCAAACCATTCCTTTTACTGATAGGCTTGATTACCTGGCTTCCATGAACAACAGCCATGCCTTTGTAATGGGTGTTGAGCGTATGATGGGCATTGATAAGGATATTCCTAAACGTGTTGAATATATCCGCGTACTGGTTTGTGAATTAAACCGCATTGCATCGCACCTGATAGCCATTGGTACTTATGGTATTGATATAGGTGCTTTTACCCCTTTCCTCTGGTGTTTCAGGGATAGGGAACATATTATGGGCATGCTGGAGTGGGCTTCAGGTTCACGCATGTTGTATAATTACATTTGGGTGGGCGGCCTGTTTTACGATCTGCCGGTTGGCTTTGAAGAACGCTGCCGCGATTTCGTGGAATACTTTAAACCTAAAATGGTTGAGCTTAACCAGTTACTTACCGATAACCAGGTATTTATTTCACGTACGGCCAATGTGGGTGTTTTACCGCTTGATGTGGCTATAAACTATGGTTGCTCAGGGCCGATGCTACGTGCATCAGGTTTAAAATGGGACTTGCGCCGTATTGATAATTATTCCGCATACCCTGAAATTGATTTTGAGATCCCCATTGGTACAGGCCTGATGGGTAAAGTTGGTGACTGCTGGGACAGGTATAAGGTACGTGTTGATGAAATTGAGCAATCATTAAGGATAGTTGAACAATGCCTTGACCGCTTGCAAAAAGAGCTGAAGCGTACGCCCGATTTTGATCCCCGTGCAAAAATGCCACGCAAAACTATTCCCAAAGCTCAGGATTACTATGTACGCTGCGAAGGCGCGAAAGGCGAACTTGGTTTCTATTTTATGACCGACGGTAAATCCGAGATCCCAACCCGCGTTAAATCCCGCGGGCCGAGCTTTAATAATCTTTCTGTATTATCCGAATTATCTAAAGGCGTATTAATTGCCGATCTGATAGCTATAGTAGGCTCTATCGACTTTGTTTTAGGAGAGGTTGATAGGTAAAATCAATATCTCCATCCCGTCATTGCGAGGCACGAAGCAATCGCGAACTATACAGAACGGCTCTGTAAATCGGGGATTGCTTCGTGCCTTATAATGACGGGTTGTAAAAAATATCGCTGAACAAAAAAGAGACCCCTCACGGCGTCTCTTCTCATTTAATATATTAATTTTTATTGGATTGGGCTAATGATTACTGGTTATATACTTTAACCATGAATACGTAGTTCTTAAGCTTATTGCTCTGTTGGATACGGGTTAATCCGGCTAATTTATTCTTAGTGTTCAGATTAAGCGTTTTAGACAACGAATCTGTTGGGATATTTTGTATCGCTTTTAACAGGTACGTCGATTTTTTTGCAAAATATGCGCCTGCAACCTGGGTTTGTCGTGCGGTGATAACACCTATTACATTTCCCTTCTCGTCAAGTAACGGCCCTCCAGAATTACCCGGATTTACCGGAACAGAAGTTACATATTCCGTAGTATCATTTGAATAATTTGCCGCCGAAGCTAAATATCCTGCGCCATAAACCAAATTATCTGCCGGATAGCCAAGTGTATAAACGTTTTCACCAAGATCGCCTTCTGAACGTTTAAGATTATATGGTATAGGCCCAAGATTTTTAAACGAAGGATCATTGATCTGCAATATGGCCAGATCATATTGCGGCTCGGTATAAATTACTTTAGCATGGAACGATTCGCCGGCTGCATTCTGCACATAAACCGAATCGGCGTTTTTAATTACGTGGTAATCGGTAACTAAATAACCGTTTGATGTTAAGGCAAAACCAGTTCCTCTGAAATTGGCCGGTGCCCTGGTTATTTTGGGCTTTACAGGTGTACGGCCATGGCCAATTTGAGCTACAGTTTTCTCCATGTTATTGAGCTTTTCACTCAACTTTTCATATTTCGACTTATCGCTACTTAACTTACCAGTAAGAATTAAGATCGTCAAAACACCAAAAATGGCGACCGAAGCTGCAACCGATATTTTTGAGTGATGGTTACGCCACATACGTACAATCCACACCGGGTGGATCATCACTTCTTCCTTCAGTGCATGAACATCAATTTCATCATGGATAGCATTTAAACGCCTTTCAAGCTCAAGGCGTTCGCCATATTGCTTCAATAAACCTATAAACTTAACGTGTTCGGTAACTTTACTTTCAACAGCCGCATCGTTTTTGCGGAGCAGTT
>NZ_DASVOB010000102.1:0-2081 GCF_036383575.1 Mucilaginibacter sp.
CTGCTTCTATCTCTTTTATTAGTTGCTCCCGTAAATTGGCCGGAAGATGGCTGCGCTTGTCTTCTCGCACTACCCGTAATATCTCCTCGTTTTCCTTTTTCATACACCTTTTTTTGTGTATAGTTTTTTCCGGACGAGTCAATAAATATTATCGGCTAAATCTCAATTCATAGATAATGTAACACCAGGGTGATCAATTTGATTTATGATAGAGCCTCTGAAAATCTGCTCATTGCAGCCGGTAAAAGGTTTTAATTTTTTTTATCGAAATATCAACGTTATTTCAAATTTTCTTTCTACATTTAACTATTCACCTGTATCCATTAAAAATTGCGTAAAACTACGTACGCAAAACGGTGAAATCCCTGATTACTTTTTTTAAAGCGTTGGTTATTTTTGGAGTATAATTTGCTTCTGCACGCTCAGAGGCACTTTTAAAAACTTATACCTTGCTTATGAAATTATTCTACCATTTTCTTGTACTGGTTGCGACATCCCTCATTTTAATAGCATGTGCCAATATGTTTGCCTCAACGCCTGAAAAAAAACTCAAGCCCGCTCAGCGCAGCGATATTAACATAAACGAGGATTCGCTATATAATTCAGAAATCAATACCCGTCTTATATTTTCAGACTCACATTACAATGATGTTTTAAACAGATATAACAATAGTAACCACCGGGCAAAAAATCTGCCTTTTAATAAGTTACTTATTGCAGCAAATTACGTTGGCCTAAACCAAATCGAAGAATAATTTCAGTTTAATAGTTAGTTAATTAGTTAGGAACAGTTGTAAACAGTCGGTACAGAAATGGACCGACTGTTTTTTTATGATCAGAATTTTGGAAAAGAACCCAAACCAAAAAATATAGCGAATAAAGGGATGGCCAACAAGAAATACGCTTTTGCCAATTGCCTGTCATCGGCATTACCAGCTACAAATACATTATATAGATCGGCTTTCAGTGATTGAAGTTTTGCTTTCATGACAATAGATTTTAAGTAATTATAAACAGCTTAATTTCAAATACTTATTTAATTTATATAAATCAAGCTTGTTATTTATTATGACTGCGGCCGCTGTTTTTGGTTTAAATGAAAATGCCCTTAATTTTTCAATTAAGGGCATCGTTGTGTATTTCAGTCAGTTAAATTATTTCGTTTTATCCTCGCTCATCTCCGGGTGGTAATGCAAACCCGGTGTAAGCCAGTGTAAAAGCATCACTCTCGAATACCTGTAATTAAAAGGAGCCAAAGCAACCGCCACTCCTAAAATAATGGTTACATACAACCATGGGTTGCTGCTGCCTGTTAAAACACTGATAGCAACGGCCAGCGTAACCATTTCGGCAACGTTAAGTGCATAGCTGGCAAACATGGCTACATAAAAATAGCCTGGCTCGCGCTCATACACCAAACCACAGTGCGAGCACGTTTTATGCATTTCCTGGCCTTTAAATTCATACATCCCGGAAATGAACAGATCACCGCGCCTACAACGCGGACATTTAGCGTTTGCAAAGGCAGACCATGCAGATAATTTATATTTAGGGGTTTCCATATTATTATGATTTATTGTTTAAGGTTTTCTTTCTGAACTCTTCGGGGGTAATACCCTCAATCTTTTTAAAGAACTTGGTAAAGTAGGAATTGTCGCTAAAATTAAGGTTAAAGGCAATTTCGCTTATGTTAAGCCTTGGGTTGGTCAACAGTCTTTTGGCTTCAAGGAGTGTCCTGTTACGGATCACCTCCCCTGCCGACAAGCCCAACACATCTTTGCATACTGCATTTAAATGATTAGGGGTAATGTAAAGCAATTCGGCATAGTCCTTGGGGAGCTTTACATCAATATAGTGCTGTTCAATCAGTTTCTGAAAATTACGGATCAGCGTTTGGTTATAACCTTGTTTTCCAAAGTTATCGCTCTTGCCCTGACAACGGTTTATGAGGATAAAGATCTGCAGCATCAGCAACTTTACCATATCGCTGCCCAAAGCGGCTGGCTTTTCAACCTCGGCTATTATCCGTTCAAAAAGGGAAATTATCGCAGGCAACTGATCCGCAGGCAAATCAATCACTT
>NZ_DASVOB010000103.1:0-6345 GCF_036383575.1 Mucilaginibacter sp.
CCATTGAGAATAACCTTGCCGAAACCGCTTTTTTTGTGAAAAACGGGGATGGCTACAAATTGCGCTGGTTTACACCGGAGTATGAGATTGACCTTTGCGGGCATGCTACGCTGGCATCGGCACATATCCTGTTTTCGGAACTGGGCTATGAGGGTGATACTATTCACTTTGAAACTGTAAAAGCCGGAACGCTCGCCGTAAAGCGTGATGGCGATAAATATACGATGGATTTTCCATCGCGCCCGCCAATTCCCATTGAGGCGCCGAACGGACTGGCCGAAGCGCTTGGCGAAAAGCAGCCTATAGCCTTTTTGCGCTCGCGCGATTACTTTATCGTTTATGAAACTGAACAGGATATCAGGGAGCTTACGCCCGATTTCTTCGCCATGTCAAAAATGGATACCGTGGGTATCATAGCTACCGCACCCGGCGAGAGCTCTGATTTTGTTTCCCGCTTTTTTGCCCCCGGCGCAGGCATTCCCGAAGACCCGGTTACCGGATCTGCACATTGTAACCTGATCCCGTACTGGGCAAAACGCCTGGGTAAAGATACGCTTCATGCCTATCAGCTTTCAGCCCGCCGCGGCGAACTTTGGTGCGAGCTTAAAGGTGATAGGGTGTTGATGAGCGGTAAAGCGGTTACTTATTTGAAGGGGGAGATAAGGGTTTGATTCCTTCTTCATGTCATCGCAGGGAGGAACGACGAAGTAATAGCGCAGAGGCATAGCCGCCCTGTAAAGCAAGCGATTGCTGCGCTGCGCTCAATGACATATTTTTAACTACATCAACCTTTCACCTTTAGCCTTTTTCCTTTCGCCTCAAATCAAAATATACTTTCAAAACTCATTTTTTTATGATTACTTTGGAGGTTTGGACTGTGCAAAGTACTTAATAAATTAAATGCAGCTTACCCGTTTAGAAATCAAGGGTTTCAAGAGTTTTGGCGATAAAATAACCATCAATTTTAATGAGGGTGTTACCGCTATTGTGGGGCCTAACGGTTGCGGTAAGTCCAACGTTGTTGATAGTATCCGTTGGGTTTTGGGTGAGCAAAGCACCCGGGCGCTCCGTTCGGAGAAGATGGACAACGTTATTTTTAACGGTACCAAGAGCCGTAAATCGGCCAATCTTGCTGAGGTTTCCCTCACTTTCGATAATACAAAAAACATACTGCCTACCGATTATTCGCAGGTTACGCTTACCCGTAAGCTTTACCGTACCGGCGAGAGCGAATATCGTTTAAATGATGTGCAGTGCCGTTTAAAGGATATTACCGATCTTTTCCTGGATACAGGTATAGGCTCTGATTCGTATTCTATTATTGAGCTTCGGATGATCGACGAGATCATCACCAATAAAGAGGGTTCACGCCGTAACCTGTTCGAGGAAGCATCGGGCATTTCTAAATACAAGTTGCGCAAAAAGCAGACCTTCAGTAAACTGAAGGAAACCGAGGCCGACCTGGCCCGTGTTGACGACCTGCTTTTTGAGATCGAAAAGAACCTCAAATCACTGGAGAACCAGGCTAAGAAGACAGAACGGTATTATCGTCTTAAGGAGCAGTATAAAACACTAAGCATTATGCTGGCCTCGTTCAGGATAGTGGCTTTCAGCGAATCATTAAAAAAGATAGAGGAGCAGGAGTTAAAGCACAAAGCCGATAAAGGTGATATTATAGCCCAGATTGATACTTTAGAAGCTACCCTGCAACAGCAAAAGCTGGATAGTATCACCAAAGAGAAGAACCTGTCTGTTCAGCAAAAAACAACCAACGAGTTTGTTTCCAAGATCCGCGCTTACGAAAGTGAAAAGAAGATCAAGAATGAGCAGCTAAAGTTTCAGCAGGATAAAGAATCGCGCTTAACGGATGAGCTGGAGCGGGATAAAAACCAGCTGAACCACGTTTTATATAACATTAAGCGCTTAAGTGAGGAAAAGGCTACCGAGGATGAAACCCTGCAAGCTATTCAAAGCAGGGTAACTGATTTGAAGGAAGCAGTTGACGAATTGCGTGCACAGCAAACCGAAGCCCGTAATGAGCTCAACGAGCTTAATAATATCAATACCCGCCTGCAAAACCAGGCTTATAAGGCAGAAAAAGACCTGGATATATTGCAAATTCAGCAGCAGGCTTTGGAGCAGGAGAGCCAGCGGAATATGGAAGATACCACCAATAAAGAGGTGGAACTTTCGCACTTTAACCAGGTAGTTGCCGAGTTGCAATACCGCAAAGAAACGCTTGACGATGAATTTCAACAGGCCGTTGAGTTTGAAAATAAGCTAAAAGAGCAAATTGCCGAAACCGACGTTGAGCTGAATTCGGTTAAAGATACTATCATAAAAGAAAGCCGTCGCCTGGATGCCAAGCAAAACGAATATAACCTTACCAAAAGTATGGTTGATAGTTTGGAGGGCTTCCCGGAATCGATCAGGTTCCTGAAAAAGAATACCGACTGGGCCAAAAACGCGCCGCTGTTCAGCGATGTGCTTTTTTGTAAAGAGGAATTTCGGGTAGCTATTGAAAACTACCTGGAGCCGCTGATGAACTACTATGTAGTTGAAAGCTATGACGATGCGGTGAAGGCTATTAACCTGTTGAGCAATTCGGCTAAAGGACGGGCAAACTTCTTTGTGCTGAACAACTATGCCGATGAAGTTGCTGCGCAGGTAAATTTTGAGAAAGTTGATGCTATACCTGCCCTCGGCGTTATTGAGGTTGAGAAACGTTACCTGCCGCTTTGTAATTACCTGCTTAAAGGTGTTTACCTGGTTGATGATGATAAGGAAGGGCAGATAAACAGTGAAGCTTTGCCTCAGGGCGTAACGTTGATTGGTAAAAGCGGCAAGTTCAATAAATCAAAGCATACCATGGCCGGCGGTTCGGTAGGTTTGTTTGAAGGTAAAAGGATCGGTCGTGCTAAAAACCTGGAGAATTTAGCAAAGGAGATCAGGGGAATAGAGAACCAGGTAGGTGCGTTCCGTACTAAATCTGATGAATTGCAGAATAAGCTTGCTGCTTTACGTTCATCAACCAAAGCTGCTGAGATCAACGAACAACAATTGATCATTAACAGGTTGAATACGGAACTGATCACTGTTAAAACCCGGCAGGAACAATACCAAACCTTTATTGAAAACAGCCTTAACCGTAAGGAAGACATCGCCCGCAAAATTGCCGGGATAAAGGATGAAATGGCTGCTCTGCAACCGCAATTGGCCGAACTGAAAACCCAGCGGCAGATCCAAAGCGATTTACTGGCCGATAAGCAAATGGCTTTTAACGAGCTTAACGAATATGTATCGGTACAATCAAACGCATACAACCAGGAAAATATTCGCTTCCATCAGCAGCAAAACAAGGTGTCGGGTTTAATGAAAGACCTCGACTATCGCGATACGCAGCAGGAAAGCCTTGAAACCCGCATCAGGCAAAACAGCAGTGAACTTGAAAAGGTAAAAGTTGCTATACAGGAAAACCTGAAGCTGGCCGATAACTCGGACGATAACCTGCTTGAAATGTACGAGCAGAAGGAAAACCTGGAAAAAGCTACACAACAAGCCGAACAGGAACACTATCAATGGCGCGGCCTGATCACCGAAAATGAAAACCAGGTAAGTTCATTAAGGCGAAAAAAAGAAAACAGCGAAGTTATTGAGAACGAGCTGCGCGATGAACGTAATAATTTAAAGATAGACTTGAACGCACTGAAAGAACGCCTTTCGGTTGAGTTTAATATAGATATTGAAGACCTGCCCGAAAGCGAAGTGCCTGAAGGTGAAAATGAGCAGGATCTGCGCGAAAAAGCCGAAAAGCTGAAAAAACAGCTGGATGATTTTGGCGCTATAAACCCGATGGCAGTAGAGGCTTATAACGAAATGAACGAGCGTTATACCTTTATCCAGGCCCAAAAGAAAGACCTCAGTGAAGCTAAGGCATCATTGCTGGCTACCATACAGGAGATTGACGATACAGCTAAGGATAAGTTCATGACCGCCTTTATGATGGTACGTGAAAACTTTATCAAAGTGTTCCGTTCACTGTTTAACGAAGAAGATTCATGCGATTTGATTCTCACTGATCCTGATCATCCGCTCGAATCGGATATTGATATCATCGCTAAGCCAAAAGGTAAGCGCCCATTATCCATCAACCAACTATCAGGAGGGGAGAAGACACTTACAGCAACAGCTATCCTGTTTTCGTTATACCTGCTTAAACCGGCACCATTCTGTATTTTTGATGAGGTTGATGCGCCACTGGATGATACCAATATTGATAAGTTCAATAACATTATCCGTACCTTCTCCAAAGAGTCGCAATTCATCATCGTATCCCACAATAAACGTACTATTGCCAGTACCGATGTTATTTACGGTGTAACCATGGTTGAGCAGGGCATCTCCCGCGTAGTTCCCGTTGATTTAAGGGAACTGGCTGATTAGTAGCTTAAAGCATAAAGCTTTTAATTTCGTCGTTGTTGGTGATAACACCACAATGGCAAGATGCGGCTCAATTGAAAATGTTGGTTTAAAAAGCCATGTCATTGCGAGGAGGCACGACGAAGCAATCTCGTAGCTATACAGAGCGGATATGCATTGGCTACGAGATTGCCGCGCTACGCTCGCAATGACATACTTTTTTAAGAGGTAACTTCATCTTCCGGACACTTGTGGTGACAACACCAACAACGGCAAAAAATAAAAAAGGCGAAAGGCCTTTTAGCCCTTCGCCTTTTGAATATCCTTAATAAACTTATTTCTTCTTTTTAAACACTGATGGCGTTTTAAGCATCAGGCCTTTTACCTTATTACGGGTAAACTTCTGCTCCATTACACGTTTTTGATCGGCCGAAAGTACGTTTTTAGATGAGGTGGCCAGACTTTGCGTTTGTACCGAGGTAGTTTTGTATTTACCAGTTGATATATAGCTTAAAGCTTGCGCCAATAAACCTTCTGTAGGATCGCCAAAATCTTTGGTCAAATCGTCAGTAGCGCTAACCCCTTTGTAAACACCTTGTCCTGGTGTCATGCCGGTATAGTAATCACCGTTATTAGCCGAGTTTTTTGTGGAAAACATAGGCATATACAGTTGGTATTTATTGATATCAATGCCATAAAAACCAACTGGTTTACCATAAGTAACCGAACCTATCAATTGAACTTCCAACTCCGGAATAAGATTATTGATGGTCAATTCACTTGCCGAGGCAGTACCGCCCCCAACTATAAAAAATATCCGGCTTAAGTTAAGTGAACCCACTTTTTGAAAGTTAACAGTTTGGTTACTTACCGAGAAAAAGCCTTTTGGGATCTCGTAAAGGTTTTTAAACAGTGTATAATTATCGCTCGTAAGCTTATCATTAAAATAAGCAGTATACATTTTAGTGCCGTTTTTAGCTGATGGCACCAAAAGGTTATCAAAATATTCTGCAGTCTCTACTGATCCGCCGCCGTTATACCTTAAATCAATGATCAGGTCAGAAATGCCGGTGAAGCTGTTTAAGGCCTCCAGAATTTTAGGTTTGGCATTAGTTAAATCGGTAAAAGAATTGAAAACCATATAACCTGCCGTTTTGCCCGAACCCACATCTAATGTTTTATAAGTGATAACCGGATTGATGGTGTAATTAGCAGTGCTCATCGTTACATCAAGCGTGGTATTATCAGGCCTGGTTAATGTCATGGTTATAGTTTTGCTATAAGCATAGGCTTGTATTACAAACTGGGTAGTTGTGCCGCCGTCATCATAAGCAAGGTCCGTACGACCATTGATCTTGGTGATCTGGTAACCGCGTTTAATACCTTTCAGATCAGCAGGTGAGCCTGGGTATACGTATTTGATCCGCAAATCTGAGCGGGAGGGGTAGAATACCGAAAAGCCGAAGTCGCCGCCATTGCCGCTTAATTCGTTTGATACCGATCCGTCATCAATAAATGAATATTTAGCTGTACCGGTATTATCGTAATACTCGTACGGCTGAGAGGTTGCCGGATTTATGGCATATTGGGATAAATGGTCAACCTCGCTGCTTAAGCCGGTAATAGTGTCGCTGCTGACATAATTACGGGGCTGAAAGTTTTTATAAGTAGGGAGCTGGTTATACCATAAATAGGTTTCCTGCGGATAGAGATAAACCGAATCTCTTATACGGTCAAGCGCGGTGCCGGTACTTGTGGGACCTGTACCGTCATCGCCGTTATTAACCGGTTTGTTTTTTTTACAGGCAGAAAGCGGAGCGATAGAGATAAGGACTAAAAAGTAAAATATTTTTCTCATATGCTTGAGTTTAAGTATTTAAACGCCTTGTTATTAAGTATGTTATAATTATTACTATAAAAAATCTT
>NZ_DASVOB010000104.1:0-13306 GCF_036383575.1 Mucilaginibacter sp.
AATTATATCGCAATATTACGATTAATGTTTTATTGTGCAAATAATTTTTTGCTGATCGATTATAAAACTTTAAGGTATCGACGCAATAAAACCGTAGAAAACAACACTTTAATATTAATTACATTTGTTAAATTTTGTTAAATGCAATTTTTGTGTGCGGATTTAGGATAATTTTGTTGTTCAACAAATGAAGAAGAGGAGCATAGGTTTAATAATTGGCTTAATGAGTTTTGCGCTTTTGGGCGTAATGGCTATGCAATTTTATTTCCTGAGGCAATCATACCAGATGCAATCCGATTCTTTCGATCGACAGGTGAGGGAGGCTATGAACAATGTGGTGGATAAAGTTACCCGCCAGGATGCCAATAACTTTTTGAAGGCCAAAACCCAGCAGGCGGCCATCAGCACCGATAATGAAGAAACGGGCATCAGCACCATAAAAGTAACAGGGTTACCTAAAGAAAAAAAACATTCTACCGCCCGCGAAAAGCGAATTGCTTTGCTACGCGATAGTTTGCAGCGCATGATCCAGCGCAAAAAAATGGATGATGAGCTTAACGGCTTATTGCAAACTGAAGGTACTGTTGATTTTAAAGTACGTGTTGAAGAATATACCGACGAGTTTGGTGTAGTGCATGAACAGCTTACCCCCGAGATAGTACATACCCGCATTACCCGCAGGGTAAGTCATTCCAGAAAGCTTCATAAATATGATACGCTGAGGTATGTTTATGTCGATCCGCAGTTTGGCAAGCAAATGATCTCGGTGCCACGTATCAATCCGTTATGGGTACAGGAGCAAACCCGCAAGCAAAAAGAGCGGCAGGTTCAGCAGATCAAAAAAATGCTTGAAAACGATTCGCTTGAAAAAGCTAACAGTGTGAGCAGTAAACCAACTGTTATCGAAAACCTGGCCGAAGAATACCGTAAATCGGGTGAGCCTTTGGATAAACGGATCAATCCCTTCTGGATAGATTCATTGCTGCGCTTTGAGCTTCATAATAAAGGCATTTCCCTGCCTTTCAGCTATGAGGTTACAACTGCTAACAGCGATTCATTGATATTTTCGAACGCCAGTGATAGCCAGGGCGAAAAACCGCCCGTATTTGTGGCGGCAAACACTTACCAAACCCCCATTTTTACCAAAGAGGTGATCAATGACCCGGGGAAGATCAGGCTTTCGTTCCCTCAAAAAAACTCACTGATATTAAGCAATATGACCGCCACCATGGCTACAACCGGCGGCCTCACTATGGTGCTGATCCTTTGCTTCGGATACACTATATTTTCGATACTAAGGCAGAAAAAGATCTCAGAAATGAAGATCGATTTCATCAACAACATGACCCACGAGTTTAAAACTCCGGTATCAACCATCATGATTGCCAGCGAAGCTTTAAGAGACAATGAAATTGCCGAAGACAAAAGTCGGGTGGCCCGTTTAGCCAACATTATTTTTGAAGAGAATGCCCGTTTAGGCAGCCATATTGAACGGGTGTTAAATATTGCCCGTATTGAACGCAATGACTTTAAACTGGAGAAAAAGCCGGTTGATGTTAACGAAATGGTGAGCATAGTGCTTGACAGTATGGCGTTAAAGCTGCAAAAATGCGATGCTAAAACCACGCTGCACCTCGATGCCGAAAACGCCTATATTATTGCGGATGAGCTGCATTTTTCGAACGTGTTATACAACCTGGTTGATAATGCCATTAAATACAGCAACGAGGCGCCCGATATAACTATAAGTACGTTTGTTAAAAGTGGGCAGGTTGTTATTAAAGTAGCTGATAAAGGTATAGGTATGAGCCGTGATCAGCAATCAAAAATATTTGAGCAGTTTTACCGTATCCCTACCGGTAACCTGCACAATGTTAAAGGCTTTGGCCTGGGTTTAAGCTATGTTAATACCATAGTAAAACGACTGAATGGTACCATAAGTGTTAAATCAGAAAAGGAAAAGGGCTCGGAATTTGAGCTGAAGTTTGCGATAGCGTAATTCTTGAGTCGGAAAGTCGGGATGTCCGAAAGTCCGTAAGATGAGCTCAGCCTATCTCTCGATACGAATAAAGAACTTCCGGACTTTCCGACCTCGGACTTTCGGACTAAAAAATATATGAAGAAAATACTACTGGTTGAGGATGATGCCAATTTAGGCTTGTTACTGCAGGATTATCTGCAATTGAAAGGTAAGTTTGATGTGGTGTTATGTAAGGATGGCGAAGAAGGCTTACGCGCTTTTACCAAACAAACTTATGACCTGCTGATACTGGATGTGATGATGCCTAAAAAGGACGGCTTTACCCTCGGTAAAGATATCCGTAAGATCAATGCCCAGGTGCCTATTATTTTTGCTACAGCCAAAGGTATGATTGAGGATAAAACCCAGGCGTTCAATTTAGGAGGGGATGATTATATAACAAAGCCTTTCCGCATTGAAGAATTGCTGCTCCGTATCAACGCCCTGTTAAAACGCACAGACAACACCGGTAAAAAGGAAGAAGAAAAGCAAACATCCTTCAAAATTGGCAGATATACTTTTGATTATACAACCCAGATGATCACCATTGCCGAAACCCAGCAAAAGTTATCAACCAAAGAGGCCGAGTTACTGCGCCTGCTATGTGTTCATAAAAATGAAGTGCTTACCCGCGAAGAAGCCCTGCTGAACATCTGGCACGATGATAACTATTTTAATGGTCGCAGCATGGATGTATTTCTGAGCAAGATCCGTAAGTATTTAAAGGATGACCCCAACGTTGAGATTATTAACGTGCATGGGCGCGGATATAAGCTGCTGATCAACTAAGTTAAGGTTATTTTACAGGGGCTTTAAAATAACCCCTGAAATAATATTTTTTAACAGTTTGTGTTTTGTTGCTGCTGTAGGTGATTTCTTCGAACACGGCGTTAATATAGCCTGTAATCACTTTGATCGTTTTATAATTGTTATGATCAAGTATAAGTTTACTACTAATGGGCTTATATATTAATTTTTCGTTAGGTGTCAGTTGGGGATAGATAATTTTCGGCTCAAAAGAAAATCTATCCTTTTCAATATAAATATTAAACTCATTGGCATAAGCAGGTAAGCCATCGGCAAAGTTCAACCTGATAGTATCTTTGTTTTTTGAGGCGTAGCAATATCTTATTGAATAGCCTCCCTGTACATCGGTTTGGCAATTAGCAGTGAAGTATAGGCGGGCAACTTTGCCTTTAATTATTTTTCCACTTTCGCTGTCCTCAAACCTGCCATCTTTGATCTTTATAATATGCCATGGGTATGCCCATTTTTCAACGAATGTAAGCTGCGATTCCGGGATTTTGCCAATAGCTACTGTAGAGTACGTTTTTGATTGGGCAAGGGATGATGATATCATTAACATCCAATTCACAAAAACTAATAACTGTTTCATATTATTCCTCATCCGAAACATCCTCACCAAAGTGGATGATATTGCCATTATTATCCAGTATGCTGAACTCTTTTGTTTTCCAGGGCCTTATTTGCAAATCGGCATTAGGATGTACTATGCCCAGCGGTTTATATTCGGTATAAAGCGTATCAACATCGGTTACAAATATGTAACAGCCCGTGTTTTTAGCAATTTCAGGATTATCACACGGCCATAAATGAATGAACAGGTTATCCCTATGCATAATAAGGTAGCCGTCCCAGCTTGCCTTAAAAGTAAAGCCAAGCTTTTCGGTATAAAATTTTACGGTTTCTTCTTCGTTCAGCGACGCTAAAACTGGTATGGCGGTTTTGAGCATAATCGGGACTAATATTTATAAAAGTATAAAGATTATCCAAAACGTGATGCCTCCCGGGCTAATTATTTAAGGCTCGTATGTAAGTGCTTAATAAGTAATTATTTATCAGTGCGTGTTGCGTCTGTTTTAACCGAAACGTAATTAAATATACAGCCGCATATTAATTTTTTCATGTAACATGATTAATACATATGTATCGATGTATTAAAGGGATGCTATTTGGTAATTAACTGGAAGTCACGTAAATTTCATTTTTATAAAAACCTAAATGTTAAAAAAACTACTCCTGGCCTTAGTCATCACCTGGGGCATCATAGCAAGCAGTCATGTTTCTGCACAAACAGGTATTGATAGCACAGGTTTAAGCCTCGTAGTTGCCAATTATAATACTGCCATTGGTGAACAATCACATCTGTATAACGGGCCGGAATATGAATTTTATGACCCTACAATAAAAGGTAATGCGTATGTTTTTGATAATAAATCTTTTACGACGGGTTCTGTAAGATATGGCGCGGCGGTTTACAGCGATGTCCCGATGCTGTATGATCTGAACAAAGATGTGGTTGTTGTACTGCTTTATAATCACTTTACAAAATTTTCATTGCTAAGCGAACGCGTACCTGAGTTTTGGTTACTTAACCATCATTTTATCCGCCTTAATACCGATTCGACAGGTAAGGCTGCACTTGCTACCGGTTTTTACGATCAATTATATCAGGGGCGAAAAATCGGGATCATAGTAAAGAGGGCCAAGAGCATCCAAACCAGCACCGGCAATAATACAGTGGAATCTTATTTTAGCGAGACAAAAGACTATTATGTTAAAAAAGGGGGCAACTATTTTAGTTTTAGTGGAAAAGGCGGGCTGTTAGATATTTTTAAGGATAAGAAAAAAGAGCTGCGGAAATATATAAGGACAAATGATATTGACTTCCGCGAAAACTTTGAACGGGCTGTAGTCAATGTGGCTACTTATTACGATCAATTAACTAATTAATGCGCTGTGCCATGTTGTTAATACATGGCGAAGATGATATTGTATTGAATGTATACGGCAGGAAAATAAAATAACCGGATGAAAAAAATTTACTTTCTAAGTTTCTGTTTTTTGATTTTAATTAAACTGTGCCAGGCCCAGCAGGGGCAGGGGAAATCAATCAGCGTAAACTTTCAGCAAGCTACCATTGAGCAGGTTGTAACAGAATTGGAAGCAAAATCGGGCTTTCACTTTTTTTACGACTCAATGCAGTTTGACAGTTTGAAGGTAACCCTGCAGCTAACGGATAAGCCCATTGAAACTATATTGAACCAGGCTTTTAAAAACACCGGTTTTAGTTTTACCATCACTAAACAGCAACAGGTGTTTTTAACAAAAGGGCGAGAGATACAAACCGGCCTGGCAGTGGGTTATTTTGGCATAACAGCGGCCAATGCTACTGCAGCTAATATGAGTGTTTCGCCTGCTAACGCTGATCCTGATAAAGATAAAAAGGTCCCTGAAGCAACTACCGAAAACAAACTGTACGAAATAGGGCTTAAAACCAACACCATTGAGGCCGGTACAGCAACACTTTCCGGCTATGTAAAAGAAGCAAAATCGGGCGAATCAGTAACCGGTGCCAGTATTTATGTCACCAATACCAAAACCGGCGTAGCTACAGATCAGTTTGGCTATTTCACTATTAAACTACCCAAAGGGAGGCAGGTTTTGAGTGTAAGGGGCATTGGTATGCGTGACACCCGCAGGCAGATCATCCTTTACTCGGATGGTAAAATCATCATTGAAATGCAGGAGCAGGTAACCAGTCTTAAAGAAGTAAAGATCTCTGCCGAAAAAGTGGCCAACGTGCGCAACGTGCAGTTGGGCGTAAACCGGCTTGACATTAAAAGTATTAAACAGGTGCCTACCGTATTTGGCGAGGCTGATATATTAAGGGTGGTGCTTACCCTACCGGGTGTTCAGTCGGTTGGTGAGGCTACAACGGGTTTTAACGTACGCGGGGGATCTGCCGATCAGAACCTGATCCTGATGAATGATGCTACTATTTATAACCCATCGCATTTCTTCGGCTTCTTTTCATCGTTTAACCCAGATATAGTTAAGGATATTGAGTTATACAAAAGCAGTATCACCGAACGGTTTGGCGGGCGCTTATCCTCGGTACTGGATGTAACCAACCGCGAGGGTAATAAAAAGAAATTTACCGGATCGGCAGGCGTTGGTTTGATCACCAGCAGGCTTAATGTTGAAGGGCCTATCATTAAAGATAAAACCTCGTTTTCATTCGGTGGCCGTACTACTTATTCCGACTGGCTCCTCAAACTCCTGCCTGATGCCTATAAGCACAGTTCGGCCTCATTTTACGATCTTAACCTGGATATAAGCCACCAGATAGATGATAAAAACAACCTGTACCTAACCAGCTACATAAGCAGGGACAAGTTTAAACTTAACAGTGACACCGCCTACAGTTACAGCAACAGGAACATCAACCTTAAATGGAAACATAATTTTAATAATAAACTATTCAGCGTTATTACCGCCGGGATTGACAGGTACCAGTATGATGTTTCAAGCGCCGATAACCCGGTGAATGCCTATAAGCTGAATTTTGATATCAACCAAAGTAATTTCAAAGCAGATTTCACTTATTACCTCAATCGTAAAAATACTGTCGACTTTGGATTGAGTTCTATTTATTATAAGCTCCATCCGGGTAACTTTCAGCCCCTTGGTGCCCAATCATTAGTAACTCCTGATGCAGTTGCCACGCAACAAGCCCTGGAAAGCGCCTTATACCTGGGCGATAAGTTTGATGTGACCGACGATCTGTCGATCAGCGGCGGCATAAGGTATTCTATCTATAATTTCCTGGGACCTCAAACAGTTTATAACTATGCCCCTAATCTGCCTAAAACAAGTACCAACCTGTTGGATAGTACCAATTATGCAAGCGGTAAGTTTATTAAAACTTATTCGGGGCCCGAGATCAGGGTTTCGGCCAGGTACCAATTGGGTGATAACCTATCTATAAAAGGCGGGTATAATACCCTCAGGCAGTATATCCACCTGTTATCAAATACTACAGCTATATCTCCTACCGATGTTTGGCAACTGAGCGATCCCAACATCAAACCTCAATATGGCGACCAGGTATCACTGGGGCTTTATCATAATTTAAAATCAAATACTATTGAAACATCGGTTGAAGTTTATTACAAACGGTTAAGGGATTACCTCGACTACAAGAGTGGGGCAAATCTGGTATTAAACCATCATATTGAAACAGATGTAGTAGGCACGCAGGGTAAGGCATACGGTATTGAGTTTTTAGTAAAAAAAGCCACCGGTAAAGCCAACGGCTGGATCAGCTATGCTTATTCCCGCACGTTTTTAAGGCAAAATGACCCTAACGTGGGCGATTTGATCAATGGCGGCGCTTACTACCCTGCAAATTTTGATAAGCCGCATAGCTTTAATTTTATTGGTAACTACAGGTTTTCGCACAGGTTTAGTGTTTCTTTAAATCTTACGTACAGCACAGGCCGGCCTATTACGCTGCCTATTGCCAAGTATGAGTACGGCGGTTCGGAGCGGGTATTTTATTCGGACAGGAACCAATACCGCATTCCGGATTATTTCAGATCAGATTTTTCAATGAACATTGAAGGGAACCACAAAGTGCATCAGTTAACACATAACTCATTTACAATAGGTGTGTATAATTTGACTGGCAGGCAAAACGCGTATTCAACATTCTTTACCGAACAGGGCGGGGTTATTAACGGATATAAGCTATCCATATTTGCCAGGCCTATTCCGTTTATTAATTATAATATCAGGTTTTAATTGAAAGTGATGAAAGGAAAACGATACATATTGATCTTATTGTTGCTGGGCGGCATTTATACTACCTGTAAAAAGCCATATAACCCTAAGATCGTGGATGCTCCTAATCATTACCTGGTTGTTGAGGGCGTGATAAATAATGGCAGCGATTCGACCATAGTAAGATTAAGTAAAACAGTAAATATTTCGGGGAATGTAAGCACAAGCGGCGTAGATAATTGCACCGTATCTGTTGAAGCCGAAGGTGGGGCGGCCTATACGCTTAATCCACAGGGTAGCGGACTTTATGCTGTACCATCGCTAAGCCTTGATGCTGCTAAAAAATACCGGCTGCATATTTTAACCGGTGATAGTAAAGAGTATGCTTCAGATTATGTTGAGGTTAAAAAGACCCAGCCGATAGATAGTATAGGTTTCCTGGTTAAGAACAATGCATTGCAATTATATACTAATACGCATGATGCCAGTAACAGCACCCGTTATTACCGGTGGTCATTTGACGAAACATGGCGTTTTCATGCAAAGTATCAATCATCATACATGGTTGATCAGCAAGCTAAGATGGTGATTGCAAGGCCCCCCAGCGAATCTAGCTATTATTGCTTTGCGAGCGATAAATCAACTACCATAGTTATTGGCTCGTCAGCAAAATTAACCCAGGACGTTATCTTTCAACAACCTTTAACAACCATTGCTGCCGAATCGGAAAAAATTGAAATGCGGTATACGATACTGCTTAAACAATATGCTTTAACTAAGGAAGCTTACCAGTTTTGGGAAAATCTTAAAAAGAATACAGAACAGCTGGGTAGTATATTTGATGCACAGCCATCGCAGCTGACAGGCAATATTCATAACTTAAAAGACGCTGCCGAACCGGTTATCGGGTATATAAGCGTAACCAACATTCAATCCAAAAGAGTATTTATTGATAATGCTGACGTACCAAAAGATTGGGTGGCAAAATACCCGTATGATTGCGCCGCTCCGGATACCGCACTTTTTTTTAATCCTAAAACCCGGCAAGATGATGTGTTAAGTATCATAATTAACGGTACTGCGATACCTGTAGATGCTATAACACAACAAAATAGTGTAATTGGCTATACCTATTCTTCTATCGAATGTACTGATTGCAGGATCAGGGGGCGGGTGCCAACGCCTTCATATTGGAAAGAGAGATAAGAAAATTATAAATGATGCCATGAAAACAAATCAATAAGGTTTCGGCTATGAATGAAATTAAAAAACTTGCTATCGTTCCACTGCTTTCAGGCATGCTGCTGTTATCACTGAACGGATTGGCACAAACTATAGGTCAAATCTCCGATAGCTTTAACAAGTATGGCCAGGCCACTGTACAGGAAAAGATCTTTGTGCATACCGACAAAAGCGCATACCTGACCGGCGAAATTTTGTGGTTTAAAGCCTATAGCGTGGATGCCACTTATCACAAGCCGCTTGGCCTTAGCAAAGTTGTATATGTTGACGTATTGGATGGCAAGCAAAATGCCATAATCCAAACCAAAATAGAAATGAAAAACGGCTTGGGGAGTGGCTCTGTATATATACCTGTTTCGGCAGGTAATGGTAATTATAAATTAAGGGCGTATACCAATTGGATGAAGAATTTCAGTCCCGATTATTATTTTGAAAAGGTGATCGCCATTGTAAATCCTTTAAAATCTCCGGAGGCACCGGTTAAAGCACAGGCACCGGACTATGATGTTCAGTTTTTCCCGGAAGGAGGAAATCTTGTTGCCGGGATCAACAGCAGAGTGGCTTTTAAGGTTACAGCACCCGACGGCAAGGGCTTGAACGAGTACAGAGGTTTTGTTATTGATCAGAAAAATGATACGGTAGCACGCTTCCAGCCGTTGAAATTTGGCATTGGTAGCTTTGGTTTTACCCCGGCAGCCGGAAATGTTTATAAGGCCATTGTAAAACCGGGCAATAATGCCACCGTTACCAGGGAGTTGCCCGCGGTTAATAGCCTGGGCTATGTAATGACGGTAAAAGACGCAGGCAGCGCACAGATAGAGGTTACAGTAAAGGGAGCGGGTGTTGAAGCCGGCGAATTATATCTTTTTGCACATACCAGGCAATTGATTAAAGCAGGTATGACGGCACAGTTTAATAACGGCACAGCCAGCTTTATACTTGATAAAACTAAATTGGGCGAAGGGGTATCGAACCTGACAATTTTCAATAGCGCACGGCATCCCGTATGCGAAAGGCTTTATTTTAAGCGACCCAAACAAAACCTCAGCATTAACGCCACTGCCGACCAATCCTTATATGCCCACCGTAAAAAAGTAAACGTAGATATTACTGCCAAAGATTTAGCGGGACAGGTAAAACCCGCTAACCTGTCGATGGCGGTTTACAGGCTTGATTCGTTGCAAAATGTAGATGGTGGTGAAATATTCAGTTATCTGTGGTTAAAGTCAGATCTGCGGGGAAACATTGAATCGCCGGGTTATTATTTCAAAAATACCGGTGCAGAAGCCGATGAGGCCCTTGATAATCTTATGCTCACGCAAGGCTGGCGAAGGTTTCAATGGAGTAATGTGCTTGGCAGCAAGCCGGCGGCATTTAACTTTTTGCCTGAGTATGACGGGCACCTGATTACCGGTAAAATAGCCAATACTCAAACGGGAGGTATTGCCAAAGATATAGTGGCCTATTTAAGCGTTCCGGGAAAACGGGTACAGCTTTATGCGGCAAAAAGCGATTCGGCAGGCAGGTTGGTTTTCAATACCAGGCAACTTTATGGTCCCGGCGAAATAGTAGCTCAAACCAATTCAGAGCGGGATACAGCCTATCATATAGACATTTTAAGCCCTTTTTCTGAGCAATACTCAAAATATCCCTTGCCAAAATTTAGCCTTACCAGGGACATGCAAAGCGCCATTGAAGAGGGAAGTTTGGGTACACAGGTTCAGAATATCTATTGGGCCAACAAGATCAAGCACTTTTATGAACCTGCAGTTGATAGCTCAGGCTTTTATTCAACGCCTTTTAAAACCTATCTCCTGGACAATTATACCCGTTTTACAACCATGGAAGAAGTGTTGAGGGAATACATAAGGGAAGTATGGGTTACCAGGTCACAAAAGCGATATCATATTAAGGTACTTAACGGCAATGGCTTTTTAGATGGCGATCCGTTGGTAATGCTTGATGACGTACCTGTGTTTAATATAGATAAGGTTATGGCTATTGATCCGTTAAAAGTTCGTAAGCTTGAGGATGTGCCTTACCGATATTATTGGGGACCATCGGTTTATGAAGGGGTTTTAAGCTTTACAACCTATAAAGGAGATCTCGGCGGTGTTGAAATAGACCCAAGGGCTGTTGTGCTCGATTATGAAGGCTTGCAGTTGCAGCGTGAGTTTTATTCACCGGTATATGATACAGAGCAGGCAGCTAAAAGCAGGATGCCCGATTTCAGAAGCCTGCTTTACTGGGCCCCTGAAATCAACACTTCGGCTTCGGGCAAAAATCAACTGTCGTTCTATACGTCCGACCAAACAGGTAAATATATCGGCATCGTACAGGGAATTACAGCCGGAGGCGATGCCGCAAGCCAGTATTTTAGCTTTGACGTGAAGTAATTATGAAAAAAAATCCGTGAGCCATAAATTGCAGTATCTTATTTATGTACTGATTATCAATATGTTAAAGCCAATCAAAAAAGGCAGATAAATCAAAAAAGCCCTTAATCTTTCAAATAACGAACTTTTTTGAAAAAACAATTTGCGTAAAATAAAATGGTTTGTATATTTGCACACCCAAACGGAGGAGTGGTAGTTCAGCTGGTTAGAATACATGCCTGTCACGCATGGGGTCGCGGGTTCGAGTCCCGTCCATTCCGCTAAAAGCCTTACTGAAAAGTAAGGCTTTTTTGCTTTTAAAATTTTTTAGCTCTACAATTTGTATACCTTAAAAAGGTTTGTATATTTGCAACCCCAAACGGAGGAGTGGTAGTTCAGCTGGTTAGAATACATGCCTGTCACGCATGGGGTCGCGGGTTCGAGTCCCGTCCATTCCGCTAAAAGCCTTACTGAAAAGTGAGGCTTTTTGCTTTTAAAGGATTTTTAGACGAGCTCCGGATCCACAAAAAATATTCTGTTATCCACATCTGCGATAATTGAACGACTTATAAATTTATTCGTTTTTAACAAAGGCTCCTTTATTCTACGCGGAGGTATTTGATGACGTGCCGCCACTTGCTATAAAAAACAATTCAACTATCAACTCTTTATCAAAGAATTTGTTATTAAAAAACTCAAGTCACGATAATAACTCAAAACACAAGATCATGTGGACAAAAGATATAAATAAAAAAATAGAGCACGCTCAGGCGACGGGCGCTTATGCATTGGGTGCAAGGGCAATAGGTGCCGGTGTAACAGGAGCCTTTGCATTGGGATGCATTGCGATAGGGTCAATCGCCATTGGTGCGTTTTATCTTGGGCGTTTATCTGTTAAAAAGGCTTCAGTTGACCAGATGCGTATAGGTAAGTTAACTATTGACGATCTGGAAATCATAGATGGCAAGATCAATGTCAAAGGGGCTTCTGATGCAAAAGAAATCTAAAATTATCAGAACAGCATGGAAAAGCAAGGCATGTTCAGCAGCCCGACGGTATTCCAATCAAGTTTTAGACAGTTATTGTTGTTCGCTTAAATGGTTATTATTCGTTAATTGAGTTCCTGGGATTTCGATTCAGTCTGAATAATATCAGCATTACTGCAACCGATAAAAGGATAAACACCAAATAGCTATAACTCAGGTTGCGTTCATCTTTAGCCGGGATAGCTGCAACAACAATATAAGTAAGCAGCGATAGGATCACATATACCATCCCGCCGGTAAGCCCGCCAGACATAGCCGCGTTTTTTGGGAATCGGCCTAAACAGTAGGTGAAATAGTTATTATATGTAAATCCCGCTCCTATGTGTATCACAAAGGCAAATAACACCATTACATAAACATTACTCACAAAGTTTACGCTGATTATCATTAATACTACAACTAACAACTGTAACAGAATATTAACGAATAGCTTACCAAAAAACGGGCGGCTGATCAATGCTTTGCCAATAAAGCCGCCTACCATCCAGGCCAAACCCAAAATGAGTGAACAATAGCCCGCAACTACGGGTGTAAAATTAAAGTGATGCTCAACAATAAACGGTCCTGTCATATTGTACATGATCACCATGGAATAGGCAAAACACAGCATCAAAATGCCAAGACTAAACGTAGTTGTTTTGATCATTTCCGCATACAGCCCGGCTATTTTCTTTAAATGAAATTCTGTACGATGACGAATGGTTTCGCCGCTATATATCATCTCCAGCACCGTTATAACCGATGCCAAAGCTGCCAGGAAATAAAAGTTAGACTGCCAACCGAGCGTACTTTGAAAATAACCGCCTAAGAACGGTGCTATGATAGGCCCGGCCGACCAAATGATGGTGAACATGCTCAAGTAATGTTTTAACTGCTCGCCTTCGTAAACGTCCACAAAATAAGCGCGTTTAGCCACTACTATCATTGCAACTGCAATACCGTGGATGATCCGCATGGCGTAAATAACATAAATATTATGAGTAACGGCAATAACCACACTGGCCAAAATAAATACCACCAACGCGCCAAGGCTAAAC
>NZ_DASVOB010000105.1:0-13921 GCF_036383575.1 Mucilaginibacter sp.
AACTTAAGTGAATTGGCCATTCTTTTCCAGGATGCAACATCGCCGCTGTAGATGATATCGCCGGCCAGGCTTGATGACGAGTCAAACTCGCTTATAGCCGAGGTTAGGGTTGAGATGATGCCTTTATAAATGGATTCCTGGGTATCATATGCCGGCTGAATAACAGCACTCCCCTTTAAAGCCTGGCTATACGGTACATCGCCCCATGAATCGGTAATTATCCAATAAATATATTGCTGCAGGATCTTTGCTACAGCAGTACTGTTCTTGCTTACATTAAGGTTAATAATGGTTTGCAGGTTATTTAAATTGCCGCTGTAATTCCCTGTAAATGAGTTTTGCGGTAAATTATACAATGAAGTGCCGGAGTATTGGGTTTCAGAAAAATACTGCCCGTACTGCGCTCCGGATATAGGTTCGGTATTTGTAGAGGCGTAGCCGCCGAGGTTGGATTGTACGTTAGCTAACAAAGCCGATGTAATTGGCGTAGTTGTGGCGCCGGGATTACTGTTCACGTCGCCAAAATCCTTCAGCTTATTGCAGCCCGTTGTATAAAAAACAACGGCCATAGCAGCTGTGTATATATATATCTTTTTCATTTTATTAAAATCCGATTGTTGGGTAATACTTAGAATGTTACTTTAAGATTGAATCCAAAACCCCTGGTTCCGGGCCACTGGGCAGTTTCACCCTGTGATGCGGTAATTTCAGACGGGTCAAAGTCTTTGGTTTTTGCATACAGCAGGAACAGGTTGCGTCCTGTCAATTCAAATCTTGCAGCTTGAAGGGTTTTACCAAATCCAAGTTTTTTAACAGGGATGTTATAACCTATGGCCACCTCACGTAGTTTAACAAACGTTAAATCATAGATAAATGAATCGAAGGTTTTGTTGTTATACAGCCCCTGGTAATAGGTTTTGGCATCAACATAATAAGTAACCGGGTTGTTATTGGCGTCAACACCCGTAACTTTAACGCCACCGCCATCGGCAACAGGATCACGTACCGACATTCCTTTATCATTCAAGGCGGCAGTATTAGCAGTTAAACCGCTGTATGCGCCCCACATGTTTGATAACGAAACAAACTTACCGCCAATCTGGTAGTCGATATTAAAGCTTGCTACAAAATCTTTGAATAGCACAAATGAGTTTTGCAAGCCACCGGTAAACTTAGGTAATACGCTACCGAAGTATACATTTGGGTCATTGATATACGCCCCGGTTGAAGTCAGGATTGGAACACCATCGGCATTTCGTTTAATACCGTTACCATAGATCTGGCCCCATTCTTTACCTTTTTGCTGAATAAGGTAAGGCATAGTAGTACCCCAAACACCAGCGACAGCTACACGGTCGACGCCATATTTATCGCTGATCTCAACAACTTTATTTTCAAGTATCCGGGCCAGGTTTGTATTAACAGTCCAGCTGAAGTTTGGTAATTTAACCGGCGAACCGCCTAATGAAAACTCCACACCGCGTTTTTTGATCAAACCGATATTGGTTAATATGGTTGAAACACCGCTGGCCCCGTTTACAGATAATGATACGGGAATATCTTTATCATCACCCTGGTAGTAAGTACCGGCAAAAGTTAGCCTATCGTTAAAGAAACCCAAGTCTAAACCAAACTCTGTTTGTTTGGTGGTTGTTCCGTGAAGGTCAGGATCAATGTAAACGCCATTTCCGGCCTGCAGCAGGTCGCCATTCCATTTGTTTGAACTTATAGAATAAGTGGTATTATTCCTGTACGCACCAAATGTCTCGGTACTTGTACCAAGCGCTAAAGGAATTTCGCCATATGATACCCTTACTTTACCAAAGCTTAACCAGCTTTTGGTTTGCGGTAATAATTCGCTAAAAACAAAAGAGCCGCCAAATGATTTCGACAATACCGAATTGGCCCCGTTAGTTACCGATAAGGTTGAAAACCAGTCGTTACGGATAGTAACATCGGCAAACAACCAGCTTTTGTAACCCAAAGACCCCTTTGCAAATAAAGCACGATACTGTTCCTGGATACGGGTGTTTCCTACAGTTGCCGCATCTACTGAGTTGCCTATGGTGTAAAGGTCATCAATACTTAAACCGTTGTTGGTATTTGCAGTATTGTCTTTATAGACATAGTTAAAAAAGTCGCTACCTGCATTTGCGTTGATCTGAAAATCAGATACCTTCTTACTATAAGTAATCAGCGTTTCATAATTCTCCCTGTTTTGATAAGCAGTTCCGGTGGCGTAACCTGCTTTAACACCGGTTTGCGTGGCACTGTATTGCAATTCGGAACTTGTTTTACTTTCATACCAGGTATTGGTAGCGTTTTTACGATAAGTGATTTTAGCGCTCAGATCATTATTGATCTTATAGGTAAGTGAGATGTTTCCATATAAACGATCTCGCTGGCTTACATTGTTGATCTGATTGGCGTAGGTGTAAAAATTATACCAGTAATTACCACCATAAAATGCGGATGGATCAGAGGCATCGTAAGATGTAGGGTTTTGGTGGTTCCAACTTACATAGGTTCCATCAGGAGATTTTAAATCCTGCAGCTCTTTCATGATACCCATATCAAGGTCGCGGTGAAACCAGGAGCTAAATGATCCGCTTGTTTGGCTCGCGTAAGCATCATTGATCTGGCCGTTAAGCTGCTGACCAACATAGTTAACACTTGCACCTACTGTGAGATGCTTGTTAAGATCATAGTTAGCGTTTAAGCTGAATACATTCTTGTTAAGATTTGTACTTGGCAATATGCCCCTTGTATTTTGATTATTGTAAGACATCCTGATGTTGTAACCATCGCCTGCCTTTGTAAATGCAACACTGTTATTTAAAGCAATTCCGGTTTGGAAATAATCCTTAGCGTTGTTAGGCTGTGCTGTCCATTTAGCGGTTTTGAAAGAATATTTAGTTCCCGCAGCCCAGGCATACCAGGGGATGTACTCCTGCCCAACCATTTTAGGCCCCCAGCTGCTGTCATCGGTATAATCAGGGTAATATTTGCCATCTAAAGCTTTCCATCCTTCAGGATCACCATCTTTATAGTGGTACTGGATAAAATCAGAAGAGGCTCCTCCACCATATGTATTTTGATAGTTAGGTAAGATGTAGGCCTTATCAAAGTTGGCCCCTATATTTACTTCAACACCAAGACCACTGGTTTTCTTTCCTTTTTTGGTTGTAATAACAATGGCTCCGTAAGCACCCTGCGAGCCAAACTGAGCAGATGCCGCCGGGCCTTGCAAAACTGTTAGGTTTTCAATGTCGTCGTTACTTAAATCGTCCGCATTGGGTAAAATGGTACCATCAACTACATATAAGGGATTGTTACCGCTCCCGAATCCTGTAGCACCACGTAACCTGATGTTGGTATTGCGCCCCAAAGCTGCGGCCGACTGGCTCCTTACCTGGATACCGGCGACCTTCCCGGCCAAAGCATCATTAATGTTTGGTTCGCGGATGGTGTTCAAAGCTTCAGATTTCACAACCTGCGCAGCATAAGAAGCAGATCTGGAAGTTTGCCGGGTTCCGTACGCGCCAGTTATTAAAACTTCAGACAGGCTGTTGGTATTAATGGTTAATGCAACCTTTATTGGGCCGGTACCAATTTCAATTGTTTGCGGGGTGAACCCTGTAAAAGTGAATACCAGGCTTTTTGCCGAAGCGGGAACGCTGAGGCTAAACTGGCCGTTAGCTCCGGTTTGGGTACCGATTGTAGTTCCCGATGCCCGCACGGATACGCCGGGTAATGGCAATCCGTCATCTTTTGAAATTACCGTGCCGGTAATTGTCTTGTTTTGTGCAAATAGAGTGTTACCCAATAACACTATAAAACACAAGGCTGTGAGTAGTAGTTTTGTCATCGTATAAGATCAATTAAGAGTTTTTCTAAATTACAATTATTTCAATAAAACGTAATAAAAATTATAAATATTTAAATTTATTGATTATTTATTTAAAATATTATCAATATACATTTCAATTCGATCGCAGAGAGGTGAAAAATATTTTTCAATAATTTTCAATACGTTATTCGCAGTAAATCAGCAGGAGTGATAAATTATTAGCCTTTATTTGTTGGGAGTTCAAATAAAAATGCTGCTTTTCTTTTCACTTTACCGGATATAAAATGGGTGGAACTACTGTATATGTGTAAATAATACACTTAGTTAAAATAAAAGTATACTTAAAACGGCAGATTAAAGCTTAAGTGCTCTTCTCATCAAATGAAGGATTTGTCGAAAAAACGCGCGTTTTTCTAAATTTGGAGGAGGAGGACGCCACGATAAAAGCGATGTGTTCGTTGTCTTTACGAATGGATAAATACAGGCAAAAGGGAATAAAAGCGCCTCGTAGAAATGTGTAGTTTACCTGTAACACCACAGGTATTCGGAAGAAATAAAAAAGTGCGGGATTTTGCGATTCCCTCTAAAGGGTTTAAGTTTATCCACAAGATCTAAATTTGCACTAAGCAGCGGTTGCAAAGCAAGTTTGCGATTACGAGACTCCGCTGGAGTCCATTATTCTTTAAACATTTGTCTATAAACACGTAACCTCTCTGAGGCTGCATGGCAGACCAACCATACTGATTATGTTATAAAATATAGCCGGCCCCATCAGGGCCACGTGTTTATAGTATTACAGGAGTTTTTTTCGGCTTCGTAGGTGCCTCGTGTTGAAATTCAGACAGGGAAATTTTGCAGGCAAACTTAACCCCAAAGGGAGAAATTATTAAATCTTCGAACATTCGAACTGTTGTACCCGTAGAGATAGGATATCAAAAATTTCCTGTTGATCCTGCCCAAAATTGCAGTTTAGTTAGTGATGCGCAACAAAGGATCTTTAGTTGTTCATTCAAAGTTTGCAGTGGCTTCCAATGAAAATCAGAACCCACTGTGTTTTTTTAATGTTCGTGATTAGCCCTCGGATAAATCAAAAAAAGGAACAGAGCTTCAAGGAAAGCTTTTATTCAGGGGTCCGGGTTTATTTTTCCTTGAAATAAACAAAGCGGTTATTGTATTGTCCTACTGTACGTGACAAGTTGCCCTGGTTTACATGGTATGATAATACACCCGAGAAATCAGATGTTTTATAATCTTTATCGAATAACGCTGAGCAATGATCTACAATCTCACGGATTGTTTTTGGCGTATTAAAATAGTCTGTTTCAAGCAATTGCTGAATGGCCCTGTTAGCTCCTGGTTTCCGCCCTAAAAATGGATTTGGAAGCACCTTTTCCTCAATTTTAATTTCATCGGTAGCACCATGAATAATTGAAACAAGACGCTCTGCGATGACCAACTGAACTGATTCCGATTTAAAAGCGTTGACGGCCTCCGCCAAATGGAGATAGTCTTTTTTAACCTGATTGAAATTTTTTACAGATGCAAGTGTATTGTCTAAATATTTCATTTTTTTCAAAAAAAATTTTGCCTGCAAAGGCATGTTGAAATTTCGAAATGATTTTGGTAAAGGCATTAAACCCACAACTTAATAAGCTGCTGTTTAATCATCAGGAATAACTCCCAATTTGTCTATATTTTATCAGGCAACGGATGGCTATTTCGCATGATCCTCTTTCCTCTCCTATCCGTTATCAAAAAAGGCAAACTGCTAAACGCTTTCCTGGATAGAAACCATGTGCCAACATGTACGTTTACAGCTATATTAAAGCCTTGGCTAAATATAGCTAACCGATTCTATGTGTAAAAAAAGTATCGATAAACAACGATTCAGTATCGATAAACGAAGTGAATCCGTGAAACGCCATAGATAACGTTCTTCATTCATTAGAAAATGCTGAACTGTATTTTTGCCTCGTTAACACCTCCTTTCGTGGGTGTTTCAACATATTTCTTATCCCTCATAACTTGCCAACAACAGTAACACTTAAAAGCTGTTTAATTTTGTTTGAGAAGTTTTTATGTAGAGACGCATCACATGCGTCTCCCACAGGACAAGCCGCTCTGCAAGTCATTAAGTCCAGAAATTTGCATGCAGGAGACGCATGTGATGCGTCTCTACATTTTAAAACAGTTAAATTTAAACAGCTTCTTAGTGGTACGAAATCGCCTTTGTATTTATTGAATAGTCCTCCGCATCTATTTAAATAAATCCCCGACGCAGTTCGACATCCTAAGGTTTGTTTATTCCACAGTTGCCATGCGAATTATGATTTGCCCTCACCATACAAAATGTTAGTCTGCCAAATACTGCA
This sequence comes from Mucilaginibacter sp., assembly GCF_036383575.1. GTDB lineage: Bacteria > Bacteroidota > Bacteroidia > Sphingobacteriales > Sphingobacteriaceae > Mucilaginibacter. The sequence continues at coordinate 6,223 of NZ_DASVOB010000105.1, forward strand.
TATACATGCCGGTTCCGGCACCCATTGTCGGGTAATTCTGGTTCAACGTATATAAAACCTCCGTCTTTGTCGATTTTAACATTCGTTAACAACAAAACTTTCTCATGTTTGTAACCGAAATAAAAGCACAAATAAAAAAAGAGAGAACCGGCAGCATGCGATGATCATTACTTAAATGTTACCCCAGGATCCATAATACACTTCGTGTTATGGATCATTAACACCCATTTAATTAATATGAACAATCGTATGAAACGCATCAGTAGCTCTATTTACCAGATAAGCCTGGGTTTTGTTAATGTTTTTATCATAGAGGATGAGGGACTTACCCTTATTGACACCGGACCGAGAGGTAGTGCGGCAAAAATTCTTAACGCCATCAGGCGTGCCGGGAAAAACCCTTACGATATCAAACAAATTATTTTAACCCATGCTCATCCAGACCATGCCGGCAGTGCCGAAGAGCTCAAAAGAATATTAAGAGTGCCGGTGTTGGCGCACTACCACGATGCCCGGATCGCGAAATATGGTATAGGCTTTCGCAACGAGATGCAGGTAACTCCGGGCGTAAAAAACTGGCTGATCTATCAATGCATGATCAGACACTCCGGAATAGATATTAAGCCTGTCGCTATCGACGAAACATTAAAAGATAATGATATACTACCTGTGCTTGGCGGCACCCGCGTTATCCATACCCCAGGTCATACAATCGGACATATTTGCCTTTTAACAGAAGGCGGAGAAACCCTGATCGCCGGCGATCTCCTGTCCAACTCCTTATATCTTGGACTAAGTGTTTGCTATGAAAATATGGATGATGGCCTTAACAGTATCCGAAAAACACTTCAGTATGATTTTACAAAGATCACCTTCGGTCACGGCCGGGCTATTCTGAAAGGAGCTGCAAGCGCGATTAGAGGTACATTTGATGAATATCCCTATTCATTCGCGTAACCATAAATTGCTATGAAAAAAATAATTACTGCCCGGGGCAAAGCATGATCGTTTACCCCGCTCTCCATAAACATCAGAACATGTGCTTATGACCCACATTTACAATCTTCTATTTTAAATAACTAAGCCCGGCTCTTAAAATACCTTTTGAAAATATTACCATTTAGAAAAGCTTTTCTTTATATCTTAAAAACCATTAAAAACACTTCGTTGCTCATTAGTTTACCATACTTTACAAAACAACACAAAACTACCGTGCGTGGCTAAAACCAGGAAATTCCGGCAGATTGTTATGTAAACTTTCATACCTTCCATCCCTGTTCATACTAAACACATTGTTATTGTAACGGTCGATATAGTTTTTGGGCGTTAGCCCTACTAAACATTTAAACACCCGGTTAAAGTTGGTAATGCTTGCAAAACCACATTTGTAAGCCACATGATTGATACTTTCAAATCTATGTGCAATGAGTTTTTTACAAGCTTCATTGATCCTCACCTCATTTAAAAACGAAATGAAAGTATGGCCGGTATGTTTTTTAAAATAACGGCAAAACGAACCCGGTGTCATATAAGCTATATCGGCCACATCCTCCAATGCAATAGGCGCGTTATAATGCTGCATAATGTAATTATAAATTTTACCTATCCTGATGCCTTCATTTTCCTTGATAGATGGCAGCTTGCTTTGGGTAGCTAAGGCACTGAATTTACATTTGGCCGTTATAAAATGATCAATGAGGTTAAAAAACTGGATCATCTGATCGGGCCCGGATGCGCTGTCAAGCGCGATCATAGTTTTAATAACTTTATCAACAATGGCATGTGGTACTTTAAAACCATTTTTATATTGCTGAAAAAAAGCTAAAGCGGGCCTCATCTCGGGCATGGAAAAAAGGGGGAACAGTGTTTCTTCTGGATTAAAGAAAAAGGTTAGCGCTTCGATCTTTTTCTCAGAGCTCCGATCAAAGTATTCGGGGCTGCTTTTAAAAACATGCGGCAAATTAGCCCCCATTAAAAATACATCCCCGGCACAATAGTCATGTACATTGTTCCCAACAATCAGGGTACCGTCCCCGCTTCTGATCCAGGTTAGTTGTATTTCCTTATGCCTGTGCAAATATGGGTAATGATGAGGCAAACTAACCCTTTCAACAATAACACTTCTATCGTGAGGAACCGGGATGGTAAACTGTAAAACTTTCATGACTTGGCCTTGATTTATCATGAATTTACAACTGCTAAAATTGAAAAGCTAATTCAATGCCCTTATCAGGTAATATCCAACCAATAGTTGTTAATTTATTGCAAAGGCTCCTTAAATTAAGTGTATTTTAAACAATAAAAATCAAATAAAAAGCTAAATAAATCACATTTAAAGCAATAACAGTATTTATTATTGTTGTTTAAACACTAATAAGAAAACCATAAAATACCAGATCACTGTTTAAACAGACACAACAATTCAAAATACCTTATAACAACAAAAAGCCGACCGTTAATAAACGATCGGCTTTTTGTAAATGTATTAAACGAGCATTATGGAATTCTTACAATATCCTTTACTTTAACAACAACAACAAAAGTTCCTTTTGTAAGGTTGTAATTTATGGTAAATGTAGTGTTTGCATTAGCCCCCGCATCATTATGCGTTCCGGCTATGCTGTAATAAGTGATTGCGGTACCAAATCCAGGATAATTTTTCGCTGCGCTAAAAACAGGCATTTGCGGCACGCCGGCCGGATAGCCATACTCTAAAGAAGTATCCGTTTTCAATTGCGGATAATAAGGGTCCCAGTCTGCCCAGGTAGGACGCGATGGCCGTCCGGTCACTTCGCCCTTTGACGGGTTAAAGGAGTTACCGTTTTTATCTTTCCATACGTAAATGATCTTATTAGGCCCTGCGGCGTTATGGGTTATTTTAACATCCAGCAACGACGCCGCTTTGGTAACAAAGGTTGTAAACTTACTGTCAGATTGATTATAGGCCAAATAAGTAAGCGTATCGGGCGAGGCTCCCTGAACAATTATTTTACACGCGTTATTGATGATTTTTGTTCCGCGGATGTTGGAGACCTGGATATCAAAATTATAATTCCCTAACGGTACAAATTTGGTAGCTTGTGTAAACTGGAGCCGGCCGCCTATACCGTTAACACTAAACGGAGCGAGTGTACTGTCCTTTAGCTTAAGGTTCAACAACGCTTCGGTTGAGTCATTATAATCAACTGTACCTTTAAATACCCTGATGGTATCCAGTTTCAGTAAAATGCCAGAGGCATCCTTACCAGTAGCCATATCTCTTACCGCTAATAATTTAACGTTCAGGGGCGTTGTTGAACCATCAATAACCAAGCCTGTAGAAACTGTAGTTATCCCCTGCGAAACAGTGAACGGATTAATGTTGTAAAAAATATTATCGCTTATAAAACCCTTAGGTACTTTTTGGCAGCCGTATATAATGAGCAGGGTAGCTGTCAATAACAGTGACGCCAGCATCGATTTTTTATTTTTGAGCATGTTGTTATGATTTTAATATAAAATACATCAATACTATAATTTGTTAAGCGCCGCGTTATTGACCAGCACATGCAGCGTTGTCCCGGTACTTGTTTGTACCCCTGTGGTTTGACATTGCAGAACCAGGTCAACAGGATCATCGGCAGGCGCCCCCGGCGAACCATCAACCACGCCATTTACCTTTACATATTCGAGGGTGAAATAATTAAACGTAGGGGCACTGTTGGCAAGGTAAACCGGTACACCCGTGCTTATCTTTTTAATGGCTGATGGCGCAGCTGTACCAACCTCATTGGTATACAGTACAGAGTTTAGGGTAGCATCATCAAGTGTTATGGTTTTACTGAACATGTACTGGCTGAAGAGTTTAGAGCTCACCGAATCCGTAAGCTGATCGATGCTGGTAACTTTCAATGTTTTCATAAGTCCGTTCACCGACATATCTGTAAATGCAAAAAAGGTTTTGGCATTATTAACCGCGTCTTTCAGCTTATAATGATCAATCAGCATGATAACTGTATCAAATTGATGATACTGGTTATTTTTAAGATAATCATAGGTAGAGTACGAGGTATAAGCTTTGCTTACGCCCCCATCTGTTAGATACCCGTTTTTTTTGCAGGCAACCATACTACAGGCCATGAAAAGGCCAAGTATGATCAGGATATTGTTTTTTATACTGTGTTTCATGTTTTCTGGTTATTTAGTTAAGCATATTATCAATTCATCACCTTGCCTACCCAAAACGCAGTTTGCGTAAGCTGGGAGTTGTTAATAAACAATGTTGGGTCAAGCGGCCAGTAATACTTCCCTGCGGCAAATTCGCCAGGCGAAATATTATCGAATTGCTGTAAGTGGTTTATCCTTTCAAGGCGCACCAGGTCATAAAAGCGGTGCCCTTCTAAAAACAATTCCCGTCCGCGTTCGTCAGTTACTGTTTGTAAAACATCGGCACCTGCTACACCTGTAATAGACGCCGCATTCCGGGCGCCGCGTACCTTGTTTACCAATGATAAGGCTGTACCATAATCAGGAGATGACTTAGCGCAAAGTGCCTCGGCTTTTAACAGCTCGATATCGGCAAGCCTGAAAATGACGATGTTATTTAATGAAACCTGGTAATTAGCATTACCATTTACATTTTGAACATTAACGTATTTGATACATTCATAAAAAGAGGTTGTACCACTTGATAAACGCAGAAACCCTTTTTTCAAACGAACGTCATTAGTATCGGTGTAAAGCGCGTTAACCTTACTGTCATCTATAACCCAGGCGGGTACGGTACGCTTAATATACGGAGCCGTAAGTGTTGAACCGGCAAGCGTATAATATGCGTTTGCGTCGCTACTTTCAGATATATTATTCTGCGCTATTTCGAAAATACTCTCCTGCGATTGTCCTTTATAGATATCCATAAAGTTTGCCGCACTCATTAAACTGTATGATCCTGAATTGATCACAGCATCGCAGGCTGTATTGCAATTATCATAATCACCTATCCATGCATAAATGTGGGCCAGCAAGGCATACGCTGCCCCTTTATCAGCACGTACTCCCCTATCTACTGATGAATTATCTCTTAAGTTTAAGTATTGCGTGGCTTTGGTTGCATCGGCAATGGCTTGTTTCAATACAGTTGCCTGCGCTGTTCTTCCATACTGTTTAGAAACCGTTTCATCTGTATTTTCCAGCACCAGCGGCACATCACCCCAAACACGGCACATAATGAAATATGCAAAAGCCCTGGTAAAATAAGCCTCGCCCAGGTACTTGTTTTTTGATGCTGTTTGAGATGCTGTGTTATCACCGGTAAATGCAGTTACAGGCATAGCGCTGATGTAAGCAAGGCTCCTGTTGCTTTGAGCTACTGCCGTATAAAAAGGCGTGTAAATCCTCAGTTTTAAAAGTGGGTCATAAGTAAAAGAACTCTGCACAGCAGTTCCCCAGCGCATATTGAGCACATTACTGAACGACGCATCTTCGGCCGTTAAAAACTCTCCCGAAGTAAGGTCTCCGTAGCTATAGTAGGCTATCGAAGCATTAAAGGCCGACCTCAGCAACGAATAACTTGCGGCTACACCCGCATTGGCATCGCCCTCTGTTTTCCAGGTGGTTTGATCTGTCGGCGTGCTTACCGGGGTTTGATCAAGGAATTTTTTACAAGATGTAAACAACAGCACGATCACTGTTATATATAATATTTGATTTTTAGCTTTCATTTTCACGTTAGTTTAATTTTTAAATGTTTTGATCTAAGGAGGATTACAGGGCAAGCCCAGGTTATATCCGGCTTACAGATCAATGTTTAAACCCAGTGTATATTTTGCTGCTGTTGGATAGATCACGTTTGACGAACCCGTTGTAGCATCAACTAATTCAGGGTCGGCAATATCTTTTGCCTTCTTCCAAATGGCCAGGTTATCGCCCATTACATACACATTGACCCGTTTAAGCCCTAACGATTTAAGCCACCTATCGGGCAGGTCATAACCAAGCGTCACGTTTTTTAATTTGATAAAGCTGCCATCCCTGATAAAATAATCGGTACCGATATTCCACGGGTCTGTTTGTGAACCGTTGGGATAAACCAGGCGGGCGTAGGTAGTCTGATCGCCCGGAACCCGCCAAAACTGATTAAGCGTATTGGTATAGGTTGCCACACCGGCTACTGTACCCCAGCCGCCAAGGTTACGGGTTCCGTTAAGCGCGTCTGATAAAGCACCATTCAATATTTTTCTACCCGCAACAAATGAGGCAAAAAAGCTTAAAGTAATACGCTTGTAATTGAATGAACTGCCAAAGCCACCTGTATATTTAGGATTTGGGTTACCGGCAATGTATTTATCATCATTGGTAATATTGTAGTCGCCGTTTACGTCAACATATTTGGGGTCTCCGGCCTGTAATGTTACGCCATAATAGGTTTCCTTTTTGCCGGTAGTGGGGTCTGTAGGTACATCGGCGTTGGTTGCGTAAACACCGTTGGTATGAAACACCCTGTAGCTAAATAAAGGCTCGCCAAGGGTAAGCGTTTTGTAAAACCATGAGTCGCCAAAAAGAAAGTCCCTGTTATTATTTGGCAGTTTGGTAACAAGATTTTGGTTGATAGAGACGTTGAAATTAAAATTCCATTTAAATGGAGATTTCGGGCCCATAACATTGATGTTTGCGGCAAACTCAAGGCCATGGTTACGGATATCTACATAATTACCTGAGTAGTATTGATAACCACTTGTGGCCTGTGCGGGCACGTTATAAAAAAACACATCTTTTGCATCCTTCTGGTACCAGTCAACCGTAATATTAACCCGGCTGTTAAACAGTTCCATATCAGCGCCAAAATCAACCTGGTGATCTTTTTCCCAGCGTACGCTGCTACTTGATTTCACGCCGAAACTGGAAATATTATTATAATACGGAAAAGGCGAAACGATGGTGGTGCCATTATAAGTACTTGGATAGCCGCCTAAATAACCCTGGGGCGTGATAGTTCCGTTAGTACCCACATTACTGCTGGCATCAGTACTCAGTGTTTGATATTTTGAATACCACTGGCCGGGGTCTTTACCGTCGATACCATAACTTGCCCTGAATTTTAAAAATTTAACCACTTTTTTTATCGGGGTAAAACACGACTCATCAGATGCTATCCAGCCGGCTGCCATAGCAGGGAAGGTACCCCAACGATACTGCGGACTATAAATGGATGTAGCATCACGCCGGAAACTTGCTGTAAACAGGTATTTGCCCGCATAATCATAATTAAGCCTGCCATAATAGGATTCGGTAGTTTTGCGCGAATAACTTGAACTTGTATTCAGGTTAGTGCCTGCCGGTACGGTTTGCACTGTGTAGATCCCTGAAATATTTATGCCTGCGGCAGATGAGTAGTTATAATTATTTTCATAACTGTACAGTGAAGCACCAACTGCAAAAATGAACCGGTGTTTTCCAAACTCCTTGTTGTATTGTAATAAGTTTTCGAACGACCACGACGGGCTGCTGCTGATGGTACTATAAGCAGTATTCAGTGTACCATTAAGGATCTGCGGGGAAAAGTAATCGTATTTATCGGTATAATTTGTTGATCCGTAGGTGCTGTTGAAAGTAAGGTTTTTCGCTAAAGTATCCGTCAGGTGAACCGAACCAACGATGGTGAATGTACGGTTATCATCATAGTAATGGTTTTTACCGCTGTAAACCGCAACCTGCTCCGGAC